>PBMI01000018.1 GCA_002722545.1 Opitutia bacterium | reverse complement strand
ACAAATTTGGCAGAATCGTGCTTGAAGCAAATAAGGAGTATGAGATTAAGTTTGAGTTCATGGAAAACAGAGGTCTAGCTACCGCAATTCTTGAATGGATTGAGCCGGCTAACATTCCTGTTAAATTGAAATAGTTGATTGAGCGCTGATTAATTTAATCCCAAAAGGGTCCCTGAAACTTTGGTGGAGGTGGCGGGAATCGAACCCGAAACGCAATGTACCGTAACCTCAGTAACTATGCAGGATTCAGAGTTCTCAGTAGAAGCGTTGATCAAGATATTGACTGAGATTTCTGGGCCAGACCGTCAAAT
Organism: Opitutia bacterium; assembly: GCA_002722545.1. Classification (GTDB taxonomy): domain Bacteria; phylum Verrucomicrobiota; class Verrucomicrobiia; order Opitutales; family Seribacteraceae; genus Seribacter. The sequence continues at coordinate 78,758 of PBMI01000018.1, read as the reverse complement.
ACTGACCCGAATTGTCCAAAAATGGGGCAGTCTCAGCGACGAATTGAAGCAGGCTGTTTTGAGGGTGATAGGGTAGGTTACTCTCCCTTAATCGATGCGATCATAATAATTATCTCCACTAAGAAGAACTTATCCACTCAGGGAAACGGCTACTCTAATTGGGACTACCATGGACTTCCAATTACTTTTACATTGGGTAATGTTGATTTTATGATTTTCAACTGAATTTCTGATGGTTCTTCGTAACCGGTTTCATAGCTATGATTGTACACTGTTATTTCTTCTAAATTTGGCAGCGAAGCTAAGGGTGAAAAGCTAAGTAAATTCCCTGCACTATCATAAAATCCAATATCCAATTTTTTAAGATTCAGTAATTCCTGTAGTGGCGAAAGATCTGAAATACTGTTATTTGAAACACTTAATTCAACCAATTGCTTAAGACACTTCAATGGAGTTAAGTCATGGATTTCATTATCTTCCAAGTTTAATACCTGAAGGTTCAATAAATTCGATAATGGATCGATATTTTGAATCTCATTTCCACTCAAATCTAGAGTTTTGAGGTTTATTAAATTTGATAGCGGAGAAATGTCTGTCACATCATTCCAATGCAAATTTAAGTTTTCCAAATTCACCAAACTTGAAATAGGATTTAGATCTGAAACATAATTTTCATAAAGAAACAAATCTTCCAATTCTATATTCGAAGATAGGGGGGATAGATCCTGTAAATGTTGATTAACGACTGAAAGCCCAGTTATTCCAGAGATTAAATTCTTGAAAGGTGCCAAATCATAAACTGTAGCACTTATATGCTTATATTCGGTAAATGAATCGTTTGGGATAGTCATATAAGAACCTAAAGATACTTGGTTCGAACCTGAGTTCCTCTGTCTACTAATATATTCTATGAAGTCGGGGATACTTTGCGTAAATTTTTCATATTCTACAGGATCGACTTCCCTCGTAGATTGGACTACCCAATCAGCCTCCTGCCCGTCAGTTAGTTCTAAAGAATAATCTTCTTGCCCCTCAACTGCTTGCCAAAAGGAAACTTCATTATCATGAAAATACCAACGGCTTTTTTCAGAGCATTTTGACCAATAAAAGACGATATCTTGTGCAAGGTAAAGCCATCCTCCATATCCAGTACAGTAAAGATACGGATGAATTTCTGCGGTAGTCCAAACCCAATTCAAACCGGTTACAGATGAAAATTCACCCCCTGCATCATCCGGGCGGTACATCCATGTACCATCGTCGTTCCAATTGGGTACATATATCCATCCTAGTATGGTGTGATAATACCAGTCGCTATTTAAATTTGAAAAAAAGGTTCCGAAGTTTTCGTGCTGATTCCAACCGTTTCCTAAGGCTTGGGTGTTTGAAAGCAATCTCTTAGGACTGGAGTCACTGATGTCAGGAACGCCATCCGAATCCGAATCTTCCTCATCAACGAGTCTGAAGTAGTAAGTGATTTCTCCAACAACGAATTGCTTGTGAAAGAGATTGCCCTTACGGTTCAGAATTATGTCGGTGTTTACAGTGGAGCCTGAAGTGTTTGGAAGAGGGAAAGCTTCGAGAGTGATCGAATTTTCGTTGGTTTTGCTGATCTTCGAATTTGCAGAGTACGCTTCTCCACTTTCATTGTTGGTGAAGCTGCACTGATAAGTTGTTCTTCCATAATCGAGAGAACCGTTCCATCCCAGCGTGTAGTAGTCTCTGTTTTCTGTAATATCACCAGGTGAATTCAGTTCAAGTGTAGATGATGTTATGACTCCGGTGATTCTGGCATTCAAGTGAGTGCTTCCAACCTCGCGAGTTACAAAAAAAGTAGTATCAATGTTTACGGACCCAACAATGGAAGAGTTTTGATAGTAAGTACCCGACTCCATACCCGTAAAAGAATCTTGATAATAAATATCTGGATCCAGAATATCATAAATGCCATCACCGTTGTCGTCTTTCCTGTAATTTCTAATATCTATTACATTGCTGGCTACGATGCTAAAATCTGGAGAATATGTGATTTGTCCTGAGATTGATGTGCGTAATTGTCCTGAAACAAAGCCATTATCTTGAATGTCAAAAGTGTTGTAGGTGAAATCACTCCTGTTTTTTATGATGGTCTCCCAGTCCAAAGAATCAGTAAATATTTGAATAGTTGCGGTTTTTGCATTCAATCCGAACAGCCAAACGCAATAAGTTATAAGAATCGTGAATCGATTTTTACTTAGATACATTCGGATTCAATAAAGTTTCAAATTTCAAAGTGAAATAGAATAATTTTAATTTTTTCTGAAATCTTCAATCGTTATTGCAAAGAATCGTCAAGTTGTCCTATTTCCTAATTGAAATGAACAAAGTATGGCTTCTGCTAATGAAATATTACCAATTCTTCCATATTCTTTCTAATTGTGACTGACATTCAGATCCTCTCAAATTGCCCAAATAAGGGGCAGTTTCAGCGACGAGTTGAAGAGGGCGGTTTTGAGGGTGGTGGGGTAGGTTATTTTGAATAAATCACTTTTCTAAATTCTTTTAGATTGTTTTTTTGAATCAGACTATATTGTACATTCTAGTTGAAAAAAAATCCAAATATACCAAGCTAAATCAATGCAAGAATGGTATTATTTAAGCAAAGAAAATATTAAGTTAGGCCCTTTTGATACACAAGAGATAGAAAATAGAATTTTAAGTAGTCAAATTACTGAAGAAAGCTTCCTTTGGAAAAATGGTTTTCAAAATTGGGTCAAATTGGAACTTATCCCTGAGTTTGCCGACAAAACAAAACCCAACAGTCAACTGCCTGAAAAAAGTAAAGTTCAAGGAAGCACTGTCATTGCAGACCTTAAAGAGATGAATTTCAAAGAAGAAGTAATTCCTTTGAACTCTACGAATGTAACCGAAATGTCAAAAGATTTTATCTTTTGGAGCGTGTCTTTTCTAGCAGTTATGCCGTTGTTTATCGTAACACTTGAACATATTACATATCAATTAGTAGCTTTTGCCCTTTTTTTTGCTTTTTTATGGGGAGTCATCTTTAAGCAATTTATTGTTAAATCAGAAGCTCCTTGGAAATTTCTAATCCTTTCACTTTTTGGGACAGGTATAGCCGGCATAGAGCTTTTGCTTCTCCTCCATGAATATCTTCCAGACTTTTACAACGATTTAACAAGTGATAAAAATATCATGGTTAAGCTTGCTGGGTCTATTCTTCACACAGGACTTTTAGAGGAATTATGCAAAATACTTCCTGTCCTTATTTACTTTCACCGAAAAAAAGGGAATGCAAACCCTAAACATGCGATTTTAATAGGAATTTTTTCTGGTCTAGGCTTTGCAGCATTCGAAAACCTTCATTACTCAGAATTAAGTGCAGCAAGATCTCTCAGATATGCAGATAGAGCAGGGGATGCAGGAGTTGTCATTGGAACCATCTCTGCTCAAATAAATGTTATGTTAAGAGCATTATCTCTCGTGTTTCTTCATGCTGTTTACACAGGAATCTTCTCTTACTTCATCACTGTATCTCATGTATCAAATTCTAGAAAGAGTGCATTATTCATAGTCGGGCTACTTGTCTCTGCAACAATCCATGGCTTTTACAATTGGTTTCACTCTGTCCAAAGTACTTTATCAGCTATAGTCTGTGCTTTTGCTTTCATGTTATTTTATTCTTACCTTACAAAATTAAACCAAATTATTTCGGAAGATAGTAGCGGCTTGCGATAAAAAAGGTCCGCCCGTCTAAGCGAACGAACCTTTTGTAATGTCACCACAACCCACGCCGTCAGGTATACAGGCAATGCCCAGCTCTTGATCAAAAACCCCAGAGCCCGAACTTTACAAATTGATTAAAAAGAAAGCAGGTATTGCTTATCAGGATGAAATGGGACGATATGCCGACTTTCACAGTCTTCGATACACTTGGTGTACTTATCTTCCAAGAAATGGAGTAAACTCCAGGACGGCTATGGAACTCATGCGTCACTCCGGTCGGAAGCTGACCGACAAAATCTATACGGACTCTAATTTACTCCCAACAGGAGTAGTGATTCGCAATTTACCCGATGACGGACCGTTGACTGAGATATTGACTGAGATTTCTGGGAAATCGGGTCAAAACGGGTCTAAATCTGTCAAAACTGGCTTAGTCAAAAAAGAGCCTAGGAACCGCTTGAAACCTGCATTCCTAAAAGGGAAACTGCCCAAAAGGGTCCCTGAAACTTTGGTGGAGGTGGCGGGAATCGAACCCGCGTCCCGCAATCTTTCCGATCCGGCGTCTACATGCATAGTTCTCTTAATGATTTAAGCTTGGTTAAGGAAGGAACACCTTTCAAGCCGATGCTGTCTTCAGCCGTTTAGCCTCCGATAGACAACCAAACGCTCCGAGGTTTTACCTGCCTTTTGACGCCCCGACTACCTAGCAGGTGTCGATAGACTGTGGACGTTGCAGAACTAAGCTGCAAGAGCTTCGAGCTCAGGCTCGAAGGGTACTACATTGGATTTGCCATGTAATGGTTTGAAGCATTTTTTACGAGGCCAAGCGTCATCCTCGGCGCGCGACCGGACTTTCCACATTGCAGTCGAATCCGGGACACCCCCATCAAAGTTTCAAAGATCAACACCATTAACATAGCCCAATGCCGCCGAAAGGTCAAGGGAGGGGGGATGATTTACTTCTCTCGGAAAACCGGAAAACGACTTTGCCGTTGTCCGATCATAACAAAGCTCTACAATGAGAGGATACGCCAATGACTCACCAATCCACTAGCTCACGATCTTCCTCCAAGAAGGAGAAACCATCCTATTTCAACCGCGAACTTAGCTGGCTGGCCTTCAACGAGCGGGTTTTGGATCAGGCATTTTCATCCAAGTATCCGTTGCTTGAACGTACTCGATTTTTATCCTTCGTAAGTTCGAACCTCGATCAGTTCTATGAAATCAGGGTGGCCGGACTGATGCAGAAGGTGGATGCCGGAATTACCCGCCCCAGCATGGACGGAACGTCCCCCCAAGCTTTGCTGGACGAGGTCCGAAAGCGGGCTCAGGCCATGTCGCAACGAGAATACACTTGCTGGCGCGAGGAACTGCAACCTTCTTTGAAAAATGAAGGGGTAGTCTTCAAGGCGGTCGATAAATTGACCAAGGAGGAATTCACTTGGTTGAGAACTTATTTCAGAAGGGAGGTTTATCCTGTCCTGACCCCTATGGCAATTGACCCGACTCATCCTTTCCCTTTGATCCTGAACAAGTCCTTGAATTTGATCGTCGCCCTGCGCAACGCCCGCAAGAAGAAGAGCAAGCCTTTGATGGCGGTTGTACCCGTACCGCGTATTTTGCCACGATTGGTGCGGGTAGGGGAGCCCAAAAGAGGGAAGGAAACCTTCGTTTTTCTCTCCGAGGTGGTGCGGCATTTCGTGAGCGATCTTTTCCCCGGGCATATCGAGGAGGGAGCCTGGGCGTTTAGGATTACCCGGAACTCTCACTTGTATTTCGACGAGGAGGAGGTCGAGAACCTGCTTCTGACCATAGAAGAGGAATTGCATAACCAACGAAAGGGGGCGGCCGTCAGGCTGGAAATCGATGAAAACGCAGACAAGGGCATCCTCGAGTACCTCCTTAAGTCGACGGGGTTGAGCCATAACGACGTTACCCACATCAACGGCCCCATCAACCTGTACCGGCTCATGAACCTGCCCGGCATGGTTAATCGGGACGACTTGAAATTCAAACCGTTCGAGGCTCGTGTCCTCAAAGCCTTGACTCCGGGAAAGTCTATCTTTCAAACGATGGCGGCGAAAGACGTGCTTCTTCATCATCCCTACGATTCTTTTACTCCCGTAGTCGACTTCCTGAAGGCGGCGGCAAAGGACCCGGAGGTCTTTGCGATTAAGCTTACCATTTACCGAACGAGCGGAGATTCGCCTATCGTGAAGGCCTTGATGGATGCCGCCCGCAACGGCAAGCAGGTAACCGCCCTCGTTGAATTGAAGGCCCGCTTCGATGAGGAAGCGAATGTTCAGTGGTCCAGGCAAATGGAAGAGGTAGGCGTGCATGTGGTATACGGTTTGACGGGACTCAAAACTCATTGCAAATGTTGCCTGGTGGTAAGAAGGGAAAAAAACAAACTGCGCAAGTACGCCCACTTAGGTACCGGGAACTACCACCCAAGCACCGCAAAAACCTACACTGACTTCAGCTTTTTCACGGCCAAGCCGAGCTATACTTCTGATATTGCCAATTTGTTCAATTCCTTGACCGGGTACACCCGGAAACCAAATTTTAAAAAGCTGCTGGTCGCTCCTTTCACTTTCCACGACACCATGATCCGATTGATCGGTCAGGAAGCCCAAGCAGCGCGAGCGGGCAAAGATGCGAGAATTATCATAAAGGTAAACAGCTTGATCGACCCCAAGTGCATCGATGCCTTGTATGCGGCTTCGCAGGCAGGTGTCAGGGTTGACCTGATCGTTCGTGGGATTTGCGGTCTCAAACCCGGCATAACGGGCTTGAGCGAGAACGTGACCGTGCGGAGCCTTTTAGGGCGCTTTCTCGAGCACAGTAGGGTTTGCTACTTCCAGAACGCCCCCAGGCATCAAAGAACCTATTTGGGAAGTCCCGATTGGATGCCGAGAAATTTCTTCAGGAGGGTGGAGGTCGCCTTTCCGGTCGAAGAAGAGGACCAGGAGGCGAGTATAATCCAAAAGCTCGAAGGTTTTCTCAAGGACAACGAGTTCGCAACCGAGCTCAAGGGGAATGGTAGATACTTGAAGGTTGCCCGTCGCAACAGGAAAGCGTTTTCAATTCAAGAGTATTTGATTTCGCAATCGATCAAGGAGAGCGAAAGGGAAGAATTGGAAGAGAGGCTACGAAGAACCTCGGGAAAAACCGAGAATCAAGGCAAAGGAAATTAGGAATAGGCTGACTCCGGTAACGGCTCCATGCATTTCATCACCCTGCAAAATGCAAACCAAAAGACCGAGCACGAGGAGAATTGGCGACAAAGGGCGTTTCCAATCAAACTTCATGCCTTGACTCAGTTAACGAGGAAGGGGATTTCGAGCGAAGAATCCAATTTGCCACCGGGGGGTGGCCCCACGTTTCCGACCATCCGACTGACCCGCATAACAAGGTCGTCCAGAGCTTTATTTCCTGACTGTTTTGATAACCGAGCAGAAAGAATCGTGCCGTTGGAAGATACCCGGAAGCTCAACCGGGCTTCCCCTCCAAAACCTAGATCGGTGGATTCTTGCAATCTTTTCCAAACGCGATCCAACTTGGATTGCACCTGAGAGAGGTAGGCGTTCAAAACGCTGGGCGGCACGGTTGAAGGAGAAGGGTTGTCACCTAGGGTTGGAGCCGGCAAAGAGAACCTCGAACTGTCGATCCGAGCGACACGCGGGGTTGGAGTTGGAGTTGGTTTGCGAGTCGGGGGATCGGGCAATTTGTGATCCTTCTTGAATTGATCGAAAGAGACTGTCTTAGGGGGGGGCGGTGTAGGTTTCGGTTTCGGAGGAGTGGGTTTGGGAGTTACCTTGGGCGGAGTGGGCTTCGGTTTGGGTCGGACCACTTTGGGGGGCTTAGGCTTAGGTTTGGGGGGAGTCGGCTTGGGTTCAACCACTTTGGGGGGCTTAGGCTTCGGGGGGCTTGGAGGTTGAGGGGGTTGAACGGGTGGGAGATCGGCAGGGAAAGGGGAAGCAGACGCCAACTCGAACACATGAACCTTCTCTACCTCTTCGCAACTTGGTAAAAACCCAAAAACCGCACAAACCAAAGCAACAAATCCGTGGGCTACCAAGGAAAAGCGAAACACCCGACCTTCCCTTCTATTCAATCCCAACATACTATCTTTTCCACACACATATCACACGCATCCACTTCATTTAGACGAAAACAAGCTATTTTTGTTCAATAACAGCCAAATGCATTTGCATCAACCTTCAATCAACTGTTTGAAAAAATCATCGATCGCGGATTCGTAGCGCTGTCCGCCTTTTGACTGAAGATCGTTGTGGGAAGCGGTTGGTATCTCGAGGAAAGACTTGGGTTGAGGTAATTCGCGGTGAATTTTACGGCCTTGCCTGAAAGGTATGACTTCATCGAGCTTACCGTGAATAACCAAGGAGGGACAATTAATGTCTTGAATACGGCTCAAGTTACGAAAGCGGTCCCAGGGAAGGACGGGTATCTCGGTCACCGTTCGAAAAGCGCTGAGGAAAGGAGTTTCCAACAAAAGTCCTCCTACTTCGCAAGTGGAGGCAAGGTAACAAGAGGGGCCGGTGCCGAGCGAACGACCCCATACCACGATGCGACCGGCATCGACTCCCAACTCATCGGTCAGGTGGTCGTAGGCCGCATCAATGGCTTCATAGCAACCGGCTTCGCTGGGTTTGCCTCCACTCAGGCCATAACCCGGATAATCATAGGCAAAGATTTGGACGCCTTTTTCAGACACTTCATCAAGAAGGGGCTCGAGATTCCCGATATCCTCGCCGTTGCCGTGACTGTAAAGAACCACAAGTCCGTTTGGTTTGGTCGGCGTCCTGCGAGCGCAGGCAATCCTGATGCCCGATTTGGTCTTCAGGTAGAAGTCCACATGATCGTTCCGGCAATTGGGCGGGGAGGGGGCAGGAAAGAGGATCTTATCGCCGTAAAAGGCGGCCAGCGCGCAAAAAATAAGATAGACGAAGAAAAAGAGAACGAAAAGCCTTCCCCAAGGTATCTGTGTGATTTGTTGAAAGTCCGGCATTATGGTAAAACGCAACTCTTATTGACTGCCTCATTATGGAATCGCAAGAAACAAAATTAGGCGCTAAGAACAAACAATGAATATTTGCTGTATAGGAGCAGGATACGTCGGTGGTCCAACAATGGCAATGATAGCCAAGAAATGTCCCGACATTCGGGTTTCCGTGGTTGATTTGAACCAGGAGCGCATTGATTCCTGGAATTCGGACGATCTCCCCATTTACGAACCGGGGCTCCTTGAAATCGTTCGGGAAGCCCGCGACAGAAACCTTTTCTTTTCTACCAGCATAGATAAGAAGGTAAAGGAGGCCGATATCATATTCATAAGTGTAAACACTCCGACCAAAGATTATGGATCGGGTGCAGGGCAAGCGGCCGATTTGCGCTATGTCGAATCTTGCGCTCGGAGAATCGCCGAGGCTGGAGGGGGAGACAAGATCGTAGTGGAAAAATCAACCGTCCCTGTTCGCACGGCCCAGATGGTAAAAGAAATCCTTGGGGAATCTACCAATGGAAATGCCTACCAGGTCGTATCCAACCCCGAGTTTCTGGCCGAAGGAACGGCGATGAGCGACCTTGCTTCCCCGGATCGGGTTCTGATCGGAGGAGGAACCGACGAGGATGGACGAGAGGCAGTCGAGCAAGTGGCCAAAATTTATCGGCACTGGGTCGACGAAGAGCGTATTATTACTACCAATTTATGGTCGTCCGAACTCTCGAAACTTACCGCCAACGCCTTTTTGGCCCAACGCATCTCAAGCATAAACGCAATCTCGGCACTCTGTGAGGCGACCGGAGCGGACGTCGACGAAGTCGCCCGGGCCATCGGCACCGATTCAAGGATCGGGCCAAAATTCCTCAAGAGCTCGGTTGGGTTCGGAGGTTCTTGCTTTCAGAAGGATATCCTCAACTTGACCTATCTGTGCAGACACTTCGGGCTACCCGAGGTTGCCTCTTATTGGTCTCAGGTCGTGGAGATGAACGAGTATCAAAAGGAGCGCTTCGTAACCCGTATTCTCGACAAAATGTTCAACACCGTTTCCGGCAAGAGTATCGCCGTCTTGGGTTATGCCTTCAAAAAGGACACCAACGACGCTCGGGAATCCCCGGCTATCGCGGTTTGCAGACGTTTACTGGAAGAAAAGGCCGACTTGCGCATTTACGACCCCAAGGTCGACCCTGGTTCCATTCTTTCCTCTCTTGGATTGGCCGAAGGAGAGGGGGATCGCATCACCTTTTGCACGGATGCCGAAGAAGCCTGCCTAGGCACACATGCGATCGCTCTTTTGACCGAGTGGGATGAATTCAAGGAAATGGATTTGGGGAAGATTTTCGAGGGAATGATAAAACCCGCCTGCTTCTTCGACGGCAGAAATCTGATCGACCTTTCCGAACTCAAACAAATTGGCTTTCGAGCCTTTGCAATAGGCAAAAGCTAAACGGCAGGTTTGCGGGCGGGCCTGGGCATCATGGACCTTGCTTTGTCCAGAACCCCGTTTAAAAACTTACGTGAATTTTCGCTTGAAAATTCCTTACTGATCTCGAGGGTCTCGTCGATAATCACGACAGGGGGAATGTCCAAACGGTATTTCAGTTCATAAAGGGAAACCCGAAGCAAAGCCAGGTCAGCCTTGGCTATCCGGGAAAACTCCCAATTGTCGACGAGCTCGCGTATGATGGAATCGAGCACTTCGATTTTGTCGATAACACCGTCAACCAGCTCGATTGCATACGAGTAGAAATCCTCCTTGCCTCCGAGGCGCCCCAAGAACTCCGTCAAGTCGGCGCTCAAATCATCGGGAGGGTTCATTTCCCACTGAAAAAGAAAACGGAAAGCGGTGGCCCGGTTTTGCCTGCGTTGACTCCAAACTGGATTGGTATTTAGGTCTTCGTCCATTTTTCGTGTAATTGGGCCATCTCCAGGGCAGCCCGGGCAAATTCACTCCCCCGGTCCAGGCGCCCGGTGATTCTTTCCTCTGCGGAACTCAAGTCATCGGTAACGATGATTCCATTGATGACGGGAACCCCTTGGCTGAGTGATAATGATTGAAGGGCATTGCCCGCGCTTTCGGCAACCAAATGATGATGAGAAGTCGCTCCCTTGATGACGACTCCAAGTCCGATCATACAGGAAAAAGGTCGGGCATTGAGCATAAGATTGACGGCACAGGGAATTTCGTGAGAACCGGGAACACGCTCGACAAGTAATTCTGCGGGTTCGCCATTCTCGCAGATGCCGGCGGCGACTTTATCAAGGAGTGATTCGATCAGATCCTCGTTGTAGCAAGCAGCAACGATACCAATGGTAAACCCACTCGGATCAATTCTTTTGTCGCTGGGGGGGGACTGGCTCATTTCTTTGGGAGCAGAACGTAATCGGTGATTTCCAGGCCATAGCCTTCAAGTCCGACAACTTTCCTGCGGTCACGGGAAAGCAATCTTAATTTTTTGATCCCTAGATCAACCAGGATTTGAGCTCCTATTCCGTAATCCCGAAAATCCATTTTGGGAACGGTCAGGGCATCAAGCTTGGGCTCCGACGAGACAACGTCTTCGCTTCTGGCCTCAGTCCGTCTCGGTTCCATATACAAAAGGGCTCCCGACCCTTTTTCCGAAATGGCATGAAGGGCTTGATCAATGGGTCTTTGACTGTCTTTGCTTTGATTGAAGCCGAGCGCGTCGTTCATGACGTTGGCCGTCTGAACGCGGACCAGCGTAGAGGAACGGGAGGGTATTTTTCCTTTGGTCAAAGCGTAATGAATCCTGCCGTCTAAAATACTCTTGAAGACATGAAGGGTAAAAGTACCGAAGGCAGTGGGAAAGTCGGACTCCGAAAACTTCTCGATCAATCGGTCGCGTTGATGGCGGTATTCGATTAACGAAGCAATCGAGATGAGCTTCAAATTCCATTTCTTCTTTAATTTTCGAAGGTCGGGCAACCGAGCCATGCTTCCATCCTCTTTGAGAATTTCGCAAATCACTCCGCTTGGATGCAAGCCAGCCAAAGATGCGAGGTCAACGGCTGCCTCCGTGTGACCAGCCCGTTCGAGAACGCCACCGGAACGAGCCCTCAGAGGAAAGACGTGCCCAGGTTGGACAAGATCCTCCGGGCTACCGGAGGGATTGGCCAAAATACGAATCGTACTGGAACGGTCGTAGGCACTGATTCCAGTAGTGATTCCTTCCGCAGCATCGACTGAAACCGTGAAATCAGTCCGTTGAGCTTCCCGATTGTGAGGAACCATGCTGGATACTCCCAAACGAGTCAATTGGTTGCTGAGCAAAGGAACGCATATGAGTCCGCGCCCATGAACAATCATTTTGTTAATCGCCTCAGGGGTGACTTTTGAAGCCGCCATGATCAAGTCGCCCTCGTTTTCCCTCGACTCGTCGTCGGTGACGATGACAATCTTGCCATTCGCAATTTCAGCAATGGCTTCTTCAACGGGGTCGAAACCCTTTTTTTCAGATTTGGTCATGGTGTTGGCAAACTTGAATGCAATAGGAGTCAATAGCGAAAGAACGCTTTTCCCTCAATGCTATTCGTTCTTATCGACCAGAGTAATCAGGGATTACCCAAAAGGCCAACGAACTCCTCTTCCGAGAGCACTTCGACGCCAAGAGTTTGAGCTTTCTTCAACTTGGACCCAGCGCCTGGACCGGCAACGACGAAAGAAGTCTTTTTACTTACGCCGGTTGAGACCTTCCCGCCTTTTTCTTCGATCATACGGGTCGCTTCCAGACGTGAAAAGGCCTCCAAAGCGCCTGTCAGGACAAAAGATTGTCCGGAAAAAGGCAGATCCTTCGAGTCGACTTCGGGGCGCGTGGTGACGACTCCCGCCAATTCAAGCTGTTGCACCATGGATTGGCTATCCGGGTCTTTGAAGTAGGAGGAAATACTTTCCGCCATGACGGCCCCGATTCCATCCATCCCGATGAGATCTTCCTGCGAGGCATTGGCCAATTCGGCTAGACTTGAAAAACGCCCCGCCAATTCCTTAGCCACGGAAGAACCGACGTGTTTGATTCCCAATGCGCAAAGAAGGCGGCTAAGTCCCGCTTGTTTGCTTTTCCCTATCGATTCGCACAGGTTTTCCGCGGATTTTCCCGCAAAACCGTCAAGTTCGAGAAAATCCTCTTTTTTCAATTCGTATAAATCAGAGGCTTTTCGAACCTTTTCCAAATCGACTAGTTGATCAATTACCGCTTCACCCAAATGATCAATGTCCATGCAACTTCGAGACGAAAAATACCTCAATCTGCCTTTCACTTGCTCGGAGCATCCAGGATTCGGGCAACGCCAAGCAGTTTCACCGGCCTCCCTTATGAGAACGCTTGAACACGAAGGACAGTCCGAAGGAAACTCATAGGGCACTGATTCGGACTTTCGTTTGGCGGGAACCGTCTCGACGACTTGAGGTATGATCTCACCGGCTTTTTCCACTATGACGAAATCACCTACACGGATATCTTTACGCCTGATCTCATCGGCATTATGAAGACTGGCCCGTGATACGGTGGTACCCGCCAACTGGACTGGACGAAGGCAGGCTACGGGAGTAACGGCACCGGTTCTCCCAACCTGCAGGGCAATTTCTTCAAGAAAAGTTTCCTGGCGCTCGGACTCGAACTTATAGGCAATGGCCCAACGAGGTGCTTTGGCGGTATTTCCGGCAATCCTTTGCATTTCGAATGAATCAAGCTTTACCACCGCGCCATCCGTGGGATATCCATAGCCATGCCTTCTTTGATCGAGTTCTTGGATCGCTTTCCAGGCATCCGTTGCCGAAGGAACGGATTTGAGAAATTCAACCGTCGGCAAGTTCCAATCTCTTATGGCCCGATGAAACTCGGATTGGTTTGAAAAGCGCGATTCGGGCGTACAGGAACCAATTCCGTAGAGAACGATTTCAAGCTTTCGGGTGGCAGCTTCCTTGGGGTCCAGTAGTTTAACCGTGCCAGCAGCCAAATTTCTTGGATTCGCATACAGGGGTTGACCTTCCTGTGCTCGGTTATCATTCAAGCGGGAAAATTCTTCGTGACTCATGAAGATTTCGCCCCGAACTTCAAGTACGTCGGGTAAATCGAAAGAAGAAAGATCAAAGGGCAAGGAGCTTATGTGCCTTAGGTTTTGGGTAATCACGTCTCCCTCGATCCCGTTCCCTCGGGTCACGGCCGTCTCAAGCACACCGTTGAGGTAGGTAAGAGAGACGGCAACGCCGTCGATTTTCGGCTCTACGACATAGGGCAGATCGGAATCACCGAAAAGTTTTCTCAATCTTTGGTCAAATTCAAAAAACTCCTCTTCATCATAAGTGTTGTCGAGGCTCAGCATGGGAAGAAGGTGTCGATGTGACTCAAATGACTCGAGGCGATCATCTCCTACCTGAGGGATACTCTTTTCACCTTCAACCGGGGTAGTGGCATCAGTCTTGAACAAACCAAGAGGATCGATGGCTTGCTCCAAGCCCTCAAGCTCTTGCTTCAAAAGATCGTACTCTTGGTCCCCAATGCTTGGATTGGCATCACGATAGTACCTTTCATCGTGATCCCGAATCAAATTGCGAAGCTCGCTCAGACGATCGTCCTTGCCTTTTCCCATAAAAACTAAAAATCCACGCAGGCGGATACCATTCGTTCAAGGGCTTGACCTAAAAGTTGCTTGGAGCAACCAAGGTTAAGCCTAAGAAAACCAGGTGCCCCAAAGTCCTTCCCATCAGACAGGCCAACCCCGGCATCTTCGAAAAAGCTTTGGGCATTTTCAACGGGAAGGTTACGGGCATCAATCCACAAAAGGTAAGTTGCTTGAGGAGAATAGGGGGTGATGCCCTTGATCCTCGAGAGTTCATCAAGAGTGAAATTCCGATTCTCTCTCAAGTAATCCAATAGCTCCATACGCCAAGGCTCGCCCGTGCGGTATGCACTCTCGGCGAGGGAAAAACCCATCGCCGGAGGATCCGGGACGATGCCCGCCATCGCTTTTTTGAACCTGCGTCTGAGGTTACCATTGGAGATGATGGCGAACGAGCAACCAAAACCAGGTAAATTGAAAGTTTTGCTGGGAGCCATCAGGGTAATGGCTCGGTCGGCGATCTCCGGATTCACCTGGGCCAAGGGCATATGGCTTAAACCGGGATCCAGTAAGAGGTCGCAATGAATTTCGTCGGAGCAGACAAAAAGTTCCCTCCGGCAAGCCCATTGAGCAAATTTATCGAGCTCATCCTTCGTGAAAGCGCTTCCAACGGGGTTGTGAGGATGACAAAGCATGAACAGGTCGGAAGGACTGGTCGGCAACGATTCCAAAGCCTCGAAATCAATACCGAATCTTCCTTCTTCAAGAACCATGGGGATACGGGTACAGGGGAGATTAAAGTTTCCGGGGGCCGAAAGAAAAGGGGGGTAAACCGGGGTTTGAGTAAAAACTTGAGAACTCTCGTGCTCAAAGGCTCGGCAAGATACGTTTAGAGCGCAAACCATACCAGGCAACCAAACCAACCAAGATGGCTCGATTTTCCATCCGTATAAATCGAAGGATCTTTCAATGACCGCATCGACGAGTCCGCTTGGGCACTTGGCATAACCAAAGTTGCCGAACCGTGCATCCCTCGAGGCCTGCTCTAGTACCCCGGGAGGAGATTTGAAGTCCATGTCGGCAACCCACAGGGGGATGACGTCTTTGCCTGAATACTTACCCCATTTCAGACTGTTGGTATCCCTGCGGTCAGGGATGTCCTCGAAATAAGGTTCTTTGTTATTCAATCAAAAACCCGACTCGGCCAACGCAAATTACTGCCAGGAATAGAGGTACTTCAGGGTAATGAAGTCGACTTCCTTATCAAAGGCCCGGTTGTATTCTAGGGAAATCCCATGAACGTCGTTGATCCAATAACTCAAGCCCGTATGCAAGCTGAAGTCGTTTTCACCGAAGTCAGACCACAACCCCATGAACCTTCCTCCAAGCATAAAGGAAAAGTTGTCGGTAAAGAGAATTTCGGTGCCGGCCAAAAAGCTCCAAGTAAACCCGTCGTCTCCCAGAGTCACTCCCAAATCGTCACCGAGATAGCTTATGCCCAACCCAGCATAGGGCCTGAACATACCGTTTTGAAATACGTTTTCATCGTAGTGATAGACATAATCCAAGCCGATATTGAAAGTCGTACCGTCCGATACGGTAGTCGTGCCATTGCCGTCGCTCAGAGTGCTGTCGGCTCTCCCATAGCTGAAGTTCAGAATAAAATCGGTGGAATCGCTGGCGAGACTGTTCGCGGAGAACTGGAAGGCATCACCGTCAAGGTCGGCCTTTTTGCCTCCGTCGATAATGGAGTAACCGAAACCAAGATAATATTCTCCCAACCTGGATTTGGCGTCCACCGAAAAAGAAGTAACGAAGAGGAGAGCGAAAGCAGCTAAAAATAATTTCATATAATATCGAAATTAGAAGGAATTATTCTTTAGTCAACTTGGAAGTAAAGAACTATAGAAGGGGTTTGAATATCATTCCGGTTGTCTTGAATAGACGGGCCGAAATTTGTTTTTTTGCCCACAAACTAAGTCCGGGGAAGTTGCCCACGTCTTCCCAATTTTTGAAAAAGTTCGAATCACCTTCGGGCACAGGTTCCATTCCTTTCTTCAATCGGAATGAAGTATGGGGACGAATGGGCCAAGGATCAAGAAACGGAAGTTTCTCCGACAAAACATTAAAAACCCAGTTGACGGCGCTGATCACGGGCTTTTTCTTCTTCGAGCCGATCAAATAGCTATTGGAAGGAGAGGCATCCTTGAGAATGCTCCTTCTAAGACGAGAGGCGAAGTCATTATCCAAGACCAAGAGACCGACCTCGGTATTGTAGGAATCCGACCGGGGGTCCAAATTGTAGGAACCGACGTAGGACAACCTACCATCTACAACCAAAGACTTTGCGTGCATGGAGAGATAGGGCGGAACTTCCAAATGAGGATTAAGCCTATCCACTCCTCCCTTTTGCGGAGAACTCGGGTCGCGGGTAACGTCTCCGACCGAGGGAAGGGTTCGATCGATCTTGAACTTGATTTCCCCGTGCCGAGAAACTTCGCTGGGCAAGGGGAGGCGGCGAAGCAACTTCCGGTAACTCATCATTGATTCGATTCCCTCGGGTATCGGTTTAAACTCCCACATCTCCAAGCTCAAATCCTCAAGATAAATTCGTTTTTCTCCATAGTGAGCGGCATAAGTGGGCCAATTATCGGTGGCGGCCAAACTATTCGTCGAAACAATCATTTTGATTCCAGGGTAAACAGCCTTGAGATCGCCTAAAAGACTTTGCGCGTCCTGGCTCAATACAAAGTAGGGAGATTGTATCAAAACTTCCGCCCGCGCGGTTGCGATTGCCTTCGTCAAAGCCTTGGAAACGGTAGAAGATAGCACTGGAGCGCGTGAAACCTTACCGGGGGAGTCGTAAACCCATGATACGACTTCCGTCGTCCTCAATTGATCGGTAAACTTTCTTCGCATCCAATCTTGATCGCTCGCTCGAGTTTCCACCCCTGCCAAAAGCGCGAAAGAACAAAAGTGGCTTCGGTTTAAATCGGGAACGGAAGATCGACTGGCCAAAAACTCGGAAACTTCGAGCATTTCGCTCGAAGATACCGCATGATCGTCATTCCAATAGAGATCCAAGCACTTCGTGAGATCATCGGCCTCGGGGAGCAGGACTAAAACATCCCGGTCTTTGTAGTTCCTGCCGATCGACTGATCATAATACTCGTTTGAAATGTTTCTGCCGCCGGTAATAGCAAGTCGCTCGTCAACAACGAACAACTTGTTGTGCATTCGAGCGTTATGTCGATGAAAATCAACCGTAGCGTTGGTAAGTTTCTCCAAAAGAGAAGGAGATAGACGATTGGCGCTGGGATTGAAATACTTCAACTGAAAGCCTGGGCCGAGTGAGGCAAGATAAGCGATCAACTCCGGGTCATGCTCGCTGAACATATGGTCTACCAATATCTCGACCTTGATCCCCCGGTCAAGATGAGCACGGACGAGTTCCCATATCATTGTTTTGCCGACTTCGTCGAAATCCCAGGCGAAAGTTTGAATCCGAACGCTTTCCCGAGCAGAACGTATGAGGTTAACTCGAAGAACCAAAGCGTCTTCACCATGATCCAAAAGAAGGGTCTGAGGCTTTCCACTCCTCTGGACTTCCTCTAAAGCCAATGCCCACAGGTTGGCTGTGCCCGAATAATAGTTCTCCGAATACCGGGAAAAATCATTCATTTGTGGGAGCGTCGCCACTTGCCTGGAGGCGCAGCCACCAAGCAAAACACAAATCAAGGCGGGGAATGTCCAAATACGAAAAAAAGTAGAAATCATCTTTCGACACCTCCGAAACAGCAGGAGTGCAAGACAAGAAAGATCATTCCATTCGGTGGCATTTGGATTTGTAAGGAGGAGCATGGGCACTAGACCTCCGCTCGCGTGGACACCAAACATTCATAAACCACATGCGAGAAAGGAAAAGAAGAGGGAATTCTAAAGAGATAGAGTCCCCAAACGACAAGGAAAAAGAGGTTGTTTTGCCATAAGAACGGGAGTAAAGGAGCGATAACCCAGGCTTAGCAAAACCTCTCCTCAAAGGCCTTCTCGGCAGCCTCGTCTCCAATCAGAATAATTTCACCATCTTTACAGAATTGATCTTCGGGGGAAGGAGTTATCACCGTTCCCGCTTCTCCTCGAATTGCAACGATGCTGCAACCGGTCTTTTCACGAATCTTCGAATCCTTGAGCTTGACGTCGACAAGACTGGAAGGGGTTGCCTGACTAAATATGTCCAAACCCTCGGTAACCATAAGAATCTTCGCCCTCCTCAATAGATTGAAGATTGAAGTCGCACCCATGTGATCTTGGGAAATGACGAAATCCGCACCTGCCCGGTGAAGAGGTTCCACGTTTCGTTGGACAAAAGCTCTTGTGACGATCTGAATGTCCGGACGCAACTTACGGCAATAAATCGTAAGATAAATATTACTTTCGTCGTTATGACTAGTGATCACGACAGCGGGAGATTTGTTTATTCCAGCCCGTGCCAAAACGGTTTTATCGGAAGCGTCTCCCACAATTGCATGGGAAACCATCAGAGCCTTCTTTTCATCTGTTTCGATAAAGCGATAGGGAATCCCCATCTCCTCCAATGCTTTCGCAGTTTCACGCCCAACTCTTCCGGCTCCGATTATGATGACCGGGGCGGTGTTAAGGGCAAATTCCTTGAAGGCTGAATCGTATTTTTTGAAGTTTGCTTCAGTACCGGCTAAAAGGAGCACGGTGTGATTATTCAACATGGCCTCGGGTGCGGGTAGTTCGAAGGTGCCTCTTTCCCACATGCCCACTACGTTTACGCCATACTCCTCCCGGAGATTCGTATCCCTGAGTCGTTGCCCGACCAAAGGGGTTCCATGAATGTTCACTTCTGCAATTTGGACTTCCTCGAATGAACCGATGAGATGGGTAAAATTGTCCGTAAAGCAAATGCGTCGCGACAGGAAGCTTCCCATCTGCTGGGCCGACTTGATCACGTGAGTCGAACCGGCCAGATTAAGAATATCTTCCGAGGCATCGCTGCTACAGGTACTTACGATGGGAAGCAAAGGCGAGGTGTCTCTTGCCCGAAAGGCTATGTTGACGTTACGGATATCATCATCGGTCGCAACGAGCATGGCGGCATCTTCGATGGAAGCATGGCGAAAGGTTTCTTCTTCATCCAGGCTCCCGAGAATGACCGGAAAGTCCATATCGTGGAGTCGAAGAGCTTCTTTCAAGTTCTCGACAATCAGTACGAACGGATAACCAAACTGAGTCAATTTTTCCATCAAGGCATGACTAATCGAATCATAATGGGTCAAGATGACGTGCTTTCCTCCCGGATGTTCGAATTTTCGAGCCACTCTTGCCCCAGTCTGATACTCCATGAAGGGTTTGTATAAAAACTCCATGAAAACGAAAGGAAGGACGATAAAGAGATAGAAGACTCCAGTGAACATTACGACCATCGAAAACAACCGTCCCGCATCTCCCTTGAAGGTAATGTCTCCATAACCCAAAGTGGACATCGTGGTAAGGACCCAATAAAAACACTCGACCAACCCAACCGAAGCCTGTCTTTCGGCTTCCATCAGATTGCGGTATACGTACATGTAAATACCCACGAATAAAAAAAGCACCAAAGCAAATCGAAGAAACCTAAGGATGTTTCTGCTTTTTTCCCTTTGCTTGAAAACGGAAGGGGTGGACTTAATGAGTTCTTTCACTTATTTCTAGAGTATCCAATAAGCATAAAAACAAAGCAGTGCGAGTCCTTTTGTATTCCAGATTTCCATTTTCATTTTTCCCCGTCGGTCTCA
This sequence comes from Opitutia bacterium, assembly GCA_002722545.1. Taxonomy (GTDB): domain Bacteria; phylum Verrucomicrobiota; class Verrucomicrobiia; order Opitutales; family Seribacteraceae; genus Seribacter. The sequence continues at coordinate 58,631 of PBMI01000018.1, read as the reverse complement.
CAACCCTACCCGTTCTTTGTGCCATCTCACTTGCATTGACCTGCTTGATTTCCCAAGCCGAAGAATCCAGAAAGTCTCCCGACTTGATCTTTCACGCTGAGGCAAGTCCCTTGCCCGATGATGCGGTTTCAGCAGACTGGCCTCGATTCAATGGTCCGAACGACAATGCACAATCCCCCGAAACGGCTATTACAAGCAAATGGCCTGCTTCAGGGCCCAAGCTTTTGTGGGAAACAAAGAAGGGGGAAGGCTATGCTTCTCCTGCTATCCAAGGTAATTTGCTTACGATCTTTCATCGGAAGGATGGGCACGAGAGAATCGATTGCATGGATGCAACGAGGGGGGAACCGATTTGGACCTTCCAATACCCTGTCGAATACCGAGATCGATATGGATACTCGAATGGCCCCCGAGCAAGCCCAGTTTTTGCCGGAAACCATCTGTATGCTCATGGAGTGACCGCTTGGTTAACTTGCCTGGAGAGCAAGAACGGGAAAAAAGTCTGGCAAAGAAACTTGGGCGAAGAGTTTAGCATCCCTCAATATTTTTTCGGCAAAGGCTCCACTCCGATTGTTATAAAAGATACCCTAATCGTAAATGTGGGCGGAAGTGAAGACAGGTGCGTGGTCGGTTTTGATAGGCTTACTGGAAAAACTAAATGGATCACGAAAGATTCGTGGGGAGCCAGTTATTCTTCGCCCTCAAGGGCCGTCATCCACGGGAAGGAAGTTTGCCTAGTCTTCACAGGCGGAGAAAGCCGTCCCCCTGAAGGAGGGCTTCTCGTAATCGATCCAGAGAACGGGAAAAAATTGGCTCGATTCCCTTGGAGATCGGCCAGATACGAATCCGCCAACGCAGTTCCACCTCTACCGATCGGAGACAATCGGGTCTTTCTTTCCGAATGCTACGAAAAAGGAGGCGTTGTCCTAGAATTCGACAAACGCTTTACGCCTTCAATCGTTTGGTCCGATCAAACGCTTAACGTTCATTGGATGACGCCGATCGTTTTCGATAAAGCCTTATACGGGGTAGCGGGAAGGCACCAGCAGGGAGCCGATGTGTTCTGCGTAAACCCCAGCAATGGGAAAGCTTACTGGCGTGATCGCATACATTGGACTGATGAGGTAGATGGACGTTCCCTCAACTTGGAGTTGTTCAGGGGAGCGTTCCTGAAAGTGGAGGATTTCTTCATCTGCTTATCCGAAATAGGATCTTTGTTAATCGTTAAAATGGACAAGAAAGGTTGGAAGCTAATAAGCAAACACCAACTTTTCTTCGCTCCCGGTACTTGGACTTTGCCAGCACTGAGCAAGGGCTTGCTCTACGTCATGCAAAACGAAAACGACAGACGAGCGGGTCAAGGTCCAAGACTCCTGTGCTACGACCTGCGAAAAAGGTGACGAACACTTCCAAAACCATCGAAGTTCAGCCTCTCTCCGGTTTCAAGAAAGCTCTTGCCTACGCTTTAGACCAAAAACTTGCCCCACGGATCCACCTGGGGTCACTGGTAATCATTCCACTCGGTCATAGAAAAACCCTTGGAATAGTAAGTTCACTTACGCCTGAATCTCCCCCTGCATCCGTGGAAAAACTCAAATTCGTTCTATCCCTCGTTCGAGATGACCCGGTTTTGAGCCCCGACTTGATATCCTTGGCTCGCTGGATGAGCGGATACTACGCGACTTCGATTGAATCCGTACTTGAGGGTATGATCCCTGCAGCTGTGAGGGATGGAACGGGTGAGAAAACAAAAAGAATGCTCGAGATCACCAAACTTGGATTAACGGACAAAGGGAAGGAACTTGTGTCCAGATCCCCCAAGCAACGCGTTCTCCTTGAGTACCTGAGCCAACAAGCCGGACCGGCACCTCTCAACGAATCGATCAAGCATCTTGGGGTGGGGGAAAGCGTCGCCAAAGGGCTTATGGGAAAGGGGCTGGCCATGGAAACCAAAAATTCCGTGAAGCGGGTGGCATATTCAGATGATCTAATGGATTCGGCAGACGAAGTATATGCGGAAGTCAAACTTACCGATGAGCAAAGCCAAGCCTCCAAAGAAATAAAGGATAGTTTGAAAAAGAACTGCTTTTCAACGCATCTGCTTCTCGGGATTACGGGGTCGGGCAAAACCGAAGTCTACTTTGAAGCCATGGAGGAAGCCTTGTCGATGGGGGGAAGCGTTTTATTCCTCGTCCCTGAAGTCGCGCTTGCGCCTCAAACGGTCTCCCGTTTGCGCCACCGCTTCAGCAGACAAGGAGAACAGGTCGTGGTTTGGCACAGTCATCTTTCGGCCGGTGAAAGGTTGGATGCATGGAGTTCGATCACTCAAGGAAACGCACGGATCGTCGTGGGTGCTCGGTCAGCTATTTTCGCCCCGGTACCCAACCTCCGTCTCATCGTGGTCGACGAAGAGCATGAGCCAGCTTACAAGCAGGATGAAAACCCGCGATATCACGGTAGAGACGTCGCGGTTTATCGGGCCATGCTAAACGGGGCCGTCTGCCTACTCGGTTCTGCGACACCCTCTTTGGAAACGCTTCACAACGTCGAAATCAAAAAATACTCCAAGAGCTCGTTGACGAAGAGAATCGACGGCAGAGAACTCCCTCTTATCCATCTCGTCGACATGAGAAAGGAAAGCCTGCGAGAAAAAATCCCTCCTATCTTGTCACAACCATTGGTGGAGGCTCTGCGGCAAAGGTTCACCGACCGCGAACAAAGTATCCTTTTTCTGAATCGAAGGGGATTCAACACCACTATGCTTTGTCCGGAATGCGGTTTTGTCGAGCAGTGCAAGGATTGCAGTATAGCCATGACCTATCACCGGACGGACGGGTACCTCAGATGCCACCTTTGCAGTTACCGCAAACCCGCTCCGAGATGCTGCCCCGAATGCAAGTCATTCGACATTCGCAAAAAAGGGCACGGCACACAAAGAATCGAGGATATCGTGCGGGATCTTCTTCCTAGAAAAACCGTCGTAATGAGAATTGATGCGGATATGATGACCAAAAAAAACCTTTTTCGCGAAGTACTCAATGATTTCAGGAGAGGTAAAATCGACGTTTTGGTCGGTACCCAAATGATCGCAAAAGGTCTAGATTTCCCCAATGTCACTTTAGTCGGAGTGGTGGATGCGGACCTCCCCTTGAGAATGGAAGACTTCAGGGCTTCGGAAAGAGCCTTCCAATTGCTTGTTCAAGTTGGCGGAAGAGCAGGGCGCGGGGATCGGGCAGGGGAAGTGTTCGTACAAACCTATGCTCCCCATGCCCCATCCATTCAGTATTCACGCAAAGCGGACCTCCACGGCTTCTCCGAAGAAGAACTCGAACTCCGGAAAGAATTCGGTTACCCGCCTTACCGACATCTGATTCGCCATTTATTCAAGGGCAGGAGCGAGGAAAAAGTCGAATTTTACGCTCAACAATGGAGAAAAGCACTGGATGCCACGCCTATCCCGCAAGTCGACGTCAAAGGTCCGGCACCTGCTCCATTGGAAAAAATCAAAGGCTTCTACCGCTACCATTTGCTATACTTGACAGGTTCGGTTCGTCCGTTCCTTGAACAGTTTCACTCAAGAAGAGCCGACTTCCCCTTGGACAAGGACGTACACGACGTCATCGACGTCGACTGCCACCAGCTCTCTTAGTCCAGCTTGATCGGGTTGCGGATGGCAAGGTTCGACGAGACTCCGCTTGGATGCCTGCGGACAAGAAGGATTCCAGCTCCGGCAGGGATGAGAATATCATTGTAAGGGGCCTTTCCTGCACCCAACCGCCTCCAGCCACCAGAATGCACCTTGACCTTGGGGGCCTTCACGTAACCGGAACCGGGACTTGTTATGATAATGGAGCTAATGGAACCATTCTGCACTTGGGCAATCCCCATGGCACCTTGGCCTCCACCTCCGATAAAGGAAACGAAGGCATCCTGTGAATATCCACTTCCAACTCTACCGGTTGACCATTTGGCAGTTCCTGTGCTTAAAAAATCGCAATTACCGCTCTTACCCTTCAATTCAAAAGTGTCGACCGTGACTTTCTCAATTTTGTAAAATCCGTTCGCGGCCGACTCGATGATCAATCCATCTCCGGGGGCGGTTTGGTTGCCATCTTCATCGACCTGATTTTTCGCATCGTCGGTCTTTCTCCCACGTGCACCTTCGATCCGGACCACAAAGCCGCTTCTCAGTCCATGACCAATGGAGGTCACTTCAATATTCGAACCAGCAGGGGGATTGGACATAGCGGAGATAGCCCTGGACTCCATGGACAAATCCTGCTGAGTGATGGAGCCGGCTACGCCCGTCCCTGCGCGGGCACTGACCTGAGCCTTAAGCGTTACGTCTTTATTCGTACCGTCGTGCCAATATGTGTGCCAAATACCTTGGTTTAGAATTTCGACGTTGTCGGCTACTTCCTGAGATGGAGAGGAGAGCCATTTTTTCCCATTGGAGACATTGTCATCGATATTCTCAGAAGAAATCAAATCGGAGAGCATGATATCAACTCCGAAGGGATTGTTCATGAGCAATCTCTTGCCCTGTTCGGGGATTTGAAAATAAGTGTTCTGCGTGAGAACCGTCCCAGACAAAAGAATATCCAAAGGTGTATTTCCACGACGAGCGATCATGAAGGATTCATCCGGATAAATAACGTTTCCGGATACGTCCGCCCCGGAACCACCAACTTCTTTCCAGGATGTACCATCGTGAAAATAAGGCTGATAATCACTGGTCGTCCCGTTTTGCTGACTTGGGGGTTTGAGCAAGTAGACGTAATCAGCCATCGATGTATTTCCTTCGTTCAAGAAAGTAGACTCGTAGCCGAACAGAGACCCTATGGTCCATGCCTCGAAAATTTCGATCAACGACTCATTTTTGAAAACTTGGGAAAGATCATCGCCAAGAGGGTTTGCCAAGGTAACCGTATCTCCGGTGTTGGATTGAATAAGATAAAACTTTCCTTCTTCGGGCGAATCGCTCTCGGCACATCGGATAAAGTGGCGTCCGCCCTCGATTTTGATATACGGAGGATTGGAGTACCCCTTGCCGAAACCCTCGATGGTCAAACCGGTCACCAAGCCCGTGCTTGCGTTGACTTCGGATGAGACATAGGCCAATTCATAATCCACCGCGGAATCATTACCTTCGGTGGGTAAATCAACATACACCTTGGGCGGGGAAAGATAGGCCGCTCCTGGAAAAACGAGGCTGAGGTTCGAAAGCGATTTATTTCCATCCAAGGTGGAGGTCGCTCGGGCTTTTTGGGTGGCAAGCATGCCTGGCCTGAAAGGAGCGCTGCTTTTGGACGGATCAAGTAAATCGGGGACACGATGGAAAGTCACGGCGTCACCGGAACTCTGTTTGACCTGCCCCCTGAAAACCGCTTCACCTTTGAGCCCCGAAGAGGCAACTACGTAGCTTGGAGAAGAAGTCGTGCCGGCGGGCAGGGTCACGGACAAGGCTCCCGAAGGATCTGCCAATTCTCCCGTTGAAGCAAACGAAAGGGCAGGTCCTGAAACCAAGAATAAGGCAATGAAGCCCAAATTACGTACGATAACCTTTGTCATGCTCTGTTCCTACAACCCCAACATGCTTGCGATTGAGTAAGAAGGCAAAGAGAAACTTATCATTTTAAAGCAACTTTAGTTGCAAAGTCGTCAAATTATCCCTTTGAACAAGAAGGAATGCAATGGTTTGACGTAAAATTAGTCTTTACCGCTTGTCTGTGCGCTCAGACGCTCGTCTCATACGGCCAGGAAAGCAACCTTCCCAAAGTAAGCTTTCGAGCCGCCATTCACCAATACCTCGAAAAGGAACCACGGGATCCCTTTACCCTGATCAAAGCTGAATTGGAATCGGGAAAGCTTTCCTATGACCCTAAAGAACCGCTTAGCTACCTGGAATCACTTCTGAGCAAACTCAAGGTAAGCAAACACTCTCAGCAACTAGTCTTCTCTAACACGAGTTTGCAACTCAGCAGAATTTCACCCCGAAATCCACGGGCCATCTATTTCAGCGAAGACCTTTATTTGGGATATGTCCCGGGAGGACAAATCGAGGTTATCGGAATCGATCCTCAAATTGGAGCAATTCCCTACATTTTCTCTTCACCGACGGCCAACGACAAATCTTGGCGTCCAAACGCGATCCGTTCCCGTAGATGTATGAATTGCCATGCCAACTCGGATATCGGAGGAGTTCCCGGTCTTCTCATCAGTTCGGTAATACCCGGTCCCGGAGGAGGTTCGATCGATGCCTTCAGGAAAACCGAAACCGGGCACTCCATTCCGTATGATCTTAGGTTCGGAGGTTGGCATTTGACGGGGAATCATACTTTCCCGGCAAGTTGGGCAAATGCGACGGGAATCATGTCCAAGTCAGTAGTGACGAAGATTGCCAATAAACCCGGCACTTTTTTTCGTTGGAACCAATACCTCATCCCTCAAAGCGACGTCATCGCAAACTTGATCCTCGAACACCAAGTGGGGTTCGTCAACCGATGCATCGGAGCAAGTTATCGGCTCAGGGAATTTTCACTTCTTGAAGAATCCAATTACCCTGAAAAAAGAAGAGCTCGAATAAATCTGGAGGCAACTAGAATCACAGATTATGCTCTATTCCGGACCGAAGTGCCTTTGCCGCAGGCGATTTCCTTCGAAGACTCCATGTTTGCGAAGGATTTCCAGAGTAGGGGCGAACCCCTCCGCCAATTCAATCTTCAGGAGAGACTTATGCAGAGAAGGTGCAGTTACATGATCGAAAGCCTATCCTTTCAAGGGTTAGCCGATGAGTTGAAAGACGCCGTTTTCGCAAAAATCAAAACGGTAATGACCACACCCCGATCCAAACTATCCAAAGAATTTTCTTACTTTGGAGAAACCGAAAGAAAAGAAATCAACGAGGCTCTCGGAGCAATTTCAGCTCGATATGCGGAGCTAAAATAAAAAAGGGCGCCCATCGGACGCCCTTTTTGAAAGAGACTCTGATAAAGTTACTTTTTGGCAACTTCGGCTCCAGAGCGTTTCCAACCGGAGATTCCGGCGGACAAATGCTTCACGTTCTTATATCCGAGTTTGGCCGCGGCACTGGCGCCACGCTTGTATGCACCACATCCAGGACCACCGCAATAGGCAACAACCAAGGTGCTCTTATCTTTGGGCAGGTGCTTGGCAAGCTGCTTGCCATTGGAAGCAAAGGAAATTGCGGTCGGAATGTGGCCCTTTTTGTAGGAACCAGCTCCGTTTACGTCGATTACTGCAACTTTGCCGTCCTTAATGGCTTTTTGGAGCTCCTTAATGCTGATATCAGGAAACTCACCAGCGAACAAAGTCGTTGAGAAAAGGGAAAGAATGATCAAAGAAATGATTTTTTTCATGTATGATAATTTTGAGGGTTAAATAAAAGNNTNATTATGANTGCCCTCCTATCCTTTTCGCAATCTCAAAAAGAATGGGATNCCAAGTTTTATTTTTTNCTCTTTTTANACTTTCNTCTNCCCACTTTAGAAAACATGATCGGGATATGAACAAACTTAAAACAAACCGCCGCTCATTCNTCAATCAATCGCTNCAACTTTCTCCCNTTTTTTTGNTNCCCGGTCTAATGGCNGAACAACTGACNATCACCCCGATGCAAACGCCCGGCCCCTTTTACCCCGACAAACTCCCNCTCGATACGGACAACGACCTGGTTNTGATCAACGACTCTCTCACCCCATCCGTTGGAACTATCGCCTACTTGGGCGGACGGGTAACCGACTCCAAAGGAACCCCCCTTCGTCATGCAACCGTAGAGCTTTGGCAAGTAGATGGAAACGGTGTCTATCTCCACAGCAGGGGAGGGAGCAGAAAAAACCAAGACTCGAACTTTCAGGGATACGGTCGGTTTCTGACCGACGCCCAAGGAAGGTATTTCTTTCGAACGATCAAACCAAACCCTTATCCCGGCCGAACACCCCATATTCACATGAGCGTGTCCTCCAAGCGGATGAAAAAGTTCACGACTCAATGCTACGTAAAAGGAGAGCCTGGTAACAAGCGGGATTTCATACTGAACCGAGTCAAAGACAAGAAGGCCCGGAACTCACTCGTCGTTCCTTTTGATCCTGTATCCGGTTCCAAACTTGGCGAACTGGCAGCCAATTTCGATATTGTACTTGGCCAAACGCCCGAAAGTTAATGGAGCGGATCCCCTTCGGACGAAGGCGAAAAGATTGAACAAGACCAAAATTCGTTAAGGAACCGTAATTCTCAAACGGATAAACTTGCGTTGCCCGGACGGCAGGGATGAGGAAGTAACGTAAGTCACCCTCTCCGTCCCCCCGCCAAGGTCCACTACCTGCTCGAGTTGGACGCCAGCGGTTTCCCAAGTCTCAAGATCGTCACTTTGTTCAACGTGATATTCGAAAGCCTCACCCACGTTGGAAATGGTGGAATTAGTGAACGGATCAGCCTTCCAACGCACGAAGGAAATTCGTTGACGCTTATCACCTTGAACAGGTTGCATGGGTATGTCTTGTCTCCTGTCTGGTCCAAGAGAGTCTGTTCCCAACGCTCGCTCAAAAAGATTACTGAATCCGTCGCCGTCGGAATCGCTGTAGTCTTCATCGAAGATTTTTCTGGCCTCCACAAGAGTAAGCCCAGGATTCCGAGCAAGCAGCCTGTCGGAAAAACGGCTTGTAATATCTTCATAACGAACGTCTCCGCGTCGAAAAGCCTTCCACACGCTCCGACTTGGCTCAACCACGGTAAAACTTCTCGTCTGCGTTTCCGCAGGAACGAAAAAGGCATTGCCGGGAGAATCAAAGGTCAAGGTAACCGTGCCACTCTTTCTCGGTATAATTCTGCTGCCTCGGTAAACTCGGACTACATCGGGGTTCGAACTGGTAATTTGAACAGGAAGACCACTCGTGACGGATACGCCTTGAAGTACGAGAGGACGGTGCCCGCGAGGCGTCAAACGCAAACCACCGGTACCTGGTTCGGGAAACCGGATCTCCTGTCTTTGTCTGGAGCTTACCTCGAATATTTGAGTGACCGGGGCAGCAGCCTTCACATACGCACTCCCACTTTGGGTGGCCGTTACGCTTACGTTTCCTTCCATGCCATCCAAAACCAAAACCCCTGCGGCGTTCACTGAGGCGGGACCATAATCGATTCTAAAGCTGACTGGCAAAGTGAACACGGGATGGTTGACGCCCGATGAGATCGCGGATGCATTCAGCTCGAAGGCCGGGTCATCCCTTACTTTCTCGGGTATAGGTTGGAAAGTGATGTATTGGTCGTCTTTGACCCCGGGAGGAACGACGTGGAGAACCCGGCTGACCGGTGATGCAGGGTGATAGCGGTCATCTCCCATTTGCATTGCAGTAATGGTCGTGGCTCCGGAACTCAGGACCGTTACGTAGTTTCCGACGACCACCGCGACCGAGGGATTGGATGAAACGTAACTAACGGGTAACCCCGAGGAGGCCAAGGCAAGGAGAGGGAAGGTTGAATCCCCAACCGCCTTGTCAACCAATGGAGGAAAACTGATCGTCTGAGGACCGCCGAAAGCAGGAGGGTCGGTATGGTAGGGATGAAGAGGACCAAGTTGGTCTTTCAGTCCCCATTTATGGGCGAGATAACCTTCGATCTTTTTACGGTTCACAGAGTTGACCGGCTGATCGAAGACGAGGACTTCGGCAATTTCACCCATGAAAGTTTGACCTACCTGATCGAAGGGAATGGCTCCTTGAGAATAAGAGTCCGCCCCGATGATTTCTCCATTGATCCACAAAGACTGACCGTTGGGTACGACCCGCAGAGAATTGACCGCCCAATAATTACTAGGCGTCTCGGAGACAATTCTGACGTTCTCCGACGCATGACTCAGTTCGAAAAAGCCGTCTGGACCGGTCGTGGCCAGATCACCTCCAAGAACGTAGGATGCTCCCGTTGAGCTTTGCCGGTGAACGATGAATACGAATTGAGGACTTGGTACCGAATTCTGAATATCGAAGTTCTGACCGGCGTCAAAGGAGACCACCGGCTTTTCGTTCAAGGTGTTGGGCAACCAACGAGTCATGTTTCCGTCTACTGCTTGAATCGGATTGTTCGTATTTCCCGACTTGTCTGCCCACATGCTTACTTTGTTGCCAAAGATAAAATCATACTGATCGTCGCGGTCATAGTCCCCGTTGACGTCATTGGCATCCAGCCAAAGCTTGAGACCAGGCGCCGAATCGGAAAAGAGATTGCCGAAACCAATGATGAAAGAACGACTCACCGGTTGAGCTGGTTCGAAACGGGAATCACCTTGTTGAATTGCCGTTAAGGTGACCTCGCCTGGACCGTAAATATGAACCTGACTACCATTCACTACGGCACGTGTTGGATCGGATGTCGTAAAGCTCACCGGCAATCCGGAGGTTGCATTGGCTTCAAGCATGAATGGGAAATCTCCCACCGATTGATCGACAATCGATGCAAAACTTATGCTTTGAGGTACTTTGACGACTGTCAAGTAATTGGGCACGGGAACAGCTTGGGCAAAAAAGTCGTTTCCATTTTGCGAGGCTACGATTTTCGTTGTCCCGGAACCAATTAGCTCAAGTTGATTGAAGTCTCCTCCTCCTTGTCCGAAGATTTTGGACAGGTCGGCGACGCTCAACGAACTTGTGTAAACGCGCAAGTCATCGATCAAGGCATCGACGGGGTCGACGGAGGAACCTAACTTGAGATTGGAAAACCTTTGGTCCAACGGCATTCCCGAGATGGCAAGTCCAGTGGTTTGGGCGACTTGAACGGCATCCGCATACATGGTCAACGTAGAGTTCCCGTCGAAAGTCACGGCCAAGTTAACCCACTCGTCTTGTTTAAGCACAGAGGTCGATGAATTAAGATCAAATGCCGTGGAGTTACCATCACCGAAGAAACTGAAGACGACTCCTCCGGACCCGCTGTCTTTATGTAAGTTGAATAAGTTCATCCCCTGCAACCCATCTTTTGCCAGAATAGTCGATTTACTTCCGTTGACGTCCTGAGAGCTCAACCACAGGGACAAGGTAAAAGCACCCTCGAAAGGTACGCTTCCAAGCTCGACCCTTCCTGCGGGGTTTCCCAAATCAAGGCCATTGGAGAAAATCCCTCGGGTCCATGAATTAGAAGGCCCTAGGTTTACCAGATCAACCAAGGTACCATGATATCCACCTTCCGCGTCACGGGCACTCGAGTAAAGTTCCTCATCGAGTTTCCAATGGGCAAGGAGATGCTCTTGGCGGGTCACCTTGAGTCGAGCGACCGTCTCGTCTTCAACCGTGTAAAGAAGAGGAAGCGCCGTGGGACTTCCATTACCATCGAGAGAGTACCCCAACAAATCGACCGAAGCCAAATTTGCCCGGACGGAACTGAGGTTTTGATCGAAGACCAAGGTTTGCAGGCTTTTGTCGGAAACGGTGAGGCTTCCATTGAGGAAAACAAAATAGTAATGTGAGGACAACGCATTGCCCACCGTGATCGGATAGACACCTGCAAGAGTAGGGGAGGAGAAATTGCCATCACCGACTGTAGTGGATATGAGGATGGACTGATTGAAATCGTTGGTGCTGTCTCCATTGACCAAGCCTTCGACCGTGTAAGTCAGGGACGGATTGGATTCAGTGGTGCTCCTGAATTGGTCCTGAGCAGTCACCACCAATTCCCTCTTCATAATTTGAAATTCCAAGGGTAGCGGTTCGGCGGCAAACCAATGAGAGTCTCCATTTTGTCTGGCCAATATGCGAACCGAACCAGGCTTCTTGATCGTCATGATCGAAGCATTGAGATCGACCGATTCATTTCCTTCCAAAATATCAAAGGAAACGGGAAGGCCCGAAGTGGAAGTCACGTTCAAATCGATGGGGGAATCGCCATAGACGATAATACCCAAATCTTCCTCGAATAGAATACTCTGTCTGCCTTTTAAAACGACTAGGTCGACTAGAGCATAATCCTCTCCCGAAGAATTGGCGGCCCTAAGGTTCACCGAAAAGATACCGGTTTGGTTTGCTTCACCGAAAATCAGACCCGTGGTCGAATCAATCTCCAAGCCTTGAGGCAATCCGGTGGCATTGTATTCGCTTGGGCCCTTGATTGATTCGATTTGATATTCGTACTCTTCGCCGAATCGAGCAATCAACTGGGAGTCTGCGAACTCGTAAACACCTTGAAGCTCTTTCATTGTCAGGGCTTGACTGAAAATACGCAAATCATCAAACAACCCACTCAAAGTTTCCCCTCCATTTGGATGGGCGCCTAAATAAGTGTTGGTATTCCCTCCGGACCCCTGCAAGGTGGCGTTGGCAACGCTGATCGGGATTCCTGCTTCGTTGGCATTGACGAAAAACCTTACTTTGGAACCGTCCCACATCAGGGTGTAATGAACCCAATCCCCGGTCGTGAGCGGAATTTCAGACGTATTGATCCAGGTCCCCAAGTACACCCCGGCCGAAATAAAGCCATTTGAAACTTCGACCTTCATCTGGTCGCTCTTGAGGATAACCGCATCCACGTCGCTTGTATTGAGCCAAAAGCAAAGCGTGAAAGTATCGTTCAAGCTGAAACTCGAACTTTTCGGTAGATAGACCGATTGGTTTTCGTCAAAACGCAACGCCGTACCTTTTCTGCCCTGCTCGGAATGATCATAGAGATTGGTTATGGAACTACCTCCTATGCTCCCGTTGTTCTCAAGCCCGGAAGAATCACTGATACTCGTACCGTTCAACTCGTCGAAACTCCAGTGAACAATCGGACTGTTGGGCAATTTGATAACGGGCACGTTGTCGAAAGTCGGCGCTTCGGTATCGTAAGGATGACCACCGAAATCACCTAAGCCATTGCCGTAAAGGGTAAGAATTTCAGGAGAAGAAAGGGGTCGGGCGTAAACGCGGAATTCATCGATCTTGTCGGTAAACCTCTCAAACCCGACGGGAATGTTTCCGATCGTATCGATTGCCGCATTGATTTTGAAATTGGAAGTACCGACCTCGACCCCATCAATATAAAAAACAGTCTTGGAGCCTGTTCCGACTGCTCCAAGGTGATGCCACCCCGCCGTCATCGAATTGCCGCCATAGCCCGAGGTCACCCAACCTGCAGTTGTAGGGTCATAGACCCCGAGTTCTTTGCTTCCCTCCTTGTCGAAGAGTGCGTGCCTGACGTCCCCTCCTGCGCCTGAGGCCAAAGTATGCCAATAATCAATCAGCAAATCACCCACCGAGTCTCTTTCTTGGAGCGGGGCTTCCAACCATACCGATATCGTCCAATTATTGGGAAGGTCAACGGCGTTCAGTCCCATGTCGATACGGGAACGAGGACTGTCGCCCAACTTCAGACCTGAGCCGAATTTACCCGCAACGGAAAGATCTGTACCGGGAATGTCTTGCAAGGTAGCGTTTCGCTTCGCCCTGGATGAGTCGAATACGGTACCCCCATCGGTTTCCTCGAATGGAAAATACAAGGAAAGGCTCTCCTTGATCTTGAAAGTGGTACCGGCCAAGTCTTCGGTAATGCCCCATTTGTGAGCAAGATAGCCTTCGATTCGCTCCCGGTCATTGGCTTCAAGGTAACGGTCAAAAACCATGACTTCCCCAATTTCGCCAATCAACTGCCCGTACCCGGTTCTCGGGTCGTAACCGAGTGTAACTTGCTGGAGCACGTTCGATTCATGTCGGTAAGAACCCAAGCGGATTCCGGATTTGGCATCCAAACTCCACCCGCTTGACCCATCGTTGCTTCCAATCACAACACCCGAACCCTGAGCCACGACAAACACACTCAGGGGGGTCGAACCCAAGGTCAGGGTGCCAAGGTTGAGAGATTGACCGGAAGCAAAACGCATTGCCGGCATATCGTCGAAAACCTCCAAAGCGTAGGTTGGTTGACCCAAAGGCACGGACTGAACGGCATTTTTTTCGTTTTTGGATTTGTCGACCCAAAGAGATACTTTTTGCTCGTTGAGCCATTCATTGCGCACTCCGTCTCCATCGGGGTCGGTTGCGTCCAACCAAAGAAGAAGGCCGTCCATCGTATGTTTGGTGAAGCGGGTATCGCTTGCAGTGAAAGCCTTGACCGAAGGGGCCCATGAACCTCCCCCCAAGTTTTCCGCATAGGCCCGATAATAATAACGCTTATTCTGCACAAGGTTTTCGACCAAGCCCTCGTAAGTGCCGAGAGTGACGGGATTGCCGGCGTTGAGCACAAGCATTTTATCCCATTTCGATGCATTGTTTTCATCCAATGCCGTTGAGTTTTCCTCAACCCAATCGTCTCCCCAAAAGATCTTTAGGACAGGAGGATCTCCGCCATTGGTCACGACATCGGTTACCTTCGTCACCCCACCATATGGATTAATGGATTTGTGGGGATGACCCAATGACAGAAGTTGCTCGGCTGATCTCCACTTATGGGCAAGATACCCCTCTACGTTAGCCCGCTCACTTGGGTTGAGTTCACGATCGAAAATCATGACCTCGGCGATCTCGCAACTTGATTTCTCCCATCCGTTGTTCCTCCCGGCTCCTCCGAACTGGAGAACACCCGGAGAAAAATTGGTGTTATTGGATCCCGTTGATCCTACGACCAAGGAAGAACCGTCTCTCCAAAAAGATGCCCGGGGATTGCCTCCCTTGGCTTCGATTGTTCCGACATGCAAATGCCAATCCGTATCGAATGGACCTGCGGTGGAAATCCATCCCTCTGCATACCATCTTCCCGTGAGTCCACCATGATAACCAAAAAGGAAATTACGGTTTCGGGAACTAATCACCCGAAAACTCGATCCACCCGTGTAGCGGGCAATCGAAATGATCGTGTAACCGCCATTGGTCAAAAAGTCGTAACTCTCGGCACTTGAGATTAGGTCGTCCCCATCGAAATTCACCACTGGTTTTCCCTCGAAAGACGAAAGGTAATAAGTTGGATCCCCAAGGGTCCTGCTCATGTGTCGTCCATTGCCCGAAGCATCATTCCACGTCTCGACCATTTGACCATTGCCAAGAACCGATCCCATGTCTTCGGTCAGATCGCCATCCATATCCTGGGTGGAGAACCAGGCGGCCATCCCTTCTACGGTGTCCGGTTTGAAAGAACGATCGGTCACCGTTTCGGTAATCGAAACCGTTCCACCGATTGAATTGACCTCTGCCCGCATGATGGCCCGGGTAGGCATGACTTCGATGGGGTTTTTCGTTTCCACGACCGGTTTTTCTATTCCCAGGAATTCAAGGAATCCGTCATTGGGCACGTCGCCCGCGAAAATGCTCGCAACTTCTTGGTCAGGCAACCCTCTGTCGTAAATTCTCAAATCATCCAATTCTCCCTTGTAATTTCCGTATGCGGGATAAAGTGAAGTACCCTGCGAGACACCGAAGGATGGCACTTCCTGATGAAGAGAGACGGTAGATTCGGAAAGAAGAGCGGGGCCTGCCTTAAGCGTGCCATCCACGTAAAGCTTGAAGGTTTTCGGCGAATCCCCGAAGGTAACGATTATGTGGTGCCACTGATCGTCATTGATCGCTCCGGTATCGATTAATTCGGCACTCCCCGCACCTTCGGCGATCTTGGCCCGCACAACACCGGAGTCCAACGAAATGGACAAACCGGAAGTCGAAGTACCTTCGTCATAGAGGACTTGCTGATTGTAACCTGCTTGCGTTGTTCCAAGAAGGTCATCCTGAAAAATAGCCAGAACTTCGGAATCATTCAAGTCGGTGCCGTAGAAACGTAGATCATCGACTTTCCCGTCGAAGTAATCGCTAAACACTTGATTTGTTCCTCCTAGCTTCCATTTTTCCGTCGCCAACAGATCAACCGGGTCTCCCTCCGGCAACAATTGTTCGTCCGTCTTTACTCCATTAAAGTAAAACCGTAGAGAAGAGGAGTTGTAGTCAGCCACAACCGCGAGATGGGCCCAATTGCCTTGGCCCAAGGATTGATTGGAATCAACGGATACTTGCCCGGTAAGGTTTCCGTGGGTGTAAGAAATCGTGTTGTTTCCATCAATAGACAGTTTCAAGGGGCCTCTCTTCAACAAAGTCCTTTTATTCGAAGTCATGAAAAGGGTTGGGTAAGCGCTTGGCTTGATTTTCGTCAAAGTAGTGGCCCCTCCGCCGGCCGGGGTGTAAAAGTAAGCCTCTTGGTTTGATCCGCCTCCACCCTGTCCGTGAGCTATCGCAATTGAATAATAGCCTGCTTCGAGCATAACGATCGCCGATTGTGTCCCGCAGCATTGGGGTTGAAAAACCATTTGCTCGTTCCCCTTGTTTCCTGCGACCTCGAAGACCCCATCCTGATCCAAGTCTATCCAGATCGTCCCACGATCGTCGTTCCCGCGAATTTCCCAGCCATAAGGTCCACTCACCTGAGCATGAAAGATTCCGTTGAACAAACTCAGGTAATTGTTGTTTCGATTAATGCCAATCCCCGCATTCCTGTAATCACCGTTGTTATTAAAATCCAATCCCCTGTTCCCGGGACCATTCGTCAAAGTACTCGTTCCGCTCGGGACAAGTTTGAACATGTTTTCAATGTTCGTGTAGTACTCGTCCTGAATGGCCTCAAGAAAACCATGAGAATAGAGTTGGCCTTGTGTGTAATCCCCAAGATTTTCGGAATCAGCATTGACCCAAAGGGAAATCGAGTAGGAATCCTTGTGTAAATCCCGCAGTTTTCCTTGTGCGCTGAGATCTCCTATGTCATCAATCCCGTCAAGATCCAAACCCTGCCCAAATCGAGCGGACGACCAAGCGGGCACCCCGGACATGTCACCGTTTAATTTCTCGACACCAAGGTCTCCGACGACCGAACCGCTCCCTTCGTCCATCGGGTAATAGGCGACCAAATCCTGATACTTGGTCAGGGCCGGACCCGAGTAGACCTTGGAAGAGGGACGAACCCGGAAGCTGACGCTTCGACCATCAAAAGATTGGGCAAGGAAACCAGTCGAATTGGCATCAAGGTTCAACCAATCGTCTTTTCCGTTCAAGGACAAAGCTCGTCCGGCAAAACCAGTCGGTCGGGAGGCATTCGGGTCGGTTGATTGATAAAAAGCAGAATGCTTCATCGGCGAAGAATCGTAGACAAGCGTTCCGTTGCTTTCATCAAACCTGAGATGGCTCACCAGAGACTCACGAACTTCAGGATCACCGTTGGACCAGTCCGAACCATCCGCACTCTGGGCAAACGCTCGAAAATAATAAGTTTCACCCGGCACCAAGCCACTGACCGTCGCGTTGAATTCTCCCAACGCCTGAGGAGAACCTCCCAAGACATCAACTGAATTATCCCAATTGGCAACGTCGTAACCACCATCTTCATTACCCCAATAGATTTTCAAGGCAGGTTGGGTTGAATCAAAGGCCACCAAGTCACCGGTTATGGTTGCCGTTCCTCCTCCCATCGGAGTAATGCTCGACACTTCAACCACGGGGGGCAAAGAAACAGCCGAAGTTTGAAAACGCATCGTACCATTGAGGAAGATGCTCGCCATCTCATTGGAAGAAAGATCTTTTTCGTACAACCTGACCTCATCGATCAGACCGGTGAAATGGTTTCCGGTTTCATTCGTCCCCACTCTGAAGTCCCATTGATCACCCGTATTGATTGTCCTGGAATTCTTGATCGGATTGCTTTCCACGGAACCGTCCACGTATAAAACGACATCCTGTACCCCGGTACCAATGGATGGGAAGACAAGACCAACGTGATGCCATGCATCATCGTTGAGAATGGTGGCTCCCGTCAACTGGCCTCCGCCTACGTCGAGTTTCAACCGTCCATTCTCGACCAAAAAATCCCATCTTGCCCCATTTCCGTTTCCTCCCCAGGAAACCAAAGCCCCGTTGGCAGAAGAAGAGGGCATTTTCATCCACAAAGCCAAAGAACGATGCTTCTCTCCACCAATGCCCTTGAAGCCCTTGACGGAAACATGCTCACCCGAACCATTGAACCTGAGGGCTCGTCCGACCTTGCCGAACACACGGTCCGACTCGGAAACGCCAACCAGAGTCCCGTTCCGAGCTCCGACTGAGTCAATCGCCTGACTCCCAATCGTTTCGTCGAATGACCACCAGGAAAACAAACCTTCTTGGGAAGGCAGACTCCACACTGAGGAGCTAACGGAATTGCCTCCAAACAAACGGTAATAGTAGGTGGCGTTCTTTTGCAACCCATTGATCGTGGAAGAGACCAACCCATTGGCGTGAGTTCCATTCAAGTCAATGCGATGATCCCAAAGTCCCGAATCATTATAGTCCACCAACTGGTTTTCGCCCCCGTCATTGTCTCCCCAAAAGAAAGACAGGGTGGGGGGGGAACCTCCGTCGTTTTCAACTCGGCCCGAAAGCCTTGCCGAAGAGGAGGAAACGTCCTTGGGGCTAATCGTGGTAAGAGTTGGAGCAGTAGGATCGATAACCAACTTGATTGTTCGAAACCCCGTTCCTGCCAAATTGGTAGCAGTAAGGTTTATGTCGAACACCCCGATCTCCAAGGGTTTCCCGGTGATTTCCCCGGTGAAAGTGTCGACTTTCAGGCCATTGGGAAGATAACTTAACCCGTAGGATGTTGGAGACTGCGTGGCATCGATCGAAAACTGAAGGTGAACCAACTCTTCCTTCAGATCGTCGCCTTGGAAAATCTTTTGAACCTCGCTTTCGGAGAGTGCGTCGTCATAAACGCGCAGGTCATCCATCTCTCCACCGTAGTAGGCATTCACATCGTTGCGCCACCTCCCGAATTGAAAAGTTTGGCCATTACCGGTGCTGATTTGCGATCTCGTCCAGTTGGAAACCAGATCGCCGTTGACGAAAATCGATACATCTGAGCCATTGTAAAGGTGAGCGAAGTGAACCCAATCGTCCCGAATGTCCGTACCGTAGTTGGACCTTGGATCCCAACACCAATGCCGAGTGATTAGTTGAGTATAACCACCGTCCTTGATGTTGCTTATACCCCAGTATTTGTTCAGGCCGTTGGGACAATTGGTATCTCCATATCCGTAAAATCCGGGCTGACTTCCGGGGTTGTTATCGCTGGCTTTGACCCAAAAAGAAATGGTCCTGGATTTTTTCCCATCGATACCGAGAAGTTCACCGGTGGCCTGAGTGGTGACGTGACCGTCGGTACCGTTGAAACTAAGCCCCCGGCCAAACCTTCCCGTAGTCCAAGTGGCACCGGCAACCAAACTTCCCGCAAAACGTCCTAACGCATCTTGAGTAACGATTCCTTCTCCTTCATCCATGGGCCAGTAGGCAACGAGGTTTCCGGGCCGGGTATCCACTGATTTTCTAAATTCGGATGAAACCGAACCACGATAGGCAAGATACAAAACATCCGCCGAGGTAATCACGGGAGGCTTGACCTCGACAAAGCTTCCACCACCCAGAGCGACTACCCCCTTGTCGATTGTACTGCGGGCAGCCATCGCAACACGCCCTCCACCACCTCCGCGGTTTCCACCAATAACCTGAATCAGTCCGCGGTTGTAGATATTGTCTCCAATCAAACGAATGGCTCCTCCCGATCCGCCTCCTCCATGATCCCATTGGTGTCCATTCGTGCGACCGTCACCTCCGTTTGAGCTTATCACGGTGCCTTCGGCTATCGTAAGATCACCGTCTGCATTCAACTCCAGAGCGCCACCTCCTGCTCCAGAACCCTGATAATACCTTCCACTCGAACCACTGCTACCCGCCAAAAGATGAGTAATCTGCTCGTCCCCGTAGCCGTAACTGGCGCTCACACCCCAATTACCAGAGGTCGAAGGCCCACCGGGACCGTTTCCTTTCATTTTATTGGAACTCACCCCATCCCAAGGATTCAGTGCGCCAAGCCCACCGTAACCATCCTCCGTCGAAGCATCTCCTCCGTCCAAATTAAAGTCGGCTTCGAGGTAGATCTCACCACTGGCGACAGTTTTAATGGACAAGGATTTGTCTCCGCGCAAAATCATTTCGGTCGCTCCAGTCAACCGGACTTGCCCAAAAGCAAAGGTACAAACTTCATAATTCCAAGACTGACCTCGGCTATCGACGTAAGTGTGCGAAGAGAAAACTCCGTTTCCGTGCGCTCCACCCTCGATGGAAAAATAACCTGATTTTGTATCGAAAGTAATCTTTGCATTCTCGGCAACCAGGTTGGCGTTCAAATAATTCCCTCCGATGTAAGTGGATCCATCATTGGTCAGCCACTCACCCGAGACGTCGACTTCGCCAAGCAAAACTTCTCCGAGAGCCACAAAGGAAACCCTACCGCCGGAAGAGCCCCTCGTTTGATTGCCATTATCCTCTTTTACCCCGACACCGGCCTTGGCTTCAATTCGACCATGATTATAAATTCGGATTCCTTCCAATCGAATTCCTCCCCCCGAACCCGAAGCGCTGGCACCTGCCCCATTACCACCGTTTGCCGAAAGAACGGCATTCGGTTTGATCAGTACTTCACGGGCTGACTTCAACCACAAGGCGCCTCCACCGGCACCAGAACCCTCCGTGGCAGTGGGTCCACCGGAACTACCTCCCAACAAATTATCCAATGCGTTGTCCCCATATACCTTTGCATTCCCCGAGCCATGACCGCCGTAAGCAGCACCGTGGCCTGCGGTTGAACTGGTTAGGGGAGCTCCTGGCCCAGCCCCATTACCCGCTCCCGCATCCATTCCCGAATACCCCCCCAAGCTTCCTGCTCCACCTTCGTCCGCTTTGGCGTCTTGACCATCCACTCGGATGTTCGCGCCAATGACAAGATCTCCGGAATAAGCCTCCAACATCAAGGCGCTTTTCCCCCTTGCGCTAACTACGACACCACCACCGAGGTTGACCTGAGTAAAACTGAAACGACAAACCGAATAAGGCCAAACGGAACCACTTTCGTCAACGTACGAACGGTCTTCAATCAGTCCGTAAGCTAAATCACCATTTGAGTGGGTCAGGGTACCGCTGTCGGTATCGATAAGAATCGTCCCCGTCGTGTATTCGAGCGACTCCAGATAGGATGGCCTCACGTAGCGCAGGGTTCCATCCGTACCTCCACTGGCCCCCTGTCCTCCATTTTTGCGCAAATTGTTGCGTCCATTGTTGGTAAGCGAAGTTGTCCCTTCGAGGAAAATTCTACCACCGGCGCCACCACCGATTCCACCGGATACGTCCAAGAGGGAATTCGAAGTCAGTTCCAATTCCCCGCCTTTTAGGTACAGGGCACCGCCCGATCCTCCACCCGAACCGTTCTGACCCGAACCACCGAGCGAGAAAAGATGGTCGTCAATGGTCAATTTACCTGAAGCCACGATTTTGAGGGCTCCGCCGCCTCCGCCCCCGGAATAGGTATTGTCACTTCCTCCACCACCACTACCGCCAAGAAGGTCCACCAAACTTCCCACACCGTAGGGCAGTCCCGTCGTGGCCGTAGCCCGACCACCGGATCCGCCATACCCGGCTCCACCAGCCAATGACCCTCCTATCCCTCCGCCCGGCCCCAACCCGCGACCATTGGCGCTGCCACCCGAAAAACCACCTGATCCAGCCAAGCCCCGACCATCTTCACTGCCACTTCCTCCGGTCAACGAGAAAGGTACGCCGATGAAAGCATCCCCATTCGCGGCAACAATCTCGAGGGAAGCATCGCCTATGATCTCGACTTCCAAATTTCCTCTTAGGTCAACTGAATCAAAAGTAAAAGTACAAACCGAATATTCGTACTGATTACCCAGTAAGTCGGTGAAGACCTTTCTATCAATCGAGCCCGCCCTAAAATCACCGTCACTGTGGTTCCAGGTGCCCAAAGAGGTATTGATAGTCAACTTGCCGGAATCATAGCTCGCCCTGTC
Source organism: Opitutia bacterium (assembly GCA_002722545.1). GTDB lineage: Bacteria > Verrucomicrobiota > Verrucomicrobiia > Opitutales > Seribacteraceae > Seribacter. Next base: position 36,790 of record PBMI01000018.1, on the reverse strand, counting down.
CGAGGAAGTAAACACCATCGTGTCGCTTGCCCAATCCGATCCACCGTCATTGGTTGCGAAGGTTCGGTAGTAATATGTCTGTCCCTCGACAAGTCCCTCTACCTTTGCCTCGAAGTCACCTGGGTCATGAACCCAAAACTCGACCTCCCCCCACTGATGGCCCCAACCCTGAAACTTTGGCTCAAGACGAATGGCGCGGGTACTTACTCCAGTCATGTCGTACTCCTCGAACACTCCGACGCCCTTGGGGTTGAAAGGTCCCGGTATCGTTTCCCACAGGGTGAATTGCATTTCCGAATCCGCAACCCAAACTCCAATCTCCATTAATTCGTCGGATCGTTCATAGGGCTGATAATAAATCCGGATTTTATTCATGACCCTTTCTTTACCCAAGTTGAAGGTCAGAAGCGGATCGGTCTTATACCAGGCCGTCCAAGTGGAACGAAAACCGTCAACAGGAAGATTTCCGTCCAACAAATTGGATGCAGGATAAGCATTTCCATCGAGAGTCGGAAGAGGGGATGAGATGACCGACACGCCGGAAGTAAGTTTTCGCAATCCGATGTAAACCTCCCCGGAATCGATTACGTTATCCCAAGCCGCAGGGTTTCCTCCACCATCGGTTCCGCCCCAGAAAATCTTGGTTTGGGCGGTTGGACGAGCTCGAACCGGCGGACTCGCATGATAGGGATGGGAACCTACCAGCGTCCCCGTCAGTCCCCACTTGTGAGCAAGGTAGCCTTCGATCCTCCGGATATCTTCGAGGGAAAGTTCTTCATTGTAGATCAGCAACTCGGCCAAGTCTCCCTTCCAAGTGCTCCCGTTGCCTCCGTCTTTGGAGAAATTGGACGCCACGGCTCCACCAATTCCTTTTGTTCTGACGGCTAAAATGGCAAAGGCATCGCTATTGAAATCACTATTCAATCCATCGCGGAAATTTCCATCCACCTGAAGCAAGCCGTTGTAAATATTCGGGTTGGTCCAAACATTGGACCAAACTCTTGCATTCCCCGACCGGAAATCGTATCGAGTCCCATGACCGAGAATCGAACCCTGATTCCCAGTTTCCCGCCTGACCACCATCAGTACGGTGTAAAGCGGGTCAATCTCATCGAACTCCAAAAAGTCATTCATTCCGTCGAAATTGAGGAGGTGCAGGTTGTTTTGCCCTGCCACAACAAGTCCAGGCTGATTAGCCGAATTGGTCTGCGTCGCATCGTTCCCCAAATCCGATTTGTCCTTCACCACGGAGATCGGAGCATGAATTGTGATCATCTCATTGGCCGGATTGTCGCTTTCATAGGGATGTCCAGAAATCAAATCACCAGCCAAGCCCCATTTATGAGCGAGGTAGCCTTCCACTTTCCGAATTTGGTTATCGGTCATTGCATAATCGAAAATGATCAACTCGCCCAAGTCTCCTTGCCAGTATCTACCATTTTGGTTGCGATCTCTGGAAAAAGTATTGGCGGCTACGTTCCCCGTTGTACGCAAGGATATCACGGAAAGAGCTGATGGAACCGAGTTCGTGCTTAAACCGTCAGTCACGGTTCCGTTTACCCAAAGATCGCCGTTTTTAACGTTGGCATGGGCGTACTGGTTACTCCAAAAACGGGTTCCATCGGTGTGAAAGTGATAGCTGCCGGTGTGACCGAGGAAGAAAGAATTATTGGTTTGCCGCCGAACCACCCAAAAAACGGTCCGAATATCAGTGATATTGGGAAAACTATGGTATTCGCCGTTTGCACCGGAATAACTCATGAGGGGAAGGCCGCTTGGAGCGGTCGCATTGAGAGAGACAGCGCCATTGGCCGTGGCATCGTTACCATTGGTCGAACGGTCCACCCAAGTTGCCCCATTGACTGTTCCGTTGGCATCCAACCAAAGTTCCGGGCTCAATTGGGACAAATCCCATGGAATTTGGGTTGGAGGGTTTGCGGGCCCCGTAAATCCGTCACCATCGATATCGGAGGCATCAAGCCATAACTTCAAACCGGAAACGTCATTGGGATCATAGTCCGACTGCCCAACACCCGCGTAAAGAGTGCCCAGACCGGCATCCACGAGTCTACCGGTCAGGGTGGCGGAGGTTTTCTTGAGTCCGGCCGGGGCTCGATTGGCAACCGTGGGTCCATTCGTACGGTTCGTGTCGATGATGGGCGTCGATCCATTTACGATGATCTCTCCAAAAGTCGGTTGATTAAGGTACCACGGATGATTGGAGGGTAGGGCAATCCCCCATTTGTGAGCCAAGTAACCCTCGACCTTAAGTCGATCTTCCTCCTGAACCTGGCCTTGAAACAACATAAACTCGGCAACCTGAGCCTTGGATGACTCATGGGTGGCGCCATTGGTCATCGCCCCAAAGGCAATCTTCGAGGGGATGAAATTCCAATTATTCGAGCCGGTTTTCGAGCCCTGGTTGTAGGAACCCTCGATTCCATCCGTCCAGACGGTACCGGATGGATCGTTACTGCTCGCACGGCCAAATTGAACGGTTTCGAAAAGGTGGAAATTCGTATCCGCCTCAAATCCTCGATCAAGCCAACCATCGAAATGATATCTACCGATCCGGTTACCATGATGCCCGAAAAACCAATTCCCTCCGACCGAAGTGATAACCCGTTCATTGTCGCCACCCTTGTAGCGGGAGACGCCGAATGCCGAATAACCACTTAGCCTCCAAAGTCCAATCTCGGTTCCGGCTCGTAGATCGTAACTGGTATTCATCCGATCATTTCCGTCAAAATCAACCACCGATCTTCCACCCAAACCATCATGCTTGACGATCGGGTCTCCCAAGGCGTTTTCCATGTGGCGGTTCTTGCCCGATTTGTCCCACCACCGAGTGATGGAAAACCCGTCCGGAGCTTTGCTTTTGTCACCACTGACGTCATCGCCGTCAAACCACATCGCCAAGCCAAAGGGAAGATGCTCCGACTCCGGTTGAGTACGGGGGGAAAACTCCTTGCCGGTCCAATCGAAACCGGAAACGTTTTCGGCATAGAGACGGACGTAATACCGTTGATCGGGAGCCAAGCCACTCACGGTTGCCACCCCGGCGCCGAGGCCAGCCTTGCCAACGTGAATTCGATATTGCCAGGAATAAAAGTTGGTCCCTTGGTCTACGACGTCTGCAAGCACGAACACATCCGGATCAACCCCGCCCGTCGCCAAAACGTCGTAGGGGACGGAAATGCTGCCGGAATCGATGATTTGAGGAACTCCGATTGAGATCTCGGGAAGAGCGGGAAGAACCGTAAAGTCATAGGTCTGTTCTGCTTTTTGACCATCCGAATAAAGGGCTCTCATCACAGAAGGAAAGGATCCGGCAACCGAGGGCGTGCCGGAAAGATTACCATCGCTGGGATTCAGAATAAGGCCACCCGGCAAACCCGAACCCGTGAATGCAATGGGACTACCAGTGGCAGTTGCATTATGCTCAAAAGGTTGGTCCGCCTGAAGGATAAAAGTGGAAACGGAAGTAAAGCTCGGCGGACCCGTGACCGATGCGATGGAAGGGAAGGAGGGAATGGGTTTTTGATTATCGTACGCCGCTTGCACCCAATCCGCGGATCGTGATTGATTCGCCAAACGAACCTCATCCAAGCTCGAGGGAACGGTTCCCTGCCCCAAAAGCCAATCCTGTCCCGGAATGGAAGGAGAGATGGAACCAACGGGAAAACTTTGAGTTGCCGAGAGATTGCCATCCAAGAAAACCTGAACGGCTCCATTTAAGTGATCAACGTTTACGAACAAGTGTTTCCACTCAGAATAAGGTAGGCCTTGACCAGTGCTGGCCGTGACGTATTGCCCTGTCAAATAATGGGTGGCTCCAAACTGAGCTCCACCGACAAACGCCTTTTCGTTAGCTCCATGCTGATAAAGAAGGAATGGACTGAGGCGTGACGAAATGCCCGAACCGAAAGGAACCTTGAAAAAGCCGGTTTGTCCGGGATCACTCGGATCAATGACACGCCAATCGTAACTGGGAGTCAGGAACCAAGGTCGCAAACGCGAACCCCCGCCCCATTCGCCATGGGCAATCGCCATCTTGTAGGATTGATTTGCATCCAAGTTAATCGGTCCGGAAGTGAAATTGTCATTGCCTCCCATTTTCTCGGAGCCATCGTCTCCCGAAAGTTCAAATATCCCGTCTTTGTCCAAGTCCAGCCAGATCGTCGCTCGGTCGTCCTTGTCGGAACAACGGAATTGATGAAGACCTGACTCGGCAGGGGTGAACATGGTCAGGAACAAGCTCATATAATTGTCGTTGCGATTAATCCCAATCCCGGCGTTCTTAAATGCATTATCTCCATTCAAATATAAGCCTTGCCCGGGTCCCGACTGCATAATACGTGCTCCGGCAGCTTGCGGCTCAAGAGCGATAAGTGTCTCTATTTCGTTAAAGTATGAATCATTCGGAGTCATGAGGAAACCCATGCCGTAAACCGAATCAAGAGCCACGGTATCGGGCTCTTCCTCCAACCTGACCCATGCGGAAAAGCTGTAACTTTTCTCATGTAGGGAATCCAGGGAGAAAGAGGAGGGTACGCGAATGAATTTCTCGCTTCCGCCCGACAAACTTCGTCCGGTCCCGACTACCGAATCATTTTGGGTGAAACCAAATTCGTCCAGTGCGTGGTTGCGGTAAAAAGATGAATCGGTGAGAACCCCGACTTCGTTCATTGCCCGAAAATGCCAAACACCCCGGTATCCATTCGACCAAGCCGAGCCGTCATCGGCATAAACCGGTGGCTTGGCGGCCAAGCTTGATTTCCCCCAATTTACACTGACCGTAGTGGAAGAACTCAATTCGGGAATTTCGACCCAAACTTCGAGAGAACCGCTTGCATGGTCTACGGTTTCGATTTCATAACTGAGCTCACGACCCAAATTGTCAAAGAAGCGAAGGTCGTTGGCAACGGACGACTTGAAGCTTTTAAGGCTGAAATTCGGAATACTTGAGTCAAGCCTGACCAAGGCAGGAAAATCAGTAAGCGTCGAACCCGAGTAATTCGAAAAATCAAGCGAAGTCCGGTGGGTAAAACCATTCAACTCGACGATTGCAAGTTGGAGGACGGATTGGTCCGAACCAAAATTATTTTGGGCGGTGATGGTTACTTGATAATTTCCACCCTGAAGAGGTTGACCGCTGATGACACCGGTCGTTTGGTTCAAATCCAAACCAGCAGGCAGGCCAACTGCATAAAACGAGTTGGAACTCGGGAAAGTGCGGACTTGATACGAAATTTGTCGGGACGGATCATTGGCGTATCCTTCGACGATTTGACCGGAAAGAATGGTGGGTGGACCTTGGACCGACTGCATTTGGGCAAAGGTCGTACCAGGGCTTTGACTCAAGAAAGAGGCCAGGATCCAATCCGGTGATTCAATGCTTGGACTAATACGAAATTCATCCAACAAGCCATGCCAATAATTACCTCCGTATCTTGCCGAACCAACCCGAAAACTATCGACAGGCGCACCGAAAGGACGAGTCTTGGAGAATCCGGACTGCCACAACATTCCATCCCGATAAATATACATGGCTCCGCTATCCCGGTCCTTTTGGAATGCCCAATAAGTCCATCTGCCGCTGTAAACGGGATCTTCCTTCTCGACTCGATCGTAACCGCCAACTCCAGCATCCCAATAAACACGGGCGTTTGACCAGGGAAGATGGATGTTCAAATGACGACCCAAGGAAGAACCCGACTCCAAGAGCGAGTTATTATTCAAATGCTTGGTTCCACCATTGCTCCAAAAGGAAAACGTTACTTGCCTGGCATCTGCCGGTGGATGAGAATCCAAAGGCATGTCGAGGTAATCGTTCACCCCGTCGAAGGAAAGAGCCGTGCCAATGACTCCGGGAGCTCTGAGGGTTTCGAAATTGTAGGGAATGGCATGAAAACTACTGCTCGACTCTTTGACCAGATCATCCGCCGTCCCGTCCATGTGCCAGACTCCGCGGAATTTTGTCCATATTCGACCGTCCTTTGAGTACTCGGGCTGAGAGAGGGCGAGTTGGTTGCCCCAGAGCGCTTTGATGGTGGTGGAACCACTGAGCTTGGGCAAACTGAGCCAAAAAGAGGATTTGCCCGAAGGATCCCATTTCACGACTTCGTATTCAAGCTCTTCATTCGTATCAACCGAAACGAAACGAAGGTCGTATCCATAAGGAGAGGCGAATTGCTCGTAGGTGAAACCGGGAAGCGAACCATTCAATTCAAGATACACGGGAAAATCCGAAATCTCGGAAGTTCCGGTGTAACCGGGGAAAGTGATAAGACTTGAGAATCGCCAAGCGGAATAGTCTCTTATTTCAAGGACGAAATTCTTGACAAACGAACCATACTGGTTGCTCGCTTCAAGCGTTGAAGTAAAGCTACCCGTAAGAGTAGGGATACCCGTGATAAGGCCAGTTGTCGCATTGACGTCCAACCCGGGCGGCAAGTTGACGCCCGCAAACGCATCGGCGGATCGGTTTGTCGTAATTTGCAAACTGACGGGCACTCCGGGTTGGTAGAAAAACGTGTAAGTCGGATCCAAAGTGATCTCCGGACGGTTTTCGAAAAGAGGAGGAGCGTTTTTATAGGCGTGCTCGTTGGCCATTCCGGCAGTCAAGCCCCACTTATGAGCCAAATGTCCTTGCAATTGAGAAACCTGAAGGTCGCTCAACGCCGAATCGAAGATGAGGATTTCCCCAATCTCGACCCCTCCGAATGCCGTGATGCCGTTTTGATCACGGGCTCCGATTACCAAATCGCTTGAGGTCGAGGGAACTGGGTCACGGTCGTTAATATCATACTCCTCGTTTCCGTCCGCCCACTGAGTCCTTTTGAGGGCGCTTTTTCTCATCGCCCAAACATGGACCTCTCCGTTGATGGGAGTCCCTCCACGCTGACCGTCCCCTCCAGTTGTGCCGCGCACCGTGAAAGTAGCGAAGTCAGTATTGTCTTTTCGAAATTGCCAACCGACGTTGTCCTCACCGCGCTTGGAAAGGATTGGTCGCCAATCGGACAAAGTATCCCCTTTGGCCACGATGAAGATCGTAGCGTCTTCTCCAAAGTCGAAAACCGACGAATCGTCTACCCTCAGGTATTGAGACTGCCCGTCGAAGCCAAGAGTCGGCAATCCATTCCACCGGGCGACGTTCAAATCGGGGCCCTTGCCATTTCCAGCATGCCTACTCGAACCGGACTTGTCGCGCCATTGATCGAGAACTCCCCCCACAGGTTCGTTCGAAAGGTTTCCATCCCCATTGGTATCGGCAGCGTCGAGCCAGAGAAGCAAGTTTCCATCGGCAAAGGAATTGGCCTTGAAACCGAAGGAACCGGTCGAGAAGGTGGACGCAGAGGACGACCAACTCGAACCCGCCGAATTGGTGGCGAGGAAACGATAATAGTAGGTTTTACCGACCTGAAGCCCGGCAAGCGGAAAGGAAAACTCACCCTTCGGCATGACTCCAAGCAAGTTACTGGCATCCCATGCGTCGGCGGAAGAGGCATTAACCGTAGTTGTCTGACCGGCATCTTCATCTCCCCAAAACAAAGTGATAACGGGATCTTCTCCGCCCATGGTAACGTTTTGCTCCAGATCGCCCGCATAAATGAGACCCACTTCATCTTGATTGATGGCCCGGTCGTAAACCCGTAGATCGTCCATCATTCCATCGAAATACGCATCACCCCAATTGCTTCTTCCAATATACTGGTTTACCCGAGCCATGTTTCTGGGCAAATGCCCAAGCCTGGAGCCCATCAACTGCCCATTTCGGTAGATCTTCATGACACTGGATTGATCGACCGTCGCAACCACGTGCTGCCACTCGTTCAAAGTCCAAAAATCTTGGGCAACAAGACCAATATTGCCACCGCCTCGGCGAATTCCCCATTCCACCTCGGAAGAAGTTCCTCGGTTGGCGATGAGAAGGTTGTCGTTGGTTCCACTGCCGAAATCAACCATCCTTTGCCAATTACCCAGGTTTCTCTTGTAGGCCCATCCACTGAAGCTCATGTCGCCTTCGATGCGAAAAGTACCGACCTGAACATAGGCGAGGGCACTCCCATCGAAACTCAATGCCTTGCCGAATTGGCCACCCTTGCCGTCGGTCCAATTGGCTCCACTGAAGACTTGGGCTGCAGTTGTGAAACCGGTGGAATCGTAAGTCTCCTGGCCTTGGCCCTCGTCAAAGCGCCAATGAGCAATGAGATCCTGCGAAACAATTGGTTGGGAAAGAGAGATCGTCTGTACGACCCCGCCGTTCGCAAGGACTTGCCCGCGCAAGGTTGCGGAACTTTCGGTTTGGTCAACGGAAGGAAGAACCGAAACGCTTGGAGATGACACAGTCCGGGTGTACCCGGCGGCATCTCCCCAATCATTATGGGCAGTCCCCTTCGCTTGGACTTGGTAGTAAATGTCCTGACCTGGAGTAAAACCACTCACAACATGGTAACCCGAGCCGACGCCTTGGTTCCCCAAGCTGAATTGATTTGCCCAAAGACCTTCGTTTTCGCCTCGGTCTACCGGTCCCCAATAAAGTATGATCTCAGGTAAAGTACCATCATAGGTTACCAACTCATAACCTAAAGTGGCATTGCTCTCGGTAACCGAAATGGCCGGGAGCGTACGAACGACCGGAGGAGTCGGTTGAGTTCCCGTGGTAAAACTTTGAATGGATCCTTGACCGGAAAGAATTTCCACTTCGTAGGCGGAAAGTTCGGCATCATAAATTCGAACCTCCTGCATAAGCCCTTTGAATTCGCCCCAATTATTACTGCCCGCACGTGCTATGCCCAGAGAAAGGGGAGACACTGCACTGCTTTCAAGCCTTCCGTTGTACTGAGTCCAGGTCGAGACCTTCGTCCCGTCGACGTAGAGTGTCATCTCGCTCCCATAGGACAGAGCCAAGTGATGCCAGACGCCATCGGTTATGCCGGCCTCCACCCGAACCGTGGCATCCGTAGCAGCGGTCCCGGAGTCGGCATAAATCTCAACAAAAGTACCGTCCGTGCCTAGTTCGAAATTGTCGTTCGAATTGGAACTCGATTGAGCAACCAGAACATTGTCAACCGCATGATTGGTCGAACGGTCCGACAAATCCTGCTCGCGCTTGAACCACAGCGAGATAGAGAAGCGGTCGGGGGAATCCATCTCATCCCGATCACCGAAGCTGACGTAATCATCGGAACCGTCGAAACGCAAAACCGCTCCGCGAGTTGGATCGAGCAATGAGGTTGCGCCTACGATCGTGCCGGGAGCGATACCTTGAAGATCGGAAACCGTGCTACCCGTATCGTTCAAGGGCCAATCGAAGAGCGGGGTGGATGAAAGGGCATCTCCCAGGGAAACCCCGCCGGAATTAACGGCCTTGGCCCTAAAATAATAAGTGGTTCCGGGATTCAGTCCATTCAGCATCCTCGGGGTGACCCCGGGGACGGCTTCAAGAGCCGGCGTAGTGTTCTGATCAAGGCTGCCCGCACTCAAACCCCAATCGAATGACACCATCGAAGCTTCTCCTCCCGTATCGAGAAATTTTGCATTCAAAAGCGCGCTTGTGGAACCGACTTGAGTTGCCCCATTGGTTTGAATGGCAGGAGGCAGGGCATTGACTACGATATCAAAAGTCGCCGAAGTTGTACCAAGTTGATTGGCGGCACTGACCGTTATCGTACTTGTTCCAGCCTGAACAGGGGTGCCTTCGACGAACAAACCTTCCGGTCCGACCGGAAGACCTGATTTGTAGGGGTGATCGAAAGGCAGTTCGTTCGCAAGCCCCCAGTGATTGGCCAAATAACCTTCAATCAAATGATTTTCTTCGTCGGAAAGAATCCGAGGGTAAAGCACCAGTTCTCCCAAAACCAGGGAGGTATCCTCATTAATACGGTCAAACAAAACATTCGGATGCCAGTTCCCGGAAGAACTCGAGTCCTCGATTCGTCCATTGACACGCATTTCGTAACCGTAACGATCGAATTTCCAACCAACCAAGGAGTTAAGACTGCTCAAAGATGAACTGACAAGGGAAGGGTTATTGTCGTCCCATCTTCTCAGAGACCAGTTTCCGCTGTGGGCCAAACGCCAACCGGCAAACGTAAAAAGCTCGCGATCCGGCATGGAGACTCCGTTTTCCCGGCCGATTAAATAGATTGTCATTGGCATCGCTCGGGAGTCTGCAATGGAGAGTTTCTTTCCGTAATCGAAAAAGACCATGTCAGTACCGGTCAACGGATCGAATCCCTTTCTTGGAGAAGTTTCAAAAGGTGCTTCGGCATGCCTCCCTGCTCCGGAAAGATCCATCCACTTGCGAACCCTACCCGTTTCGCTCGTCGTGTAAACGGACGAATAGTCACCACTGCCGCCACCGTAAAGCGAAGTGACTTCCGTGGCGTTCAGCTCTCGATCAAAAAGTCTCAAATCATCCATGGAACCATTGAAATCTCCCCACTGATCTGAAAACACACGGGCGACTCCCAAAGAAAGAGGAGAGTCCTGAGACGAGTCAAGCGGTCCGGAAAACTCAGGACGATCAAGAACCAGATCTCCATCCAAGTATAGCTTAAGACCAGCCCCATAAGTAACCCCCAAGTGATGCCAAGTTCCGTCGACAATCCCGGCTCCGTTTGAAGTGTGGAAGGCATCTTCGGAACCGCCGCCCGAGTCCAAATAAACTTCGAGTTCCGAACCGGAGCTTCCAATCTCGAAATTATCATTGAAGGTGGCGCTGCTTTGAGCAACCAGAACGTTATTGACTGCATGATTGGTAGAGGTTCCGGACATGTCATCGGCCCGATTGAACCAAAGCGAAAGAGAAAAGGCACTCGGTTGGTTCATGAAACCGACCTTGGAGAAGTAGACTCCGTCGTTGTCTCCGTCAAAGGAAACACCTCCCCCGGACTTCCCCGCGGACCATTGACCTGGGTTCAATAAGTTTGCATGGTTTCCGTTACCGGTTGAATCATGAGCGATCGATCCATTGGTCTCCTCGAAAGAAAGTCCAAGAACCAGATCATCCGTGAAAAGACTGTCGTTTCGGTCATGAGATCGTGATGGATAAAGGTCCGCACTGCCATTTCGGTCCGCGGCATACCATGCGAGAATGCCCGGAACGTCGGCGGGGACGAAAGTCTTTTTATTCGAAAGTCCGGAAGGAAGTCCAGTTAAGGAGTAGGACAAACCAGGTTGCTCACCAAGATCAAGACCGATGATTTTCTGGCCATAGGTAAAGTTAAGGTCGGCAAAGACCGGCAGGACAGGGGTCGTTGCCTTGAAAACGGTTCCCGGATAGGAAGTGTCCTGCAAGGTGCTCAGGTTCTCTTCGCCTTTGTAGATAAGTTGAACGTCTTCAATACCAAGGGCCACGCCATAAAGACGTACGTCGTCCATTCGCCCGAGAAAATACTGACCGTTGGAGCCGGCTGCTTCGGGGTTGACTCCAATATTAAGGGGAGCAACCGTATTGATTGGCATGTTCTCAAGAACCTGAATTTCGCGCACCGCATTGCCTTCGAGATAACTGCCATTGACGAAGGTGCGGGCAACCGAACCGATCCCACCATTGGAACAAACGATATGGTACCATTGATTCCAACCCGGGAGATAATGATTTCCAGGTCCCTGGTTGGTATTCGCGCCCTCTGCAAAACGATGATGAATGAATGGAGAGTCGACGTGATTGGAATTTCCTAACCAGATAGCGTGGTTTCTTCCCGCCCGACCGAAAAGTCCGGTCCAATATTCCCCAACGTTGCGCTCTGGATAAATCCAGAAAGAAACGGCATACTTGTTCAGGGCCATCTTGGGGTCATAAGGAAGGAAAACCCTGTCGTCGTTTCCATCGAAGTAGAAAGCCCCTCCGCGAACCCCGGTCAATCTTTGGGGAGAGCCTCCGATCGTGCCATTCAACTCGTTTCCACTCGAATCCACGGCGACCGAAACCGAAGAATTTTCATCGAACTTCCAATGCCCGACCAAATCAGCGCCACGATGAGTCGAAGAAGAAAAGCCCAAGGATCTGCCTCCCGATGCATTGGTGTCGCCCTCCTGAAGAGTTCCACTGGTGGCAAGAGCGATTCTACCTCCACCGCCCGGTCCGCCGAGACCAAACGCATCTCCCCCCATGGCCAGCAACTTGCCTGAGTTTAAAATGTTGGAAGCTGCAATTCGAATCGAACCACCGGAACCTCCCGCTCCTGAAGAATCAAAGTCCGAATCACCGGAGCCGCCGATTACGGAAATGGAACCATTCGCATCAAGTATGAAATCACCAGTTACGGCAAAGCCAATGGCCCCACCACCGCCTCCGGAATTGCCCGTATCAATGGCAGCATGCCCACCACCGGAACCTCCTATGAGGTGGGTAATTTTTTCGTCCCCGTAGACCATGCCGGCAATCCCCAAGTTAAAGCCACCACTTCCCTCGCCACCGTAGCTTCCTCCACCGTTGGATTTGGTTTTCTCGTACCCCCGACCGCCGCCGGGGCCTTGGCCATTCAAGGCCGGATGTAGATTGCCATTATTCTCGGTGTCTCTCAACCCACGACCCGAAGACCATCCGCCCGATCCCGGCAAACCGGAATAAACTCCCTGCAAACCGCTCTTACCGTCCAAGGACATCCGCGTGGAAATCGTTGCATTCCCTTCGATTTCAAAAAGAAGGGAATTGGATCCACGCACGACCACCGAAACATTGGGTCCGAGTGAAAAATTGTTAAAGCGGAAAGTACTAACTCCATACCCAAAACTTTGTCCATTGCCCGTAAATACGGAACGGGAAACGGAACCCTTGCCCTTGAGTCCGGAGGTATGGGTCCATGCTCCTGCCGTATCAAAAACAATCGTTCCTGAAGTAAGGTTCAAGTCAACCACTGGGGTAGGGGAGCGGGTTCCAAGAAAAACGGTACCACTTCGCCCGGCCTTTCCGTCACCGTTCGAGGTGCCACCGTCAACGACAACCGAGCCTTGCTCCAAAAGATCATCGTAAAGAAAGGCCACTCGTCCTCCGCCCCCTGCTCCTCCTGAATCGGAAAGAAAACGCGCGCCCGGCTCACGGGGGTCACTGCCTGAAGCATGACCACCCCGAGCTGAAAGGATTCCCCTGTTTACAATAGTCCGGGCAACCAAACGGATCGCCCCTCCCGAACCAGCTCCACCGGAAAAATAAGCTCCCTGATTGGGGTTGACCAAAACGGAACCGCCATCCATCGAGACCTTGACTCCACTTTCAATGGTCAAGTTTCCTGCTGAGATTAATTCCAAGGCTCCTCCACCAGCTGCGGCTTCCCCGAGGTTGCCGACTCCACCACCGGATCCGCCCATAAGAATCGATAGGTCGGCCGAACCGTAAAAGATTCCAGACGGGCCGGAAGCCGCAGGACCTCCTTCGCCACCATGAGAGCCCCCTCCGCCCGAAAGACCACCCGCCGAATTACTCCCGAGACTGTACCCTTTGCCAGGACCCTGTGACCCGCCGAACCCGCCCAGTACTCCCCGCCCGATGCGATGACCTTTGCTCGGGTCATCGCCATAATAGGCATCATGTCCGTCCTGAAGAGAGCCATTGGGTAGGTGCGGAGACGGCGGCGAGAGCGAACCGGTCAAACTTGTGGCCAAAGTGACGTTTCCATCGCTTGAAATCGAAAGCGCATTGACACCCTCGAAGATAACCTTGCTCAGATTTGGCCCGAGATAAAAATCATCGGGGAAATGAAAACTCGCTTTGGTCAGCATCCAAGAAGTTCCATCGGGCGCTAGGTAATTCACGGTACTCAAATTAGCGTCCATTACCTTGAACTCTCCACTCCCCTTGTCCCAGAACAAACCGGCCGATCCGCCCACTTCGTTGGTTCCCGTATGAAAACGCAAGATTCCTTGATCAAAAGAAAGGGTGGTGAAGTTTCCGACGCCGGACCAATCCGTATCAAATGAATTCGTACTTGCGAATCGGTAGTAATAAGTTTGCCCGCTGTTCAAGTTACTCAAGTTTGCCGGCACGGGACCTTGGTCATAGGATCCAAGAGAAAGACTGTAGTTCCAATCGGCAGGAGTTTCGACTCCATCCGTATCTCCGTAATAAAGGGTAATGGTGTTGGCCACGCCACCCGAATCAGTCAACTCGCCTTGAAGCGTAGCCGTCCGGCCCCCGAGATACAAAACTTGACCGGCGGACACGACGGGGGCCTCCACTGCGGCCTTTAAATCTATCGTAAGTGTCGTGTTCGAACTTCCCTTCGGATTGGTGGCTGTAATTGTAATTGGAAACAATCCTGGGGTTCCGGAAGGCGTGCCAGATATGACACCGGTGGCAATGTCTAAACTCAAATTGTTTAAACCAACAGGCCAAATACCGGATGCCAGGGCATATTGGGTAGCCGGTGGGTCGCTTCTTATTTGAAAACTCATGGCTTGCCCGTTGACCACCGTGAGATTCAAGTCAGCCGGCAAAACCGGAGCACTTAGGTACTGCAAATCATAATCAATGAAATTCGAATTGGCAGGCTGACTTTCATAAGAATGTTTAGCCCACGCGAGCCCTCGAGGAACCGAGGAGAGCCGAATCTCATCCAGAGAACCGGCCATCTTGGAGGTTCCGTCGCGCAAGGAACCTAATCGAAGATCAGCCCCGGTTTGTGTATTGACCAAACCGGAAACCGAAGAGGCAGGAGCATCGACTAGTTTCCCATCGACGTAGATGCGGGTATCGTTCAAGTCAGAACTTACTCCGGCAAAGGAGATGGACAAGTGATGCCATTGATCATCGGAAAGCCCGAAAGAACCTTGTCTTTTTCCTCCCGCGTTCCCCGTCAGGACTTGCGGCCCTTGACTGTCCCAGGAAAAGTTCCAAAGATTGCCCGTCACGCCCCAGCCTGCGAGGCCTCCGGTCGATTGATTAGTCTTGAGCCAGAGGGAAACAGCCCGCCCACTCGAACCCGTAATTCCCGTGTATCCGGTAATGGTCAAGTCGTCGTCATTGCCATCGAGGGAAAAGCTCTGACCGACAAGACCGGGCATACCGGGGACGGCGCCACCATTCGCCGTAGCGGCTCTTCCATTGGCTGAAGAATCAAGAATGTCGTCGAGGTGCCAAACTCCTTCGTAGCCAGACCAAAGAGTACCATCGGAACGATAGGCAGGAGGAGTAACGTCTGCTGCATTGCCCCAATAAGCGTAAATTTTCTTATCTGGACTCAAATCCTTGACCTGCACCCAAGCGGTGGTTTCACCCGAAGCGTTCCACTCATCGATCTCATGAATCAATTCGCGGTTTTGACTGTCGAAGAAACGCAAGTCTCCGCCGTTTGAAGGGGCAGCAAAAGACGAATGAGAAAAGTCCGGATGATAAGTCGTTCCCATTCGAACGAGAAGTGGAAAGTCAGACAGATCGCCGCCTTGCCATTTAACGCGTAGATACTCCTGCATGGCGGACAATTCGGATGGGTTGAGAGCCCGGTCGAAAAACAACACTTCCGCAACTTCCGATTGCGAGAAGTAATCATTGGCTCCCGAACCACCCAAAGCCAAAAGCCTCGGAGTTGAATTTGTAGTTCCCACTACAGTTTGCTCGAAAACCTTTACTCCGTCCCGCCAAAGGATTGTCTGCCCTTCGGCATAACTTCCGGCAAGAAGGTGCCACGAAGAGTCTGCGGCGACGGATTGAGTGAGTACGGAATCCATCTTCCAATAAGAAGAGCTATTGTTACCCAACCCAAAAACCCAATCCGTACCCACCGACCCAACAACGGTACCGTTGGCATCACCCGAGTGACGGGCTAGAACGAGAACCGTATAGTCCGTGAGGCTCGAACCGAAATCGTAGGTGGAATAGAGTTGAGAAAAGCCATCGAAGCTCACAACTTTTTTCCCTCCCAAATCATGACTCAGAGTTACTCTGGGATTCCCCCTTGCCTGATCGAGCGGATGCCCGCTACCCGACGCGTCAGGCCAAGTCGCAAGGATGGAACCGTTTGCCTCGACTAGAGCGCTTGCATCCAAACGAACAAGCAAGCCCGGCAAATTCGCCGGATCATCTCCGGCTTTCGCTCCGGTCAGAGTCATTTCCATTTTGGCGGCAAAAGACCCCGGATCATAAATGGAAAATAGATGGTTTTGCTGATCAGTACCGGGAAGGGAAGGATTGGTTGCCGTAATCGTGACCGGGTGAGAACCCGAAATTTCAGGCGTCCCCGAAACAACCAATGTCGTGGCATTGAATTCCAACCCCTGAGGTAATGCTCCCGTCGTGACACTCGCGGAGTAGCTTGCTTCTACCTTGAAGCTTCCAGGCTGTCCTTTGGCCCAATACGAAACCGCCGGCGAGTCCACGCTTGGAGCTTGAATATCGTATGCGACTACTGAATTCGATAAGGAAAAAGCTTCGTTAAACAAGGTGTTGATGCCGCTTCCGGTGACCGACAGGTTCATGGAGACCGGGGCGGATGGATCCGTTGGCGTCAATGCGACTTCATAAACTCCATCTGTAATTTTCGTGGGTGCGGTACCCGTTGCGTTGGAAACCGAATAGTCACCGGAATCAAAACCATTGATCGCCACGGGAAACCCGTCCTCGAGAAAACGAATCGTAGCGATCACAGGCATCTCGTATCCGCCACCTTGGCTTATTTCGATGGAGCGCTCGTAAAAATCTCCGCTTCCGCTCCCATAAACCCTCATGGCGTCATTAGTTGAAAGAGCATTGCCGTAAATTCTCAAGTCGTCGACTTTGCCCACAGTCGCAGTAGCCTCGGAACCGTTCTTTGGTCCAAGACGAAAGGCTTGCTTGAGCGGAAATCTCTGCCCCCCTGAAAAAGAAGACTCATTATCGAAGGATCCATTCAGATAAAAACGAATGGTTCGGCTTCCCAAGTCATAAACCAAGGAAAGGTGGGACCATTGATTGAGAGGCAAATATCCCATGGCCCAAAACTCATTCGAAGGAGTGCCGGGCAAGGACTGCTGATCCAACCCATCAAGCGTAAAAAGGGGCCTCTGTTTGCGCAAGGACATCGACATGGCGGGAGAAACCCCGTCCAGGCTGAAGATATGAAAATCCGAACTTTCCGGATAGACCCAAAAGGACAAGGTGGCGGACTCCAAATCATCCGACAACCCGCTTGAAAGAAGGGCTTTTCCGTCAGTTCCATCAAACTCAATGCCCGAAGCTCCGAATTTGCCCGGGGCGAACCAGAAAGGGGAACCCGTGCCGTTGGCATCGCCCCCCGCCGAATCAACGGCAAGTGCTCCGGTTGTCTCATCGAGCTGCCACCACAAGGCCAGATCTCCCTCTCTCACGCGGTGCGGGCGAAAATCGATATCTGCGGAAACCTCGGAATTCGTCATGCCGAAAGTATCCGTAATGGAATTGTTGAGCAACTTAAGGGAAAGTGATCCGGGGCTAAGAGGAGCTGGTATGAAAACGAGCTTATAGCTTGAGTTTGAACCGGGCACGGGAGTCGAACTGTCCAAGGTCATCCCGCTTAATTGAAGATCCTGGGAGGCGTTAAAGTCCGCAATCGACTGGTTGAAAAAGATCGTGGCGTTGACTTTATGACCAAAGAATGGATTTTCGAACTCGAAACGAGCGCGTGGACCAATGTCACCCATTCCATTCCCCCAAAGTTGAGAAACCTCTCCAATGGACAAGGGGCGACCCCAAACCCGGACGTCATCGATCAATCCATCGAAAGTCCGATTCGAATACCCTCTGCCCACGCGAACCAAATTCGAGTTTCCATCCAATCCGATTGAATCCAAAGTAGTGGACTCTCCGTTTGAATAAAGAACGGTGCGTCCTTGAACCGGATCAAATACGGCAACAACATGATACCATTTGCCAGGGTAAGACTGGAGGAGTGACTCCACTCGACCACTTCCCTCCCAAGTAGTCAAAGAACCATAACGGAAAGCCAAGGACCAGTCCCAACCTCCGTTGTCAGTAGAGAAGATCATGCGCTCATTGTCCACTCCGCCCTGAACCTGATCTGGTTTTACCCAAGCGGAAAAACTAAGGCCATCCCCCGTACCTGCTTGATCAATCCGAAAAGGCATATCGAAATAATCTTGGTTCAGGTCGATTGCATTCCCAAACATTCCTGTAGCCGGAGTATAGTTAGAATAAAGATCGATCTCCGCGATGCCGAGCCATGTATTCGTCCCCGTAGCTTCAGAAAAAACGATCTTGTAATAGCGAAAACTCTGCGGAGTTCCAACTTGGTAGGTGCGAGCCTCCCATGCAACCCAATCGGTTTGATCGGTTACAGTGGATAGGACTGTCCAAGCCGCATCATCATTTGACCCCTGCAGTGTCCAGGCCTTAGGCGAGCGGTTTGCAATCTGCAAACTCTGAGCGACTACGCGATAACTTATAATTTCGGTCGGTGCCCCAAAGTCATAGCGGACAAAAACATTAGGAAATTGATTTTGACGGGCCAACCAACGTCCAATCCCGGCGTTGTCCACATTGTCAAAGGCATTAGCAGCGACTAGACTTCCGTGAGAAGTCGAAGACGTCACATTACCTCCGCCTGGAACGGTCGCATCAAGACCGTAATACTGAGCATGCCTTTCGCGTCCCGAAGAATCAAGGACCTGACTCCCGTTGAAGTCGTCCATAGTGTACCAGGCGAGCAGGTCGTTCTCCACGGAGGTAACAACCCGGTGATGAAACTCGAAGGCCCCAGCCTGACTGCGGTTCAAATCCTTGGTCACGGAATCGAAAGGGATCTCTACCCGAACCATCGATGGATGGACATAATCCTCGCCAAGTTCCTCTGCAACCTCCCACTTCGTTCCTCGCCCAACAATCCAACCGACTTCCGTACCATCGAGTTCGTAAATCCGTGTGTTCTCTGAGTTTACATTGTACGTATGAACTCTATAAATCTCCCCTGCCGTTAATCCGTTCGTGGTTTGCAAAGCAACGACCAAGGGTCTGCCTTCTTGAGCAAAAGTGTGGTCGTTTGCGTGACCATTATTCGGGGATGTGGGAAATGCAAAACTAGGAAGCTCGCGATATACGGTTTGCCGTTTTTGGACCGATGCATTGACCTCAAAGGTGTAAGCGGGAGAAGGATTGTTGTCCGTAAAGGATTGAACGACTGCTCCCGTAGCGTTTAGCTCAGCCCCAGTAAGACCAGTCACATATATGGTTTGATTATCCTCAAAAAAAGCAGCTGACATGGAAGGCGACGGATTACTGACAAAGGGTGAACTCCCAGAGATCAAAGGCCGTAACCCGAGGTCACCAGAACCCTGACCATACAGGCGGATCACTTGCTGTTCGGTCAAGCCCTTGTCGTAGATTCGAAAATCATCCATTATGCTTTTCGTACCTACACCCAAAAAGAGCGGATCGTTGCTCACGAACAGATTGCCCGTCAAGGCAAGCTCATCGCTTTTTGTACCGTTTACGAACAAGCAGAACGCAGAACCATCGTAGGTGAGGGCATAATGAACCCATTTGCCCAACACCGAACGCGCTCTGATTTCCCGCCAGTTATTGCCAATTCTTATGGCTGCTCTGATCGAATTGTCATCTTGGTACTCGAGGCGTACTTGTCCGCTTTGCGCAATAATGCCGGAGTCGTCATCCCTGATTTTTGTCCAAACCGAAAGACTCACTTCCGAAGCGAGAGACAAACGAGCTCCGTCTGCACTAAGAGAGTCGCTCGTTTGCAGGAAAAGAGACTTGCCGAATTTCCCCGGAACGAGAGTACCGATACCGGAGATCGTTCCGTGGTTGTCGTTACTGGAAAAATCCTCGATTACGGATTGGTTCTTATCTTCGAAAACATACCAAAGAACTAGGTTTTCATAGTCCGTAACAGGCGAATGCTGACGAAACGAATAAGCGGTCTCCGAGGTAGGCGTAGAACCCGAGAAAGCAGCGCCTTGCTCGATACTTATGGATAATAAGGCAGGATGTCCTTGAGCCGAAACGTCGAAAAAGAACGCGTCCCCCACTTGCGAAAAGTTGGAAATACTGCCTCCCGTTATACTCATATCAGCAATCGAGAAACCGGAAACGGACTGAGATGTTCCAAATTTGAAAAACTCGACCCGTCCCTGCATCGTAGCGGCTGAATTCTCGGATTCTACCGAGATAATCGGAATGACCCCAAGATCACCAAAGCCTTCGCCGTACAAAATAGAAACATCCGCTTGAGACAGATTGGTGCCGTAAATTCGAATTTCATCAAGGGTTCCGTCAAAATCAAGATTAGGGGTGTCATCCCAACTCCCGATGCGAGCACCCGAACCCTCCATGTGGATGGAGCTTAAACCGGAAAGAGGGCTTTCGGCGACCAGTTGACCATCCACATATAAAAATCGTTTGCGGTCCTCCATTACCGCAACCACATGTTGCCATTTGCCCTGAGAGGCTAGGCCGTCCGGTCCGTCCAAACGGTTCAATCCAGTTCCCGTAGAACCCAAATTAAAGGTGTAAGTCCGGTTTCCCGTCCCCGCTGCATTGACGTTGTACCAAAGGAGAAGACTGTTTTGATTATTGCCGTTGGATGTGAATATTCCCGAATCCTGAAGATCACTCGCAAAGCCCAAGTCGCTTAGTTTGACCCAAGCTGCGATCGTAAGATTGCCCTCCTGATACAAGCCCCTGAAATGAGGGATTTCGAGATAGTCTCCGCTTCCATCGAGAAGCAAACCCGACCCAAACCTTCCTTGACCTAGCTGGGCATTCCCAGTGAGAATTCCGTCGTTTCTAGCCGGCCCCAAATCGCGTACCCAGGAACCATTTGTTTCGTCAAAAGACCAGCGGCTCAACAACTCGTCATCTTTGTAAACGCGCTCATGGGCTTGAAAATCATAACGGAAAGCCTCAACGAAAGCCCCCGAGTCATCCTGTTTGCCACCGGCGGGCAAACTCAAGGAGTAATTCCTGACGGTCGCGTTCGGGTCAACGGTTAGCAAGTAACTGCCCACCGCACCCGTAGCGTTGACCTCATCAATAGTACCCGAGGTTAATGACCAGTCGGAGGAAGACAGACCGGTCACCGCCACATTTTGAGAATCCTTGCCGAAACGAACCGAAAAGGTACGGGGCAATGAATCTACGCTGGAATTCTCGTCGATCAACACGGAAGTGAATTGATCTCCGAAACCACCTCCATAGATAGCCTTTGCTTCTATGTCATTCAAACTGACTCCGTAAATTCGCACGTCGTCCAGAAACTCTGCGAACAATTCGTTGTCGCTTGAATTACCAATGTAGAAAACATCGCTCTGTTCCTGGCGGTCTGCTTCTCCTGCAAATGCCCCATCCAGAAAGAAGCGAGTTCGATTACCTGTCCCAACAACAACGAAGTGATGCCAACCCCGCAAGGCCACCGGGTCGATTTCTTGTCCACTCGAACGGTAGCGGTTATTTGCATTCCCATCCGCTCCGTCAAAGGAATGAAGCATTCGATTGCTTCCGCGAACTACGAGATAACGATCCCAGTCGCGATTGGACTGCTTTCCCTGTCCACGAAAGAGAGTCGATAGACCACTAGAAAGAGGGGGGAGCAAGTCCTTGGCCCAAACGCTCAATGTCCAACTGTTGGGTTGTATGTCGACACCGTTTGAATCGTGTCTCATGCGGGCGTTCGTTTTATCTCTGTCAAACTTGAGACCATACCCAAATCGACCGTATGGAGAAACTTCCGCATGATATAAACTCGCCGTATCGGAACTCGGCGTCTGACTGGTTACAGTATCATTTTCGTAAAGTGAATCCGTATCAAAAGGCCACCAAGCAAGTAGGTCCTCACCCCGCGTAACGGCACGATGCATTTTACGAATCGTAATCTGAGCGGCTTCATTGGGCTGTGCATAACGCGGGTCATCCGTCAACAATCCTGGGGCAAGAGAAAGAACTGCATCTTGATTGAAATTGTTCAGAGTCAACTGAAAATTGTAAACGCCCGGCCTTATGGAATAAAGCGAACCGGGAACGATCGATCCATTGGTCAAAGAAAGATCGGATTCGCTGAAACCATAAACCGCAATTTCATTTCCAGCTCGCAAAAAGCTTACCGTTCCAGTTACCGGATCCCCAGCCACTACACGGTCGAGTGAAAAATTAGGAATGACACTGAAATCTCCGAAGCCATCACCGTAAAGCAATTTGACTTCATCTCCGGAAAAAGCATCCGAATAAACCCTAAAATCGTCGATCCATCCTTTGAAAGTACGGTTTAGGTTGTTATCCTCTTCGGTCCACCGGCCGATTTGAAGTGTGTAAGTGCTACCAGTGTTTATACTAGGTTGTACCCAGTCTCTTCGCATGGATCCATCGACGTATACCTGCACGTTCGTCCCCGTGTAAATATGAGCCACGTGAGCCCAACGATCCCGCACACCTTCGCTTACGTAAACATCAGGATCCCAACCCCAATGCTGAGATCGAAACTTGCGGTAATTACCGTCCCAAAAGGAGCGCAAACACCACGCTCGATAATTGCTTCGTTGACCTATTCCGTAAGGTCCGGGTTGACCAGTTTGACCGTTTTCAACATTCATCCAAAATGAAATCGTCCGGGGTTTGTTTCCGCTGATGCGCATGGCGGGACTGGACGCATCGGTTGAAACCCAGGCGTTTTTGGGAAAACGCAAAGAGGATCCGAATTTCGACACAGCCGAGTCAAAGGAAACGTTCGATGTTCCGTCTCCAGCGAAGGTGCCGACGTAACCTTTCAGGTAATCGGTTACCTCGGTTACCGTGGGGTCACTTATACCTTCGTCAAAAGTCCACCAAGCTTCGAGGGATTCCATCCGGACGATTGGACGCCCATACCCAATAGAGAAGGATGAAGGTACGCTCAACTCGCCCTCTCCATCGATACCCAATCCTTCCTGTAAGGAGACTTGAATGATCGAGGGATCAGTAGTTGCGTTCAGTTCAAGCCGGTGAGAGGAGGACAGACCCGAAGTGGTAGAGTTAAGATTGGTATTTGAAGCCGAATATCTAGTTGCATTGAATTCGACTGGCCAAGGTTGCCCGTATTTCCAGAAGTTCAGATCGATCGCTATGGGATTCGCATGAGTTTGGGTAGGGTAGGTGGGGACAACTGTAAGAGAAAGGTCTCCACTGCCATCGTTGTGCAAGACTTGGTGCTCCGACAAAGAAAGAGCCTTGGAGAAAAAGCGAAGGTCGTCCAATTTGCCAAGGTAACGGCCGGCCGTAGGGGTTTGCGGATCAGCCAACCCGAAGTACCATCGGTCGTCAGGCTGAACCAACAATGGTCCTCCAAAACGGTTAGTCGAACCGATTGAGGCTCCATCTAGAAACACCTCCATTTCAATCCCGCTCGATGCATTGGAATCATAGGCAAGAGTCAAGTAATGCCATTGGCCATCGGTTACGCTCGAGCCAAGAAGGGTTCTCTCCGATCTGCCCAAGGAATTCATGTAGAGCTCAACAGCTCCCCCTTTGGTTCCCAACTCCAAGGTAGAACCAGCTGCACCGGCCAGGCTGATCATCACGTTCGACACTTCGTTACCCGACCATGAAAAACCTTCTTCGCTTCGCTTGAACCAAAAAGACAAACTGAAAAGATCGTTCACCCAGTTGGTGGAAATCGGCCCGAGATCGGCGTAATCTCCAGGTTGCTGGAAATTCAAAGAGGTTCCGAACATGGAATCGGTAGACCAACCAGCTTGACCTTTGGTTTCACCAACCTGAGGGTAAATACTGTCCTGCACGGATGATCCTCGCCCCTCGTCCAACCACCACCAATTGATCAAGTCATTCTTCGCTTGAACCGGAGGAACAATTCTCACTTGCATGGAAGCGGACAAAGTCAGGTCTCCGGAAAAGCTCCCTGCACCTTTTGCCAAATCAAGGGTGATCGTCGTGGCATTGGCATCAGGAACAAGATTGAAAGTGAAGGTCAGGTTGCCATCGACGGAAGTAAAACCAGTGATCGCGGCCCCTGAAACGCCGGCCGACAAGGCACTGGAAGCAAGTCCGGATATAGCCACAGCTTCCTCATATCGTTGAAACTGCAAAGTTACCGGAATGGAAGCGGCATTACTGATAGCGGGGGCAGAAAAGACCCCGACCAAGCCCATGTCCCCCTCACCACCGTTGTAAATCTTGGAAATTTCCGCATCAGTCAAAGCGACTGAATAAATTCGAGCATCATCCAACAGACCATGAAACCGGTCCAAAGCAGGCATCCCACCTAGAAACCAATCACCCAAAGTAACCTCACCTAACTCTCCCGGGCTGAATAAACTTTCAGCAACCAAGGCACCATTTAAATAATGACGGAGACTGCCCGCATCTTTGTCGACCACGGATGCCAAATGATGCCACTTATCCTGGACCATAGGGGAGCTTGATATTTCGGCCAATCCCTCGGACTGCGTAGCATGAGAAACCGAAGAATAACCTTCGATTCCGGCGGTAAGCCCCTTGTTAGCAGACAAACCTGATCGCAATAGGAGAGGAGCATTGAATCCCAAAAGAGCAGTTCCTACTCGGTTTCTTTGGCCATGATTACCTTTATTGTCGACGATTAACTCGCTTCCCTTCGATCCATTTTTGGAAAAAACGCTGTTGCGATCTAAATCCAACCAAAAGACGCTTCCGTCATCGCTTCTTGTACCAAAAGTGACGGAACCTGATTTGACAAAACCAGAATTCCCGATGCGGAGTTTCCCTAGCCACACCCCACCCAAGGTATCCGAACCGGTCAGCCCCCCGGACCTGCCATCCACCGCATCAGCATTGAAATCGATGGGTAGGTCAAAAGCGGTATCCTCGTAAACATGATCACTCCGAGTGAGAAAGCCTGAACCTGTATCAATCGGATCCAATTGATTGTTATTGAACGATCCATCAAAAATTCTCTCGGTGACTCCTTGAGGGAAGAGTAATGATTGTTGAGGGTCTCCTGGATTTAAAATACTCAAACTGTTATAACTTGCTTGAGGGACCAGCCCTTGGCCTATTCGAACCTGCATATATTCACCACCACCACCTTCGTACCAAGCCGTTGCAAAATCATAATCAAGAGGAGGGGGTAAAGTGCTGGGCTTAGCCCAAACAGAAATCGTGTAATTACCTTCGCCGAGATCAAGAGGCGAACCCTTGGATTCACCATAAAGCATCTCTACCTCGAAATCGGAAAAGGCGACGGAATAAAGACGGACATCGTCAATGGCTCCGATGAATCTCTGCCAATTCGCCCAGTGTCTGCCGATCGAAAAATCATTGGCATTTCCAGTATTCAATTGATTTTGCCCTCCCCACTGTCCGTTTACGGTCGTTTTCTTTCCATCGATATAAATTACCGGAGAAGAACGATCATTTCCACCCTCCCGGAGTACAGTCACAACATTGTGCCAAATTCCGTCGTTAAGCTTAAATTCGGTCGTATTTCTGGTGGCACCATTGAAATCAATCCTAAAGTCGGTTCCGTTCAACCGTAACCACCATCTTTGTCCACGAGAATTGCTCCCCCAATATGCGAGGGTTCTCCAACTAGCTTCCTGTGTTTTGAACCAAAGCGAGAGAGTGCGAGCGGAAGTCCCGGAAATACCTTTGTAACCATTCACCACGATGTGGTCGTTTCCAGTCAACTTGAACGCTTGCCCCATTCTTCCTCCCGTCCATTCGCTCTGACCTCCGATCGTACCATCCCTAAAATTGCCGGACATATCCGAAGTATTTCGGTCCAAAGGCCACCAACCCTCCAAGTCGTCAAACCTGGTTATCTTCGTAGGCGGCATGAGGGAAGAAACCTCGGCCCAATCATCAACACCATCCAAAAGCAACGACCCCGTACCGAACTTGGGACTGACCGTCTCAAGCAAAGCACCCCCCTGAAGGGAAGCAAAGGCGTCTCCCCCTGATTGATCGGCGACTAAATCCGTCCCATTGAACTCATCGAATGACCACCAACCCACTAAATCAGCCGAACGCGTCACCTTATCGTTGTAAGTAATGACGACGGTATTCTTTTGGTTGTAGTCAAGAACCCCATCCTGAACGGCTCCCGCATTAACCGTAAGGTAAATTCGTTGAGGATCCCGCGTGGCGTTTAATTCGAAAGAGTAGGTTGAATTCGAATCAACGACCAAATTATGAGCAGTCGCACCCTCAATGGTAAGATCACTCAAGTCGAAATCCGTAACGCCAACCGGGTTTCCCGATTTGTCTTTGAAAGTAATGGATGCGGGGATAGGCAAAACGTTGCTGGCACGGGACACGTTGAAATCAACCTTCGGACCAAAATCCCCAAAACCATCGTTGTAAGCGATATCCACGTTATCGGCAGTCAGTGCGACGTCGTAGAACCTGACTTCGTCGATCCAACCATTGAAAATGTTGCTCCCGTCCGGTGCGGCGCCAATTCCAAGTTCCCCATTGTCTACGGTGACCGAACTGGTTTGGTCTAAAGACCCCATCAGGACTCCGTTCAGGTAAGTCTTGAACTTAGCTCCGTCGTAAGAAGTTACCAGAAAATGCCAGTCTCCTGGGGTGATCGGGTAAGCTCCATTGTCGATGTAGGCAGTCAAGAACCTGTAGAAGGTTTTGAAAGTTGCGCCACCGGTATCCACTTGAACGAAAAAAGGCGAGTAAGAACCCTCCCGTTTGGCAAGAATTTGCGTCCAATCAGCAGGAATCCCATTTGGTTTGAACCAAAGGGCGTATGAAAAGCCGACTCGGGCTTGCAGGTTGGGATGCGGTCCGGCATCTGCATAACCCGTTCCTGCACTCAAATCCAAACCTCCTTTGGATTTTCCGTTACCCCAAAGATTATTGGCGCTCAAACGAGCATCTACGCCATTGCCTGAGGAATCGGAAGCGGTGGTGCCGTTTGTTTCGTCAAAGGCCCATCGGACAAGCAAATTCTCCTCTCGAACCACAGCTTCGGAAACAGTCATTTGGAAGATCCAAATGAAGGCAAGGGGAATGAAACGGAAACGGACGGACATCAATGGTTTAATATAAGCGAAGGGTTAAGATTATTCAATGCTTGAGGCATTATTTCTTCAAGGAAAAAACAAGATGAAATTTACTATTTAACAAAAAAAACATCAAAAAGAAAGTAGGCAGTATGAGTCAAAATAATTCCTTTATAAGTTAATAATATTGACGACGAAAAAGTTGGTAGGGAGAACACATTGGTGATTAGCTAAAAACACTCAAACGTTACGTGTAAATTAAAACTCCCCACTCCCTCGACCCTCCCGTTCAATATCGGGCGGAAAGGGAGAACGTAGCCAAAAAGAATGACTTGAGGGCTTTCGAAAAAGCGAACGGTTCCTAACGTAGCAATAAAACAGTGGCTTATTATTTGGTTCGAATGCGTACTCGAATGTACTGCTTGCCTCCCAGATCTTTCGCTTTGGAATTACTCATGTAAAGAACTCGCTCCATGCCTCCACCGACGTCTTTGCCTTTGCCGGCGGCACCTCCATTGAGGTCGATTTGAGTAATACCTCCCATGGGTACCCATTTGCGCAAGTCCTTACTTGACTCAACCACATACTGCAGACCCTCTTGAGCGGCATAGGTGTTTTGATACTTAAGAAAGGTGATTCGTTGTTTTCCGTCTTTTCTCTTGATGATACGGGGCAGCAAAGCCTTCCGATCGTAGGTAAGGGAGTCGCCTCCGAAGGCACGCTCCATTAGGTTGTTCACCCCATCGCCATCCGAATCGGCGCTATCGGAATCGAACAGGAGCATCGCATCGCCAATATCAACGCTGCCATTACCGTTCAGATCATCCAAACCGTTGATCGCGCGCTTGTTGTACATCCTTCGAGCGAACTTCGACTTCTCGCTTGGGTAACGAACATCCCATCTTCTCTCCTCAAGCCATGCCTTTTTACCAGGTTTCATGATTCGGATCTCCCGAGTAATATCTGCGGCCTCAAAGTACTGACTATTCCCGGCTTGCGAAATTTTGATCTTGAGGGTGATGTAATCATCCGTGCCGAAGTTGTAGGTACCTTTCTTGAACCCAAGCTGTTTACCATCTGGAGTCGCGTGTACAACCGTTTTGGGATTCAAGTTGGCTGGTACTGAAACCGTTACGCCCAACCCACTCGAGGCGGAAACCATTTTACCGATGGGGATTGGTTTTCTGGACAAGGGCAAGTCACGCAGACCACCGCGTTCTCCCTGCTTGGCTATGATGTACTGTCCCAGCTTACTGCCGATTTCAAAGGAACGGCTCGCCACCGTGGTGGCGAAGGCTGGATTGGATACCGTAGCGACAACCGTTACGTTCGAACCGAGGGTCTGTCCGCAGGTTACCATCCCCGTGCTTGCATTCACGGTTGCGTCCCCCGAACTAATCGAAAAGGTCGGCTTGAAAGGCAAGGGCTTCCGAGTCATAGGATCAATACACATGGTGTAACAAGGGAAACTCTGCCCGCGACCCCACTTACCGATCGGATCGAAGATCAAGAGAAGAGGACGCTTCACGTAGAAGGACTTCTCGACGTGAACCGCTGCCGCATATTCGGAGTTTCCGGCCTGGATGGCCCGGATAGTCACTGGAGCATTGCTAGGGGTAGTTCCGCTGAACTTGACCTTGTTTCCGGCAAAGACCGAGGCAATGCTTCCTCCAGCCGTTACTTGAAAGGTTACGGGCAAGCCGGATGAAGAAGAGGCGTTTAGTTCAAGAATGTCAGTGCGGCTTTGCTCGGAGGGCTGAGCAAAGGTAATGACTTGCGAGCGCTTGTCCAAGACCTTGATTTGGATGGACTTTTGGGTTGCGGCCGTGAAGTGCGTATCACCGGGTTGGTTGAGGTAAACCGTAACGGTTCCAGCGGCAACCGGGTCAAGTTTGCCCCCGGTAACCGTCATGACCGAAGCGTTGCTCGTTGTGTAAACCAAATCCAAACCTGAAGTGGCGTAGGATCCCTCCAACTCGAATGGATCATCGAATTTCGAGGTGAAAGGCAGGTTGTCGCTCGAATCGACCGCCAAGTTGTCAGCCGCTACGGTAATTGTCTGAGTTCCCCCGAAGACCGGACGATTGGTTTTGAATGGATGCCCGGATACAAGCCTCGATTGGGAACCCCACTTCCAAGCCAAGTAACCTTCGGCACGTCTTACTGCATAGTCGTTGAGAGCTCCGGCGAAAACCATGATTTCGTGAATTTTCGCACTCAAAGGATTTACGAGAGCTCCAGCACCGCTTCTACCAACGCCAAGTAAGACTTCACCACCGGATGAAGGCAGGTTTGGAGTGCCCGAACCACCGCTGCCGATGAGATTGGCACCGTTCAACATGAATTCACTGTCGCCATAAGTGGTACCTGCTTTTCTACGGAAGGCACCGATCTGAACGGGAGCATTGAGACTTGAGTTGAAAATGTTCTGTCCATTATTGAAGTAGAAACCACCGTCTCTTCCGAGCCCAATGACCTGACCACCGGTTCCTGCCGGGGCGCCAAAGCTAAAGACGCGATCAGAACCGGTTCCGGTCGCAGCCATCGCCACGACCATGGTGAATCCGGAGTTACCGGCGAAGGCAGACGGCATGTTTCCAGTCATGTAGGCTCCGGAGTTACCTTGGGTTCCGCCAAAGGCCAGAACGGGCAGTCCTCCTTCGACCAAATAGACAGGTTGCTTCGCGGTGTTGGACTGAGCCAAGGTATTGGAGTTCAAGGAAAGGTCGGCCCAGGTGGTGGGTTGTGTCTTTCCACTTACCGTCGGAAAGTCGGAAGCGGATTCGGATAGACCGTCCCCGTTTACGTCCTTGGCGTCCATCCACATTACGAAACCGGAGAATGAATCGGGGTAAGGACTGTACTCGGTCACCGTAACCGTAAAGGTCTTGTTCGGAGCGGCATTATACCCAGCATTGCCTGCTTGGCTCGCAGTAATGGTCGCAGTTCCCTTGCCTTTTGGCACGATCTTGGTTCCACCGGCCGTCAAGGCAACGATATTGGCGTTGGAAGTCGCGTAGAGCACCGCCAAACCACTGAGGGTCGTGGTGCCTTGCTTTACGGCCTTGGCTCCCGGATCGAATTCGAAGTCTCCCAAATCCTTGGTGAAGTTCGGAATGGTCGCTCCATTGGAAGCATTCAGGATAACTTGGTTGATCTTGACGATCGTGACGTTTTTGTCCATCGAAGCGGCCTGCCAAACGGGGTTGCCTGGTTGGGATGCACTCACCACAGCGGTTCCTCCACCGATTAGCTGAAGGAAGGTACCGTTCACGACTTTGACGATGCTTTCATCACTCGAAGTATAAGTGATCGCCATACCCGAAGTTGCGGATGCCGTCATATTGACATCGGTTGTGGTAAAGCCCACCGAACTCAGGTCTTGGCTCCAGCTGATGCTTTGCGGTTGCAAGGAATCATCTACGACAGTCAAGGTTTGAAGCACGGCGCTGGCTGCGGCGTAGGTTGAATCACCGAGCTGATTCGCAGTCACCGTAGTGGTACCACCGGCCAACAAACTCACCACGTTGTTGGAAACCGTGGCCAAACTCGTGTTGGCAATCGAGTAGGTGATAGGCAAACTCGAGCTGGCCGTGGCGTTGAGATCGAAGGTGCCGAGACTCAGCAACTTGTCGCTCAGAGCATTGAAGGTGATGGTCTGAGGCACCTTGGTCACGGTGACGTCCTGCTCGACGAAGGAAGCCGGGTTGTAACTACCGTTACCATCTTGGCTTGCCCGGATCGTAGCGACACCGTACCCAATTACGTCCACCGTGTTTCCACTCACCGTGGCCACCGCTGGATTGGAACTCGTGTAAGTGATTACCAAACCGGTGGTGTTGTTATTGTCCACCCGTTTCGAAACCGCACTCAGGTTAAAGTTGGCGGACTGAACGTTCTTCGAAGGCAGGGCGCCGAATACGATATACTGATCGGCACGCGGCGCGGTCGTGATATTCAGCACGTTGGTCAAATCAGCCGGAAACCAGTTGGAATCGCCTGCCTGTTTGGCCTTGATTCCAACCGTGCCTGGAGTAGCTCCACCTACGATGGTTACCGTATTACCGGAAACCGTCGCACGAGCCGTGTCGTTACTTTCGAAGGTGACGGGCAACCCGGAACTCGACTCGGCGACCACTGTGAATGGAGCACTGACCGGAGTCTTGTCGGACAGAGGTTGGAATGCGATTTCCTGAGCCCCACCGAAGGTAGGCAGGGAGATGGCATATTTGTGAGTGGAAGGCAAGAGTGCTTCGATTCCCCACTTGTGAGCCAGATAGGCCTCGATTTTTTCACGGGCCAAGTTGGGAAGCACTCGGTCGTAGGCCACGACTTCTGCAATTTCACCCTTGAAAGTACCACCGATCTTGTCCAACGCGGCGATTCCCGTCACATCCGTGCCAGTAACCTTTTCAACGCCATTGACGTAGAGCGCGTAATCACCGGCCGAGGCCTTGTAGACGAGCACGGCCCATGCGTTTGAAGCAATGGCAGAATCAAGCATTCCGACCCCGGAACGCTTGATACCCCATTTGCCTCCTGAGGTGGTGCCGACCAAATCTCCCCCAAAAGGCGAGGTTTCGGCGGTCTGAGTGGAATCTTGTTTCATGACGGCAAAGACCATCTTGGTTCCGGCCGTGGAAGGGAGATCCAGAGTTTGCGCAGCATCAAATAGGATGGTAGCCTTGCCACCCAAACCGTTTGCCTTGTAAGTCCCCATCTTGGGTAACGATCCCTGAACTGCATTACGATTATGCTGCGACATATCGTTCCAATTGAAGAACGCGGATTGGTTTGTCACAACGTCCGGACTACTGTCGGCGTTTACGTTATAGGCATCAAACCACCACTGCATGCCCGAAATGGAATCCTCGAACAAGTTGTAGTAATTGATAGTGAGAGTTTGGGAAACACCCGTTGTGACCGGGTTATAGATCGAATTACCCGTCTGAGTAGCGGTAATGATCGCGGTACCTGCTTTCCGGATTCTGATCTTGCCACCTTGAGCGGGGTTGGGGTTACCGCTCGAATCGACGATTTGAGCTATGGTCGAGTCCGAACTCGTGTAAGTAACGAGTTCTCCGGAACTGGCGACTGCCCCTGGGGCGAAATCAAAGTCGCCCACTGATTTTGGCGGGAAGGGGCTGAAAGTAATGGTTTGGTCCTGCTTGGATACTGAGATCGGTTTGGTGAGGGGCAGGGCGGGGGCGTAGGTCGAACTTCCAGGCTGAAAGGCCGTCAAGGTCGTGCTTCCCGTACCGATGATCCGGATCTTGTTGAAGTCACCATAACTTCCTCCGTAAATGGCCGTAACCTCTTGATCGCTGCCGGCTTCCTTCAAGTCACCGGTGTAAATCCGGATGTCGTCGAGGGTTCCGTTGAAGTAAGAGGTACCGACCTTGCCCAAGATTACGTTGGCAGTTGCCGCCGTCGCAACGGTATTGTTTCCGTTGGTCGCCGCTCCGGTCGAATTCGCTCCGTCCACGTAGATTTTGGTATCGGACACCTTTCCATTGTATGGCAAGGTCACGACAACTTGATGCCAAGCATTGTTCGAAAGTACGGCATTGGACAGAACCGAGCCGTTCCCGTAGTCCACTTTGAGTTTACCATTGGCTTCGAGGCTGAAAGCAAAGGATCCCGACCCGGATTGGGCACCGGATGAGAGAATACCTTTACCAGCTGTCGCGGTCTTCAACCAGAAGGAATAAGTTCGCTTATTGCCTCCCGTGACCCCTTTGTAACCAAAGGCTTGGGCGTAATCATTGGTTCCATCAAAGCTTAATCCATTACGGAATTTACCCACTGTCCATGTTGGTCCATAAGTCTGAATCTTGCGGTTGTTGCCTGTAGAATCTGCACCTTCCGTGGTGGTTCCATTCTCATCCAGTCTCCACCAGGCGTCCAAGTGGTAATCACGGGTTACGACAAGCGAGGCGATTGACTCGTCCCCGATATCATAGGTCACAGCCAAGTTTGAAGTAGCGCTGGCGTTTAATTCAACCGTGTTTCCAAAGGATACGGCGCTGAGGTTTTGATCCCAGTTCAGAGTCTGAGCCGTACGGGAATCTACTATAAAGATACCGTCCACGTAAGTGAAGGTATAATTAAGAGCGGCTGCCGCGCTTGGCTTGATCGAGAAAGTACCTGCAGTGGTGGAACCATTTGCGATCGCACTGCCCGAGTTGTCGGTCGGGGTCAGGGTGGGGGCAGAGGTGAATATGCTCTGTGTCTCTCCATTCACGAATCCGGTCGCCGCATAGGTAAAGGTCGGGTTATTGGCTCCTACCATGCGGGACTTGTCGTCCGCAGTGATGGTGACGTTCGGCTTTTCGATGATCAAGGGTCTCGAAAGGATAGTGGACTGGGCCACATTGGCATCGCCGATGGACACGGCATAGATGTTGGCTTGCCCGGCTTTCTTGAAGGACAATTTGTTACCCGATCGTACTTGGGTAAAGTCACCATTGCCGGAACCGTAAATGGTAGTGACTTCGTTATCCGTCAAGGCACGGTCGTATATTCTGAAGTCATCCATCAATCCCTTGAATTTGGCGCCCGAAAAGTTCTCGGAGCGAGCGATCCAAAGGACGTCGTCACCACCGCCTGGTGAACGGTTGCCCATACTTTGACTTTTGATCACTCCACCGTTCTTGTAAAGCTTGCCGACCCGGGTGAGCTTGTCATAACTGGCCGCAAAATGGATCCAATTGTTAACCGTGACCTGGCCAACGTCCGATACAATCGCATTGTTCGAACCATTTTGACCACCCAAACGGAAGCGAAGCTCGTTCGCACTGGAGAACCTTGCAATCCAACCCTTGCCTCCACTGTCGCCGGCCGGCACCTTCGATGCAATCACGGCCCAGCGAAGATCGGTTGGCTTGATCCAAGTCGAAACCGTAATGTTGGCCAATTCGCCCACGTCCTTGGGAAGCTCGACGTAATCGTTCGACCCGTCGAAATCCAAGGCGTTGCCGAATTTACCGGTCACCCAATCGGCATTGTTCATCATATGGAGCGTACCGTTGGATGATGAAACCTCGTTGACGGCAGTGTTACCGGTCGTTTCGTCGAAGCGCAGGTGAGTCACCAAACCATTGGTCACGCTGGCGACCTGGAAAAGATTCCCGGAAATACCGGCGACTGTCTCGTCGGTGCTTCCGTAGTAGAAAGTTCGGCTGGCTACGTCACTGGTCGCGGCAAGCGTCATGTTGGCGTCCCCGTATGTAATTCCTGAGAAATCGGGACTAAAAGTCAAGGTTTGCGTA
This sequence comes from Opitutia bacterium, assembly GCA_002722545.1. GTDB lineage: Bacteria > Verrucomicrobiota > Verrucomicrobiia > Opitutales > Seribacteraceae > Seribacter. The sequence continues at coordinate 2,609 of PBMI01000018.1, read as the reverse complement.
CCCCGCTCAACTCGGAAATGGAGTTGCTTGGAGTCCTCACCCGAGGAATTGCTGACTTTGATTGTTGCCGTGAAATCACCGGTTGCATTGGGCGTACCGGTAATCAAACCCGTGGAAGCATTCATCGTCAATCCACCCGGAAGAGCGCCCCCACTTACGGCATAGGCATCAGGACCACGGTTTGCTTGCACCTGATAGCTGAAGGCTGATCCATACGAAGCAAAAATCTTATTCAAATAGGAACCTGCCAACACCTCGACTTCGCTTGGGCTCAACGCCCGGTTGTAAAAACGGATATCATCCATGTAAACCTTGGCATACCTCCTCATGGAGCTAGGTGGCGACACGACGTTGTTCGTATTCTGTTGAGCTCCGAAGACCAATTGAGCACCCGTGTAACTGACTTGACCACTGCGGGTTTGATCAACGAACAACTCGGAGTCGATGTAGAGGCGCTGCTTGTTGCCATCGTGTCCATGGACGGCTACCAGATTATACCAGACTGCTTCGTCACCCCCAAAGCTTTTGCGCATGTTCCCGTCACCACCGGCTGGTCCATTCGTGGTGAAAGTCATTTCCCATGCACCGAGACGACGTAACTGCCAACCGCGACCACCGTCTCCACGCTTGGAAATCCAAGGTTCGTTCCCACCATCCGGGTCTTTCTTGACCCATGTGGAAATAGTAAAGGCATCCCGTCCGGTAAACACGGTTTGACTCTGCTTGTCGTCGACGTGCACATAATGATTGCCACCTGTTAGGTTGATTGCGCTCCCGGTACCCGAAGGCGTATCCGTGGTGTAAGAACCACCAACCATGGTGCCATTGTATTCATTACCCGAGGTATCCCGGGAATCATTTTGATCGAACAACCACTCTCCCAATAAACCGACTCGACTTGGCACGTCGAAACCTTCGACTCCGGCAACGAGTTTCAGGTATGGGCTATTGTCGAACGAAGGTGCGATTTCCTCATAAGGATGACCTGGGAGGAGGGCATCCGTGGCACGCCACTTGTGTGCTAGGTAACCCTCGACTTTTTGGCTTTCCGAACTCGTCAGGAAGCGATTGAAGATAAGAACCTCGGCAATGTCTCCTTTGAAGAAATCAGATTGGGTGAGATCTTCCCGGCCAAGTTTGACGTTGAGAATGGTTTTGTTCGCATCCAAAAACTTGAAGATCTTGGGTGCGAAACCATTCACCGTACCCGCTTGCAGGTCGAAGTCACTGGATCCGAGTACACGGGCGCCTGTTCCACCGAGTTGGGCATCCGTACCTCCTTCGCGTTGGGCAACGACGAAGGCGCTGACTTCTCCGCCCACGCTTTGAATGGCGGACGTTACGTAGAGGTTGTCGTTGAGACCGTCGAATCGGATGACTCCACGCGTACCTATGGCCTGAGCCTTGTAGGATGGACGGGCCGAAGATCCCGAAGCCTGTTGGACAAGAAAACCTCCGTTTGATTTGTCCTTCCAATCATGAACGAGAGATCCATCGGACAAAGTATCGGTCAAACCATTGCCGTCCACGTCGTCGGCCGAGAGCCAAAGAACCAAGTCAGGCACGGAATCCTTGTTGAGCAAGGTATTGCTTGCTTTGAAAGTCTTGGTTTCGGTCGCCCACACAGCCCCGACGCTGTTCGACGCCTTGGCCCGGTAATGATAGGTCGTGCCGTTGGTCAGCCCAGTCAAAGCCTTGCCCACGACTCCCTTGCCATGCGTACCAAGTGCTGCGGTATTCTGCCAAGAACCGGTTCCTCCGTCCGCAGTACCCCAGTAAAGAGTAACCGTGGTGGGTGCACCACCGACGTCGACGGTCTTCTCCAGAGCATCGACCGCAGAACCAAAGGGATGGTTGCTGTCGAGGGTCAAGCCATACTTATACGCCAAGTGACTCTCGATTTTCTGCCTTTGTTCGTCGGTGAGCATGCCATAATACATGATGTACTCGGCAATCTGACCCTTTGAGTTTTCAGAATTGTCGTTATAAGCGCCGAACTCGAGTTGTTGAGGCATGTGGCTGTTGGCATTGGAACCAGCATTGGCCGAAACTCGTGCAGCACCGAGATCATACGTCCAAGCCTGTGGGTCCGGGTTGATTGATTTTCCTTGGTGCACGACGCTGAACAAGTGCCAATTGTTGTCGTGTGCGTCACCTCGATCGACCCAACTGTCGAAGTGATGAGTGTTTACCTTTGATCCATGGAATCCATATATCCAGTTTCCGCCCTTGGATGCAATGAGACGCTCGCTGTCTCCCCCCGAAGGAGCCGTATAACGGGCTACCGCGATGGCAGTCCACCCTTCGTTTCTCCATTTGACAACCTGATCTCCCGCCCGGAAGTTATAACTGGTCCACATGCGATCATTGGCGTCATTGAAGTCGACCACGGGCTTGTTGTTCAAGCTCGACTCGGAAGCAATCCAACGAGGGTTTGCCCGAATGTTGTTCATATGACGGGCATTGCCGGAAAGATCCTGCCAGACCGTCACGTTTGCCAAGTTACTCAGTCCTTGAATAGCGGAAGCATCAAAATGAATGCCCAATTCCTTTCCGGGGAAAGTATTGGGTTGAATCTTACCCGGGTAAACAATGGTCGCACCACCCGT
>PBMI01000017.1 GCA_002722545.1 Opitutia bacterium | reverse complement strand
TGCCGATTCCTTTACCAATGCTCAGGAACTAGCGTTGGGGCAGGAGGCGACGATCAAGGACTTGGTGCAGGACGGTGGGGCCTCTACGAGGACTTCGGTCGGTTTCGTTTATGCCGATCCTTCCCTCGTGCGGTACACCTTGGGGAGCGTGCCGGTTGGGTTCGTCGAGACCTCCGATTCCTACGTGAATCCCGGAACGATTGTTCATACGCCTTCCCTGCATGGCGACTCAAACGGGTTTACTTTCGCTTATTGGTCGATCAACGGGGTGCGGCAAGCGGGTGCCAGCGGGGTGGCCAAATCGAAGCTGAGCTTTACCTTGACCGCGAATTCTTTGGTCAAGGCTCATTACGTAGAGACAACCTTGGACAGTGACGGGGACGGGATCAAGGATTGGTACGAATACTACCATTTCGGCGACCTGAGCCAAGGGCCTCAGGATGATCCGGACGGCGATTCTTTTTCCAACTTTCGGGAGAGCGCCTTGGGGCAAGAGGCAACCATTGCCGACCGTGTCGAGGATGGTGGGATTTCTTCGCGGGCTTCGACCGGATTCCTTTACATGGTTCTTGGCAACCGCACCCCTTACGGCGTGGGGATTTCCCAAAATGAGTTTTTCGAGCGGGAACCGGCCGGTTTGACGGTGGGGCGTCTTCTCCCCCTCGACTACGACGATCCCAACCAGGCGGATGCCTATGATTACGCCTTGGTCTCCACGGGTGGAGCCAACGACAACGCCAATTTCTCGATCAGCGGAGATCTTCTCAAAACCAAGGTTCCGATGGATATCGCTTCCTACACGGTTCGGGTTCGCATAACCGATTCGGGCAACGAGTCCCGCGACTTCCATCTTGTGGTTTCGGCCGTTTCCAACGGAAACAAGGACGAAGACGGCGACGGGTTGACCCTCAACGAGGAATTGTCCTACGGCACCAATCCCAAAAAGTTCGACACCGACGGGGACGGCTTTTCCGACAAGGTGGAGATCGATTGGGGAACCAATCCCTTGGATCCCGCGTCCTTGCCCAACCGCGTGCCCACGGGTTTGACGCTCTCTTCCAACACCGTGATGGAGGGAATGGTCAAGGGGACCAAGGTCGGCGACTTGAAGGGAGTCGACGAGGATCAGACGACGGGCTTTGGCTTTACCTTGGTTTCCGGAACCGGTTCAACCGACAACAAGTCATTCGAAATCAACCAGAAGGGCGAGTTGGTGACCAAGGAAGTGCTGGATTACGAGAGCAAGTCCTTGTTGAACGTTCGCATACGGGTGGCCGACCAATTCAACGCCACCTTCGAGAAAACTTTTTCCATCGAGGTAATCGACGCCTTTCGACCTTATCCTTCGACCTACGAAGCCGAGTCCTCTGGCTTGGCTTCTTTCCAATTGACTGGCCGGATTCTTTCCGACGGGGGTGTTCCGGTCACGAAAGTCGGTTTTCTCTTGGATCGCAGCTTACGCTTCAAATCCGCGACCACCATCCGGGCGACTTTGAATGCGGCTACCGGTTTGTTCTCCACTGAGCTTACGGAAGTGGATTTGGGAGAGTATTATTATTTCCGGGCCTATGCGGAAAACTCCGAGGGCTTTACCTACGGGAGTATCAAGAGATTCCGGGTTGAGGTAAACCCAGGCCTTTCGAAATGGGGTGGGCGGATTTCATTGACCGGAGGAGGGTGGGCCACCTCTTCGTGGTTTGGTTCGTTCATGATGATCGATTCCGAGTGGATATACCACGAGACTCTGGGGTGGCTCTATCCGGCCGCTCAAAATGACGGCAGTGTGTGGTATTGGAATGAAAAGCACGGTTGGCGTTGGACGCAGGATGGTTTGTATCCCTACTTTTATCGCTGGCGTGACCTCTCTTGGCTCTACTACATGGGGCTCAGGCAAGGGCGTTTGGTGTACTGGAACTATTCGACCAAAACCTACGAGTAATCGCCCGCGGTCTTTGGTTCGACAGCCTTGGACTTGGGTAGGTTTACCGTCCGGACATTGGGCGTCTTATTTCGCGAAATCCGACAACCTATCCTTCTTTCCTGCTGCATGATTAGGAATTGGAATACCGATTGGAGCGCTGGCTTCTACTTTGTCGACCAAAGCCTTGCGGATTTGGTTTGGAAGGAGGCTCCCTTCTTTGTCTTTCAGTCTTTGGAATCCTTGAGTTTTCCTAGGCTTGGGGCTCGGGTTCAAAGTCGAGGAAGGGGGAGGTTCGGCATCAAAAATGTGAAATTCACATCCTGATAAGGAACATGAATTATTGAGTATTAAATAATTTTCTGCAATAATGTCCTAAATACATTAAATTGTACCTATTTGGTGATTCAAATTTCTTTCAAGTTTCTTAAATTCTACAAACTCGCGTAAAGCGTATTTTGTTTCAGTGCACAGCTAATGCTTACTTACTTCAGTCATTCTCGATCGTCACTTTTCACGCAGAGGAGCCCATTGGGCGGCTTCACTTGGAAACGCCGGGTTCGATCGCCGCTTTTCGGAAACTTTCTTTCCTGTTTTCGGGGATTCTTTGCATGACAAAGAAAAGATCGAACACTTCCAGCCCATCCAAACCCTCCATTCTCAAAACTGCCTCTTCCGGCGTCAGCCCCGACGTCGATAACGAGCATGCTGATTCTTTCTTCTCCAAGACTGCAAAAGAGAGAAAGCGTGATGAAAGGATTGGGAGGTATGCTTTTTCATTTTTCTCCATTCTGATCTTCATCATTGGCTCGCTTTGCGGAGCTTATTTCCTTTCCGACGTATTTCAGGATTCTTCCGGGAAAAGTGGCTCTGCGGAATTTCTTGCTCCTGCCCGCCCCGTTCTTGCTACCTCTGAGCCTGAAGACTTTTATCCGGCTTCCGAATTTCGCAAGCAATCGGCGATTTTCATCGGTTGCCAGAAAAACCTGTTCCTTGACCCCCAACTTTATGGAGACATTGCCAAGGCGATTGATCGGAAAGTACCCCTCTTCGGTGTCGTAAACACCGAGGTCGAAGCTCAAGCAGGTGTCAAAATAATCAAAGACCTGGGGCTCCCGCCCGATGCGATGCGATTTATCGTTTTACCCTCCAATTCCATGTGGATACGAGATTACGCCCCATTGATTTTGCGTTTCGATAATGAACGGGCGGTCATGGTCGATGCAAAGTACAACTCCCGAACCATGCGTGAGCAGCGCAAAGAGGATGATTTCATGGGTTTGGAATTGGCTCGCCTGTTGGGGTTGTCGGTTCGTTCGGTCCCTCTTTTGCTGGAGGGGGGTAACCTCATCAGCAATGGCGACGGTCTCTTGTTGACCTCGGCCAAAACCCTCGACGTCAACTTGGAAGCTGAATTCACCCAAAAACAACTCATGAACATGTTTTTCGATTATTTCGGAGTTCATACGGTTTATACGGTTGGAGCACTTTTTGGTGAACCCAACGGCCACACTGACATGTTCATGACCATGTTGGACAAAAACCTCGCCGTCATAGCGGAGGTGGACCCTTCAGTGGACCCGGAAAACAGCGCCAGACTAGACGAAAACGCAGAATTCGTCGCTTCGCTCAACACTTCATCCGGTCCGATCAAGGTGGTTAGGATACCGATGCCTCCGAAATGGGGGGAGGACTGGCGTTCCTACACCAATATCATTTTAGCCAACGGAGTTTTGCTGATGCCTTCATTCAGCGACGTCGACCCGGTGATCGAAGATCGGGCGGAACAGGTTTACCGGTCGGCCCTACCTAATTGGGAGGTCAAGCGCATCAATTGCGATAAATTGGTCAAACTGCAGGGGCAACTGCATTGCATCAGTTACAACATTCCTCATTTTGTTTCCATGGAAGGAATCATAAAGAATTCCCATCCCAAGATTCCCGAAGTGGAGTTGTAGGTAAAGTTTCTTGTTTAGGTAGAGCTTGCTTTCCTCAGGCTACTCGGGCGTCGAATCATTTTCCCGGAAAAAATATCCGGTCCAAAAAAGGTTCTTCGAGGGCGAGGGATACTGTAGCTTTTATTCTTCTTCGTCGACGTCTTTGACGCAACGAAAACCGGCGTGGTTGCTTGGGGCGAGTGACTCCGAGTGGTGGCGGGCCGCCGGACGGTAGCGCAGGCAATAGTCGTAGTGGCAAAGATAGGAACCTCCCTTTGTGACGTGAAGGAACATGAGTTCGCTTACTCCTGCTTGGGGGAGGGGGCAGGTGCCGGTTACGCGGAATTCCTCCAACTCGATTTGGGTAATGGGTGCTTCGGGGCCCGTGGGATTCGGGTGCGGGTCTTGGAGGAACTGTCGGTAGTAGGCAGGGTGATAGTAGTCGCTGCAAATTTCCCAGACGTTTCCCGCCATGTCGTAGAGTCCGTATTCATTGGGCGGGAAGGAACCCACGGGGGCCGTGTACAAGTAGCCGTCCTGGGCAGTGTTTTGGGCCGGAAACTTTCCCTGGAAACAATTCGCCATCCATTTGCCGTTCGGTTTTGATTCGTCTCCCCAAATGAACATTTTTCCCTCGGTTCCACCCCGGGCGGCCAGTTCCCATTCCGCTTCGGTGGGGAGTCGTTTGCCGGCCCACTCGGCATAGGCTTTGGCGTCGTCGGCGTTTACGCAAACGACGGGGTGATCCATGCGGTTCTTGATCGACGAACCTTCCCCGTTGGGGCGCCTCCAACAGGCTCCTTTGCGGTAGGCCCACCAATCCCAGGGGTCGTTCGTGTCGCGGGGGTTGATGTTTTTGGGCGGTGGCGCGAAAACGGNCGCTCCGGGAACGAGTTGCTCAGCGGGGGCATTGGGAAAAACATCCTTGCTGAGAGGTCTTTCGGCAAAGGTGACGTATCCGGTGNCTTTGACGAATTCCATGAACTGAGCATTGGTCACTTCGTACTTGTCAATCCAAAAGTCAGAAACCTCAACCCTGTGGGCCGGGCCTTCCTCAGGATAAAAATCGCCGTTACCCGGAGGCTTGTTGTTTCCCCTGAGGTAGGTCCCGCCCCTCAGCAATACCATCCCGTCCGCTTCCTTGATTTTTCCGGGAGGAAGCGGCTTGCCTGGAATCGAAGATCCTTGGTCCGGTTGTTTGGAGCAGGCTGCGAAGAACAGGAAAAGCAAAAGCCCGGACAAGCGAATGATAGGCTTGGTCATTTCAAATGACCGAGGGCCTTGGAGCAAAAAGTTCCCAGCGTATCGACAGCCGTTTATTCGGGGAGACCGGCTGCGAACTCATTCGATCAGCATTTCCTTGGCCGACTTGCCCTGCGGGATCATGGGCATGACGTGCTCGGAGTAGGGCACGATGATTTCGAGCAGAAAAGGTTCGTCGGTCTCGAGCATCTCGCGGATTCCGTCGCGCAATTCCTCGCGCTTCGTGACCCGGCGGGCTTTTACGCCGAAGCCTTCGCACATTTTAACATAGTCCGGATAGATCGCCTCCAAATTGTCCGGGCCGCCGAGGTTTTCGGGGTCGCACAGGATGGTGTGCCCGCGGACGCTCTCGTAAAATCGGTCTTCCCATTGCATGACCATCCCGAGGTGTTGGTTGTTCAAGAGAAGGCACTTGGCGTTGATTTTTTCGATCTTGGCGGTGGCCAATTCCTGGACGTTCATGAGGAACGAACCATCCCCGTCGATATCGATGACTTCCTTGTCCGGTCGGGCCACCTTGGCTCCGACGGCTGCGGGATAGCCAAAACCCATCGTTCCGAGACCGAGGGACGAAACAAAGGTGCGAGGTTCCTTATACTTGTAGTACTGGGCGGCCCACATCTGATGCTGGCCGACTCCGGTCGTTATGATGGCTTCGCCTTTGGACTCCTCGTAAAGAGCCTCGATCGCTTCCTGACCGGTTACGTGTTCGCCCTTTTTGTATTTGAAAGGATATTCTTTCTTCCACCCGTCGATGGTTTCGAGCCAGCCGGAAAGCTCGGGTTTGTCGAAGCCTTTTTCCTTGATCAATTCGCACATCCTTCGGAGGGCGTACTTGATGTCGGTGCGGATGGGGAAATGGGCGTGGACGTTTTTGTTGTGCTCGGATTTGTCGACGTCGAAATGAATGACGTAGGCTTCCTGAGCGTACTTGTCGACTTTGCCGGTAATCCGGTCGTCAAAGCGTGCTCCGGCACAAAGCAGAAGGTCGCTTTCGCAAACCGCCCAATTGCCGGCGACCGTTCCATGCATCCCATACCAGTAGCACGATTGCGGATGATCGGGGTCGAATACCCCCAACCCCATGAGGGTGTGGGTAACGGGCAGGCCGGTAAGCTCGGCGAATTCTTTGAGTTCCTCGTGAGCCTCGGCCGAAATGATTCCGCCACCCGTGTAGAGAACCGGCTTCTTGGCTTTGGTTATCAGATTTAGAACCTCGATGAGCTCGGCGTCGGTGGCTTTGGGTGTGTCGAGCTTGTAGCCGTCGATGTCATCGACCTCGGCGGGGAAAAAGGGTTCGAATACCTTCAGTTGAACGTCCTTGGGAATGTCGATCACGACGGGACCGGGGCGTCCGGATTCGGCCAGGTAAAAAGCTTCTTTGACCACCCTTGGTAGATCTTCGGCGGTCAGAACCAGGTAACTGTGCTTGACGATGGGCAGAGTCATCCCGAAAAAATCGGTTTCCTGAAAAGCGCTCTTTCCGATGAATTGCTGGTAGACTTGGCCCGTAATGGCGACCAGCGGAATGCTGTCCATGTAGGCGTCGGCGATGCAAGTGACCAAGTTGGTGGCCCCGGGACCCGAAGTTGCCATACACACACCGGCTTTGCCGGTTGCCCGGGCATAGCCGTGGGCCATGAAGCCTCCGCCTTGTTCCTGACGGGGGAGAATGGTTCGGATCTTGTCGGACTTGGTCAGGGATTGGTGCAATTCCATGGACGCTCCGCCCGGATAAGCGAACACCACGTCCACGCCCTCACGCTCAAGAGCGTTGACGAGTACGTCTGCCCCTTTCATGGCGGGACCAAGCTCGCCTTTTGCTTCGGGATCGGGTTGTGATATGGATTGCGGATTCATAATATATTATGGGTTGAACCTCTCAAGATGCCAAAAAACTCTTTGTTTTTCAAGGGGAAAGGAGAGGGGGCGCCGCTTTGGCCATTCTTTTTCTTTGTCGGGTTGCTTGATCCCTTGATGTCTTTTGTCATCGCGAAGGAGTAGCCCGTGGCGATCCACTGTGAACCGGCAAACGAACCGCATTTCTCGTACGCGTTCCCCGAGTCACGATGGATTGTCGCGTCCCTCGTTCCGCTCGCTCCTCGCAATGACAGAGTGTGTTGTCATCGCCTGACACTCTCACTCACTCTTGTCATCGCGAGGGCATCGAGAAATACCCGTGGCGATCCACTGTGAGACAGTAGCCGAACAGCATCCCCAATACGCGTCTCGAAAAACCTTGACTGTATGCCTAATAGGCATACATTTTAGAGATTGATGCATTTCGAATGGAACCCGGAAAAAAACGAGTGGTTGAAGAGGGAGCGAAGGGTTTCCTTCGAGGATATCGCCTTGTTGCTTGCCGAGGGCAAACTCTGGAAGGTTGCGGATCACCCGAACCCGAAGAAATATCCGAATCAGCGGGTGTTCCTGATTCCGGTCGATGACTACGTCTATTTCGTGCCCTACGTCATGGAAAAGGATACGATCTTCCTCAAGACCGCATTCCCCCATCGTCAGGCGACCAAGGATTACTTAAGCGAAAGGAAGAAAAATGGATAAGGAAGAAAAGATTTTCTCGGATGCCTATGACCGGGGTTTGCTCGATTTGCAGGATCCGTCGGACGATTTGTTGGGCATGCTCAAGGATGCGGGGGACAGGACCTTCAAAAAGGACAAGCGGATCAACGTCCGCTTGAGCAGTCACGACTTGCTTGGCATCCAAAGGAAGGCGGCCCGTAAGGGAGTTCCCTATCAGGCCTTGATCTCGAGCTTGATTCACCAGTACGTCGAGGGAGACTTGGTGGAGGAACCGGGGGCCGATTACGGGAAAAAGAAGGAATGAATCGAGCCTAGATCAACTCCCGTAAATCCTCGACGCCGAGGGAGAGGTTGGCGGCTTCCGATTCCTCGAAGATTTGCTCGAGCAGTTTGCGTTTGCCTTGCTGGAGGCCGAGCACCCGTTCCTCGACCGTACCCGAGGTGATGAGCTTGTAAACGGTGACTTGTTTGTCCTGGCCGATGCGGTGGGCCCGGTCGCTGGCTTGAGCTTCGGCGGCGGGGTTCCACCAGGGATCGAAGTGCACGACGACGTCGGCGGCGGTCAAATTCAAACCAGTGCCCCCGGCTTTGAGGGAGATCAGGAAGACTGGGACGGAGTTGTCTTCCTGAAAGCGGTCGACTTGGGCCATGCGGTCTTTGGAGGATCCGTCGAGGTAGCAAAAGGGCAGGGAGGCGGCTTCGAGTTCCGCTTTCAAAAGTTGAAGGACTTGTACGAACTGGGAGAAGACGAGCATCCGGTGATTGCCTTCCAGGCAGGTGTACAGGAGTTCGCGGAAGGCGTTGAGTTTGGCCGATTGGTCGGCGGGGAAGCTTTCTTTGAGCAGGCGAGGGTCGCAACAGGTCTGGCGCAGGCGGAGGAGTTGAGTGAGGGTCTTCATGCGCATCGCGCCTTCGCTCGCTCCGGCGTCGGCCATTTTGTCCAGTTCGGTCTCGGCGGAGCGCTTGACTTCGTCGTAGCAGGCGGCTTGTTCCTCCGTCAGGTCAAGGAAGAGAATCTGCTCGATCTTTTCGGGGAGCTCGGGGGCGACTTCCCTTTTGCTCCGGCGCAAGAGGTAGGGGGCCGCTTCCTTGAGGATGCGTTGTTCGTGCCAAATCCTTTCGTCCCCACGGGAGGAGGGAGGTAGCTCGGGGCGGGCTCCCGGAAGGAGAAATTCAAGCAGAGAAAGTAAGTCGGATACGCTGTTTTCGATCGGGGTGCCGGTGAGCAAAACTCGTCCGTCCGAGGAAAGAGAGGCCATGGCTTGGGCGTTCTGGGTTTTGCGGTTCTTGAGGTGCTGGGCTTCATCCCCGATCACGCAGAGGAAAGGAATCCGTTGGAAAAGGTCGAGGTCCCGCACGAGGGTCCCGTAAGAGGTGATGACGAGGTCGGGTTTGCCGAGGGCGGCCGATTCTTCGGCCCGATCGGGTCCGTGGTGGACGAGGACGGAAAAATCAGGGCAGAAGCGTTGGGCTTCCCGTCTCCAGTTCTCGAGCAGGGTGGCGGGGCATACCACGAGGGAGGTCTTGGAAAAGCCCTGTTCCATTCGCAGGGCGGTCAGGAGGCCAAGGGCTTGAAGGGTTTTGCCCAGTCCCATTTCGTCTGCGAGGATGCCGCCGAGTTCGTTGCGGAAGAGGTGAAGGAGCCAGGCCACGCCGGTTTTTTGGTAAGGCCGCAGGATGGATTCAAGGGTTTTGTCGAGGCTTGGCGAAGGCAGGGAGGATAAATCGCGCAGGGCGGCGCTCCGTTTTTTCCATCGGGCGGGTGGCTGGAAGCGGGGATCGGCTTGCAAAAGGAAATCTTCCACGGAGGGGGCTTGGAATTTTTCCACCCGGTGGCTGGCCCGCGCGAGGAGGAGGGCATCTGGGTTGCCCGAGATACGTCGTTGGAGTTCGGTGGCTTTGTCGAGTAGGTCGCGGGTGAGCAAATAGACTTTGTTGCCGTGGCGGACGTGATTTTGCCCTGTAGCGAGGGCATGCTCGAGCTCGTCCGGGGGGACGTCACCGGCTTCGATGCGTACTTCGACCTCGGCTCCGTCTTCGTCCGACTCGCTGGCCGAGGTACTTAGTTCGGCTCGTTGGATACCGGAGGTGAGTTGACGGAAGTTGTCGGTGAATTCAGCTTCGTAGTCGAGTTCGAGTTCTTCCTGGTGGGTGGCGAGGAAGTCGAGAACTTTGGATGGGTCGCGCAACCACCACCAGTGCCGGTGGTTGCGATCGCGAAGAAAGTTCCATTCGCGCATCAGGCGCAGGACTTTCTTGTAGCCGGGATGATTGGTGGAAGGAAGGATGAGGCGCAAATATTCGGTGGAACCTTCGACTTCGATGGGAGGGCCTTCGTATTCGGGCTCGTCGAAAACGGGTTCGGGTTCTTCTTCGGGTTCGTCCCTGATTTCACGAACCGGGCGGGGACGTTCGGTTTCGGGGAGGGGGATGAAGTCGCTTACTCCGAGTAACTCGCCGTTTGCCCATTCGATGGCCTGATCAGGGTTGTTGGCCGGGTAGAAGCAGGAAACCTCGTGGAGGAGTTTGAGCAGTTCCCCCGCTTGGGCGAGGTCGAGCTGAATAAAGGAGGAAATTTTTCCGCCACACCATTGGGAGAGGGCAAAGAGAGAGGATCGTTCGGAATCGGAGAGTTCGCCGAAGGCCGCGTGGTCGGCTTTTTCGGGGGAGATGCGGTCGCCTTCTTCGTCTTCGAGCTCGATCTTGGCCGGGATGGCGTTTCTCTGGACACACCCTGCGAGGGTGGGGGGCAGGAGAATGCGGAGCCTCATGGATCGGTTGCTTAGGAAAAGGAGATCGAGCCAATGGCCTCGCTCAGGTCTTTTCCGGCGGGGGCTCCGCCCATGGCGAAGTCGGGCTTTCCTCCGCCTTTGCCACCGAGTTTTCCGGCGAGTTCACCGAGGTATTTGCCGGCTTGGTGGCCGGCTTCCACAGCTTCGGCGGAACAAATGCAAACCATCCCGCATTTTCCGTTGGCCTCGCTGGCAAGCAAAACCACGGAGGGCGCCGCCCGTTTGTTGACTTGGGCGGCGAGGGAACGCAGGTCGTTGGGGGAGAGGTCGGACACGATGGCCTTGACGAGGTTTAGTTCTCCAACTTTTTCGGCATCCCCGATCAGTTTTTCGGCGATTCCGGCTTGCCCCTTTTGCTCGAAGGATTTGAGCTTTTTGTCCAGTTCCTTGGCTTTGGTCTGCATCTGGGAGATGCGTCCGGCCAATTCTTCGGGTTTGCAGGCAAGTTGACGGGTTAGCTCGTTGAGCCGGGCGATTCGCTCGTCGGCCCACTGGTAGGCGGATAGGCCGGCCACGGCCTCGATCCGGCGGGTGCCCGCGGCAATGGCGGATTCGCTGACGATGCGCAGGGAGCCGATTTCCCCGGCCGAGGAGACGTGAGTGCCCCCGCAAAGTTCCTTGCTCCAACCGCCGAGGTCGACGACCCGAACGGTTTCCCCGTATTTGTCACCGAAGAATGCGATCACGTCGTCGGGTTTTTCGGAAAAGGGAATGTCGTTCGCTTCGAGGGGATCGTTGAGCAGGAGCTTTTCGTTGGATATCCTTTCGATTTCGGCGAGTTGTTCGGGTTTGACTCCTTCGAAATGAGAAAAATCAAAGCGCAGACGATCGGGTTCGACGAGTGATCCGGCTTGGCGGATATGGTCGCCCAAAACTTCGCGCAGGGCCCAGTGCAGAACGTGGGTGGCGGTGTGGTGACGCTGGATGGCTTTTCTTCTCTCCAGGTCGACGCTGAGTATGGCTTTTTGCCCTGCGAAATCGATCCCTTCGGGCTTGGATTTCAGTTGGTGCAAAAAACGGCCGGAGGAATCCTTGAGGACGTTCTTGATGACGAGGGTCTGTTTGGAAATGAAGACGGTACCAGAATCTCCGGTTTGTCCCCCCATCTCGGCATAAAAAGGAGTTTTGTCGAGAACGACAAAAGCCTTGTCGTCCTGCTCGACCAAATCGATGCAGGAGGCGGTGAAGGCTTGAAGATTGGCGGGGTCGTAACCGACGAACTCCGTCGCATCTGCCCCGTCGGAGTCCTCGCTCACCAAAATATCGACGGATTTGTGAGCTTCGCGGGCCCGTTGCCGTTGTTTTTCCATTGCCGACTCGAAGGCGTCTTCGTCGACGCTGAGGCTGCGTTCGCGAGCCATCAATTCAGTCAGGTCGAGTGGAAAGCCGTAGGTGTCATAGAGCTTGAAGGCGAATTCACCGCAGAGGACGTCTCCTTCCTTCAGGGCATCGACCTCGCGGGTGAAGAGATCGATCCCCCGGTCGAGGGTCTTGTTGAAGGATTCTTCTTCGGAACGGAGGGTTTTTTCGATGAGTTCAGCCCGTTCGCCAAGTTCGGGAAAGGTATCCTTCATCTGTTCGATCAGGGCGGGTGCGAGTCGATGAAAGAAGGGTTGGGAAAAGCCGAGGGTGCGGCCGTAGCGTATCCCTCTGCGCAAAATCCGGCGCAAGACGTAGTTGCGATCGCTGTTGCCGGGCAGGATGCCGTCTGCAACGGAGAAGCAAAGGGCGCGCAGGTGATCCCCGATCACCCGGAAGGCGACGTCGATTTCCTCTTGTTCGTTGGTTGGCTTGCCCTCCTCGGGTAGGGTAGAGGCGTAGGTTTTTCCGGAAATTTCTTCCAATTTGGAAAAGATGGGGGAAAATACGTCGGTGTCGTAGTTGGATGCGGGTTTTGAAAAATCTGTGAACCCGTTGGTCGATTGCACGACGGCGGCGACCCGCTCGAAGCCCATTCCGGTATCGACGTGCTTGGCGGAAAGAGGAGTAAAGTTTCCGTCACGGTCCGCGTTGAACTGGATGAAGACGAGATTCCAAATCTCAATGCAATGGTGAGAATCCCCGTTGACGAGCCTGCCTTTGCTTTGTCCGTCGGGGGTGAGGTCAAGGTGGAGTTCGCTGCAGGGGCCGCAGGGGCCGGTTTCGCCCATCATCCAGAAATTGTCTTTTTTGTTGCCCATGACGACGTGAACGGCGGGATCGAGCCCTGCATTTTCGAAGATGCCTGACCAGATGGCATGGGCTTCCTCGTCGAATTCGGCAGGTTCGCCTTCCGCGGGTTGATAGACGGTCGCGTAGAGGCGTTCGGGCGGGAATTTCCAAACATCAACGAGCAGTTCCCAACCCCATTCGATGGCTTCCTTTTTAAAGTAGTCACCAAAGGACCAGTTCCCGAGCATTTCGAAGAAGGTATGGTGGTAGGTGTCGAAACCGACGTCTTCCAAGTCGTTGTGTTTGCCCCCTGCCCGAATGCATTTCTGGGTGTCGGCGGCCCGAGTGTAGGGGGCTTTTTGATCGCCGAGGAAATAGGGTACGAATTGGTTCATCCCGGCGTTGGTGAATAGCAAATTGGGGGATTCGGGGAGGAGTGAAGCCGAGTTTACGACCTGATGTTCTTTCGATCGGAAGAAATCAAGAAAGGATTGACGGATTTCCCGGGCCTTCATGCGAAATTCTACTTAGGTAAGGCGTTCGAGGATGGCTTCACCCATTTCCTCGGTTCCCACGGATTCGCCTCCTTGGGCGAGGTCGCCCGTACGGAAGCCCGACCGGATGGTTTCCTTGACCGCTTGTTCGATGGAAGCGGCGGCTTCCTCGAGTCCGAAGCTGTATCGGAGCATGAGAGCGGCGCTCAGAACTTGGGCGCAGGGGTTGGCCAGGCCTTTTCCCGCGATGTCGGGTGCGGTTCCGCCGGCCGGTTCGTAAAGTCCGAAAGGAAGACCCATGGAGTTTTTTCCGGTTCCCAAGCTGGCGGAGGCGAGCATACCGAGCGAACCGCAGATCACGGCGAGTTCGTCGGACAGAATGTCTCCGAACATGTTCTCGGTAACCAAAACGTCGAATTGATTTGGGTCGCGGACCAGTTGCATGGCAGCGTTGTCGACGTACATGTGGGAAAGCTCGATCGAATCGTCGAGCTCGCCGACGCGTTCGGTCACGATTTTTCTCCAAAGGACGGAGGTTTCGAGGACGTTCGCCTTGTCCACCGAACAAATTTTTCCTCCTCGAAGGCTGGCTGCCCGAACCGCGATTTCAATGATCCGCTCGATTTCGCCGCTCCGGTAAACCATGGTGTCGATGGCTTCGAGTTCACCGTTCTCGAGTGTCTCGGTTCGCTTGGGTTGGCCGAAATAGACTCCGCCGGTGAGTTCGCGAACGCAAAGAACGTCGATTCCGTTGGCCACGGTTTGAGGGCGGAGGGGCGAAAGGTCGGCCAATTCGGGGTATAGGTTGCCGGGTCTGAGGTTGGCGAAGAGCTCGAATGCCTTGCGGATCGGCAAAAGGGCGGCTCGTTCGGGCTGTTCCTTGGGTGGGAGGTTTTCCCACTTCGGCCCGCCGACCGAGCCGAAAAGAATGGCGTCGACTTGTTCGCAGGCTGCCAAAGTTGACGCAGGCAGGGCTTCCCCGTGGTTGTCTATTCCGATTCCCCCGACGTCATGGGGGGTACTTTCAGTGCGAAAGTCATGCTTGGATCCAAGGGCGTTGAGGACTTTCAGGGCGACATCCATGACCTCCGGGCCAATGCCGTCACCTGGTAAGGTTGTGAAACGTATGGTTTTCATAACGAGAGAGCATCCATAAGGGATCGGAGCCAGTCTGCAACGATGAAAAAACATGGTGTTCGAACCTGACACGAATTCATTGACATTTTGCTCGTTTGCAATATTAGTTAATTCCTTCAATTACAGTCTCATCCGAAAAGGAGCGGGCATTGCTCGCTTTTTTTTTTCCTATTTTCCAAAACCATAAAAAAAAGCCACAGTCATGAGTAGCGAAATTCTCGCAGTTCTTGAATACATGGAGAAAGAAAAGGGCATCAGCCGAGAGGACATGATCGCCACCATCGAGGGTGCCGTCAAGGCTGCAGCCGAGAGAGCGACCAACTCTTCCGGAGACATTCGGGTCGAAATCAGCCCGAAGACCGGTGCTATGGAAGCTTGGACCCTATTGGAGGTGGTGGAGTCGGTTTCGGATACTTCCCGTGAGATTCACTTGGACAAGGCTCGCCTCTACGCGACTGGCCCTCAAGTCGGGGATGTGGTGGAGCGCCCGATGGATCCTTCTTATCTTGGAAGAATTGCCGCCAAGACAGCCGAGCAGGCAATCAAGCAAAGGCTTCGACAGTTCGAGAAAGAACACATTTACGATGAATTCCGCGATCAAGTGGGGAATTTGGTTACGGGAATCGTCCGACGCAAAGAAAGAGGAGATCTGATTGTGGAAGTTGGCAAAGCGGAGGCTTTGCTTCCTTGGCGCGAACGTGTTCCAGGAGAGGATTGGGTGCCAGGCGAGCGCATTCGATGCCTGCTTACGAAGCTCGAGCAACACGGTCGTGGGCCCGAGTTGATTCTCAGTCGCTCAAGTTTGAATTTCGTCCGCAAGCTCTTTGAAATGGAGGTTGCGGAAATTGCGGATGGAACCGTTTCCCTTGCCGCCATGGCCCGTGAGCCAGGTTACCGGACAAAGGTCTGCGTAAAGAGCTCAGATGCCAAGGTTGACCCTGTAGGAGCCTGCGTGGGTGCCCGCGGTGCCCGCGTCAAAAGCATCGTTCGTGAAATGAACGGTGAGAAAGTCGACATCGTTCGTTGGTTCGAGGATCCCGTGGAGCAACTTTCCGAGGCATTGAAGCCTGCGGTTCCACAAAACATAAGCCTCGATCGTGACAAGAGAAGAATGTATTTCGAGGTCGTTGAGGACGACCTGTCCGTCGCCATTGGCCGGAAAGGAATCAATGCTCGTTTAACCTCGCGCTTGCTAGGTTGGAAGCTCGATATCGGCAAGGTCGTGGTAAGGGAAGTAGGTTTTGACGAGCGGAAAACCAAGGCTGCCGAGGCATTGACATCCGTTGGGATCGAATTCGAGGTTGCCGACCGTTTGGTTGCCTTCGGCTTGGTCAGTCCGGAAGCCTTCGAGGGAGTTACGGCAGAAGATTTGGTCGGGCTTGGTTTCGAAGATCCGGTTGCCCAAGATATATTGTCCAAAGTTTCCGTCGATTCGGAAGAAGAAAACTCCGATCAGGATCCATCCCCCGAAGAGCAGGAGGCCTAAGCTTAACCACGGTTAATTCAGCTTTTCATTTTTATGAGTGTTCGTGTTCACGCAATCGCCAAAGAGGTCAACAAAACCAGCAAGGAAATCGTTGAGATTCTGAAGGAGCGTGGCTACGATATCAAAAGTGCATCTTCCACTTTGGATAATATTACCGCTCAGTCGATCATCGAAGAATTCAGCTCAAGCGAAGAGGTCACTCTCTCCAAAGAGGTAGTTGTCGAAGAGCAAGGCAAGTCCAGAGCGAAGGAAAAGGAAGAATCAACGGAACCCGACAACGAACGAAAAATTCCCATAGTCAAAAGCAAAGAAGACTTGGAGAAGGAGAGAATCGAAAGAGAAGAGGCAGGGAAGAAGGAACAAGAAGAGACAGCAGAAGAGGACGCCGTTGAACAGACCGTTACGGAAGCACCTACTCCCGCACCACCTTCCAGTGCTCCCTCCGTTCCGCCTCCTCCGCCTTCCAAGATGGCATCAGCTCCTCCACCCCCAGTTTCAGCAGGCAAGTCCGGGGTTCCCGCGCCTCCATCGTCTCCATCGAAAGGAGATGCCGAAGAAAGCGGCGTGGTAGAAGGAAACCTGATCATTATAAAGCCTCCCATTGTCGTTCGCGACTTCGCCGGTTTTATCGGGCTCAAGCCCTTTCAATTGATTTCCGAACTGATGGAAATGGGCATTTTTGCCTCCATGAACCAATCGATCGAGGAAGAAGTGGCTCGGAGCATTGCCAAGGTCAAGGGTTTTGAGCTGGAGATCAAACACAGAGGTGAAAAGGCCGAAGCGGTCGAAAAGAAAGCCAAGGTCGAGGTTGATGAAAACGACGAGAAGTTTCTCAAGCCTCGCCCTCCTGTCGTTTGTATTTTGGGCCATGTGGATCACGGGAAGACGACCTTGCTCGATACGATCCGAAAGGCAAACGTGGTGGCAGGAGAAGCCGGAGGTATCACCCAACACGTGGGAGCTTACCAAATTGAGCACGGTGACCAAAAAATTACTTTTATCGATACTCCCGGACACGCTGCCTTTTCCAAAATCAGGGAAAGAGGGGCCAACCTGACCGATGTTTCCGTTCTGGTCGTAGCGGCGGACGATGGATTCATGCCTCAAACGGATGAAGCCCTGAAGTTTGCCCAAAGGGCTCAAGGTTCTTTGCTTGTCGCCATTAACAAAATGGACGTAAAGGGCGCGGATGCGGAAAAAGTCAAAACTCAGATGCAGGAGCGATCGATTGCATCGGAAGATTGGGGTGGAGAAATCGTTACCGTACCGATCTCTGCTTTGAAGGGCGATAACGTCGAGGATTTACTCGACATGATTTTGCTTCAAGCCGAGGTGATGGAATTGAAGGCAAACCCAGATGCCTCGCCCGAAGGAGTCGTTGTGGAAGCCCGCCAAGAAGTCGGACGAGGGGCCACCGCAGTGGTGATTGTCCAAAAGGGAACTCTGAAAATAGGGGACTCCTTTCATTGCGGGTCCGTATATTGCAAAGTCAAGGCGATGATCGACGATCAGGGAAATCAGGTTAAGTCGGCCCCGCCTTCTACTCCGGTAAACATTCTTGGTTGGTCCGGGGTGCCGGAGGCTGGATCCATCTTCAAGGGAGCCAAGAACGAGCGTGCGGCTCGTAAAGAATCCGAAGAATTTCAACTAATTGACGAACAAGTCGTCGCTTTACCCCCCCCCGAAGAAAAGGAGGAGGGCGTCACGGGCGTGGATGCACTGTTTGCAGCAATTTCCAAAAGCAAGAAAACCGCTTGCCGTGTCATTCTCAAAGCAGATGTTCGTGGTTCCCTAGAGGCTCTTGAAGAATCACTTAGGCAGATCGAAAGCGATAAGGTCCTCCTTGAGATTCTTCAGGGCGACGTTGGTCAGGTTACGAAAAACGACATCAAGATGGCCAACACTTCCGAAGCGGACGTTATTGGCTTCAACGTCAAGCTGGAGAATGGGGTCATCGGTGAAGCCAAGCATTTGGGGGTACGCGTTTTTCAAAACAACATTATTTATGAAATCATCGACCTAGTCAGAGACAACATGGCCGATATGCTTGCTCCTGAATTGGTTGAGAAAAAGACCGGGCGGGCCGAAATTAGACAAGTTTTCAAGGTAAGCAAAGGAAGAACGGTTGCAGGTTCCATGGTTATGGAGGGCTCCATCGTGCGAAACAAGGGTGCCCGCTTGATACGAAACGGAGAGGTTTTGGCAGAGGGCAAAATCGATACCCTCAAACGGTTCAAGGACGATGTTACTGAGGTCAAGGCTGGTTTTGAGTGCGGTATCCGCCTTGATTCCTTTGATCGCTACGAAGAAGGCGATGTCCTGGAATCTTACGAAATCGAAAAAATTCGTTCATCCCTTTAGGGTTAAAGTAAATGAGCCTGAGGCTTGCCCGAGTAAACGAACTTATAAAGCGGGAAATCGGAAATTATTTGCGGACCCGTTACCGTTCGGAAAGTGTTTGTTGGACGATCACTTCGGTCGATGTTTCAGCCGATTTGCGGAACGCAACCGTGGCCTATTCGGTGCTCGGGGATGAGCTAAAAAGTCGGGAGGCTCAGCTTTTTTTCCGTAAGCATGCCGGAGAAATTCGCAAGGAAGTCAGTACTTACGTGATCTTGAAGTATTCGCCCCGTCTCCAATTTGTCAGAGATTATGGCATTGAGCGGGGAAACCGCGTAATGGAAATCTTGGACGAACTTGAAGAAGAAGACGACTCCCTGAAGACAAAAGAGACATAGCCTGTGACACAGGTGTGTCATCCTGTCTTGTTTTTGGGTGCATACTTCATATTGGGTGAAAGTCTTTAATTTCACAAAATACTGTTTATTAGTTACTTGATTGTTGATTCACTAAGAGGCATGAGAGTTGCACTAACATCATCGTGAGTAAAATAATTGGTATCGATCTCGGAACGAGTAATTCTTGCGTGGCAATCATGGAAGCGGGTGAACCTAAGGTGATTCCCAATTCCGAGGGGTTTCGGACGACACCCTCCATCGTGGCTTTCGGCAAAGATGGTGAAAGATTGGTCGGGCAGGCTGCCAAAAGACAAGCCGTCACAAACCCGGGCAACACAATTTTTTCGGCCAAGCGCCTTATAGGCAGAAAGTTTTCCGAAATTAAAGACGAGGTTTCTACTCTTCCTTTCAATGTCGTTGAAGGAAAGAACGGAGCCGCAACGATTGAGTGCGAGATCGAAGGGAAAAAAGAGACTTTCATGCCCGAGCAGATCTCATCCATGATTTTGGGTAAGCTCAAGTCCGATGCCGAAGCTTATTTGGGTGAACCCGTGACGAAAGCAGTCATCACGGTACCCGCCTATTTCAACGACGATCAAAGAAGGGCAACCAAGGACGCTGGGGCCATTGCCGGTTTGGAAGTCGAACGAATCATCAACGAACCTACAGCCGCTTCACTCGCCTACGGTCTTGATAAAAAGGGCGAAGAAACAATCGCAGTTTATGACTTGGGTGGAGGCACTTTCGATATCAGCATTCTGGAGATTGCGGAGGGTGTATTCGAGGTCAAGGCTACGAACGGCGACACGCAATTGGGGGGTGATAATTGGGACCAGAAAATCATCGATTGGCTCATCGAGGAATTTAAGGCCGAGCAAGGGATCGATTTGTCGGGAGACGCGATGGCCATGCAACGGCTGAAAGAAGAAGCTGAGAAGGCAAAAATGTCTTTGTCCTCTTCTCAATCCACTGAAATCAACCTACCTTTTATCACCGCCGATGCTTCAGGTCCCAAGCATCTCAACGTGACTCTTTCTCGCTCCAAGCTCGAGCAAATCTGTGATGATTTGTATGCCCGGACAAAAGCTCCGTTTGAGGCTTGCTTGAAGGATTCCGGCCTTAGTATCGGAGACGTGGGTAATTTGGTTTTGGTTGGTGGAATGACAAGGAGTCCGAAGATACTCGAACTTGCGAAGGAACTTGGAGGCAAGGATCCCCACCAAGGAGTTAATCCGGATGAAGTGGTCGCCATTGGTGCGGCAGTACAAGGAGCCGTTTTACAGGGAGACGTAAACGACGTCCTCCTGCTCGACGTCACTCCACTAACTTTGGGAATTGAAACGGCTGGCGGAGTTTCAACCGCCATGATTGAGCGAAACACGACCATTCCGACCAAGAAATCACAAGTTTACTCAACGGCCGTCGATAATCAACCAGCGGTGGATATCGTTGTCTTGCAGGGAGAACGATCAATGTCCGACGACAACAAGACCTTAGGTACCTTTAAATTGGATGGCATTGCTCCCGCTCCTCGAGGAACCCCTCAGATCGAAGTTACTTTCGATATTGATGCCAATGGAATTCTAAATGTAACCGCCAAGGATCAAGGCACTGGCAAAGATCAAAAAATCACTATTTCCGGTTCCTCCAGCATGGACGAAGATGAAGTCGAACGACTCCGCAAAGAAGCGGAAAAGTTCGCGGAGCAAGACAAGGAAAAGAAAGATGAGGTTCAAGTTCGCAATGAATTGGATTCCATGGTTTACCAGTGTGAGAAGCAACTCGAGGAACTCGGAGACAAAGCACCCGATGACTTGAAGGCCAAGGTAGTCGATCTCCTTTCGGATGCCAAGAAAACCTTGGATAACGCCACGGCCAGTTTGGACGAACTCAAAACAGCCAAGGATGCGTTGCAGAAAAGTTTTGAGGATCTTGGGCAAGAAGCTTACAAGCAGGGTGCTTCTGCAGCAGGTCCCGCTCCTGATGCCGCAGGAAAGGCTGCAGGTGCTGCCGACTCTCAAACCGCCGACAAGCAAGAAGATGATATTGTCGATGCGGATTTCGAAGTTGTAGACGACGAAAAAGGCAAAAGCTGAAATTTTCTACCCCTCGGCGTGAGAGCGTAAGGGATTTCAATCCTCAATATATAGACAAACCTAAAACAAAAGGAATATGAGCAAACCAAAAATAACACCGTTGGGTGATCGCGTCTTGGTCAAGTACGTCGATGACGACGAGCAAGTAAAGGGCGGGATTATCATTCCGGACTCCGCAAAAGAAAAGCCTCAGGAAGCTGAAATAGTAGCTCTTGGAACTGGTAAGAAAGACGACGATGGTAACGACGTTGGCTTTCAAGTCAAAAAGGGAGATCGAGTGCTTATCAGCAAATACGGTGGCACCGAGGTCAAGATCGACGACGTTGAGTACCAACTCGTTCGTGAAGACGATATTCTCGGAATCGTTGGATAAGGCTTTTCACTTATAATCCATAAACAACTAAGAAATTAAAGAAATGGCTAAGCAAATATTATTCGACGAACCAGCCCGTAAAAAAGTCCTCAAAGGTGTATCCACTCTTGCGGATGCAGTGAGCGTAACGCTAGGACCCAAGGGTCGAAATGTTCTGATTGACAAGAAATTCGGTTCTCCGACGGTAACCAAGGACGGCGTGACCGTTGCAAAGGAAATCGAACTTCAGGATCCTTACGAAAACATGGGGGCCCAAATGGTTCGAGAAGTAGCTTCCAAGACTTCGGACTTGGCTGGTGATGGCACCACGACTGCAACCGTTTTGGCCGCCTCCGTTTATCGCGAGGGACTCAAAAACGTCGCCGCAGGTGCTAATCCCGTTTACTTGAAACGCGGAATCGATAAAGCCGTTGAGGCTGGCGTCGGCAAACTTCTTCGTGACAGCAAGAAGGTTTCCGATCGCGAGGAAGTCCGACAAGTCGCAACTGTTTCCGCTAATTGGGACGGAGATATCGGAGAGATCATCGCTGATGCCATGGACAAGGTCGGCAAAGATGGAACGATTACCGTTGAAGAAGCCAAGAGTATCGAAACTACCCTCGATGTTGTTGAGGGTATGCAGTTCGATAAGGGCTATCTCAGTCCTTACTTCTGTACCAACAATGATACGATGGAAGCCGTTCTCGAGGATTGCTATATCCTAATCAACGAGAAGAAAATCACTGCTTTAAACGACTTGCTTCCTGTGTTGCAACTTGTTTCCAAGCAAGGGAAATCACTTCTCATCATTGCTGAGGATGTTGAGGGTGAAGCTCTCGCAGCACTCGTTGTGAACAAACTTCGCGGAACCTTGAACGCTTGTGCGGTTAAGGCTCCAGGTTTTGGTGATCGTCGCAAAGAAATGCTTCGCGACATCGCCATTCTTACCGGTGGGCAATGCATCACTGAAGATCTAGGCATCAAGTTGGAAAACATTCAACTTTCCGATCTCGGTAAAGCTAAGCGTATATCCGTTGATAAGGAAAACACCGTAATCGTTGAAGGTTCTGGTAAGGCTTCCGATATCCAAGGCCGTGTTAAGCAAATTCGTCGCCAAATCGAAGAAACAACTTCTGATTATGATCGCGAAAAATTGCAAGAACGCTTGGCTAAGTTAGCCGGTGGTGTTGCGGTGATCAATGTTGGTGCCGCATCTGAGCCCGAAATGAAGGAAAAGAAGGCTCGTGTCGAAGATGCTTTACACGCCACCCGTGCAGCCGTCGAAGAAGGGATCGTTCCTGGAGGAGGCGTCGCGTTGCTCAGAGCTGCAAACGCCATTGAGAAATCTGCAACCTTATTGGAAGGTGACGAAGCGATCGGAGCAACCATCGTGCGTCGTGCGATTGAATCGCCTTTGCGTAAGCTTTGCGATAACGCCGGGGTCGAAGGATCCTTGGTTGTTCAGCAAGTTCTCAAGTCTAAGGGATCCTTGGGTTACAACGTTGCGACCGACAAGCATGAGGATCTGATCAAGGCTGGCGTGGTTGATCCGACTAAGGTTACCCGTACGGCCTTGCAAAACGCAGGTTCCGTTGCTGGTCTTCTCTTGACCACGGATTGCATGATCACCGACATTCCGGAGGAAGAAAAACCGGCTGCCGGCGGACATGATCACGATCATGGCATGATGTAAGGTTTTTCCTTACTCTCTTTTGAAAAGGCGCTTCCAACAGGGAGCGCCTTTTCTTTTTTGTCGAAAGGGGGAAGGTCTGTCTTTGGTAAAGTCGGGAATGACGGTTTTTTCTGTCGATTTTTGCTCTCTGTCTTTTCAATAATAGTGCCATGAACAAAATGGTCCTCATATTGTTTTCAGTTTCAACTTTCTCCTTCTTGCTCGGCAAGGATTGGAATCAGTTTCGTGGTCCAACGGGACAAGGGCATTCTCCGTGGGATGATTTGCCTTTAAAATGGAGTCGGAAGGACTTTGTCGAATGGAAAACCGAGTGGCCGGGTAAGGCTTGGTCTTCACCGATACTAGTTGATACGTCTTTGGTCATGACCAATGCGACGCAGTCGGATGGAACTCTTGTCCTGGAAGTTTTTGCGCTCGATTCTGCCACTGGAAAAAAGCAGTGGCGTCGCGTCTTGTTCGAACATGACGAGACCCCTCTCATTCACAAAAAGAACAGTCATGCCAGTCCGACTCCTTTCTATGACGGAGAACGACTCTTCGTTCATTTCGGTAACCTCGGAACCGCCTGTTTATCGAAAGACGGTGAGGTTATTTGGAAAAAAATCTTTGATTATAGTCCGGTCCACGGCAGTGGATCTTCGCCGATTGTTCATAGAGGGTTGTTGCTTTTCAGTGCGGATGGAGCAAAGAACCCCTGTCTTTACGCCTTGGACAAAAAAACGGGTGAAGTCAAATGGAGGGCCAACCGGGAAAGCAAGGCCAAGAGGAAGTTTTCTTTTTGCACTCCTCTGGTCATTTCGAGAAATGGGAAGTACCAAATAATCAGTCCAGCTAGCGATTATGTTTTTTCATATGACCTCAATGGCAAACAGTTGTGGAAATCATATTACTCCGGTGGTTATTCTGTGGTGCCTCGCCCTGTTTACGGAAATGAAATGATCTACGTCAGCAGTGGCTATAACCGACCGACTCTTTATGCGGTCAAAGTGGATGGAATGGGGGAAGTTACTCAAACTCACGTTGCATGGAAAACAAGCAAAGCAGTTCCCCACAATTCCTCTCCTGTCTTGGCGAGGGGGACTGGGGGTAGGGAGCTTTTCTTCATGGCAGCCGATAGCGGAGTGGTGAGTTGCCTCGATCCCAAAAATGGAGAATTGATTTGGATGGAGCGGGTGGCGGGAAGTTGTTCTGCTTCCCTTTTGCATGCGGGCGGCCGAATTTATCTAACGGATGAATCAGGCAAGACCTTCGTTTTCAAGGTGGGAATCCGCTATGAGTTGCTCGCGGAAAATGATTTGGATGAGAGAACCTTGGCCACACCCATCGCAGTCCCGGGAGCGCTTGTCATAAGAACCGAAAACGCGGTTTGGAAAATAGGGAATAAGGGGAAATGAAAGAAATGCAAGCAAGGTCTATTTGGATTTTCTCTGATCGGAAAATCTTTCAGATTGCTCATCCGCATGGTAAGAGGAGCGTACCAAAGGACCAGACTCCACGACCTTTATCCCCATTTCAAGGGCAACCTCTTTCCATTGGGCGAATTCCTCGGGTGTGACCCATCGGTCTATCGGCGTATATTCTGAACTAGGTTGGAGGTATTGCCCGAGGGTCAATACGTCCAAATCAATGTCAGCCAAATCCCGCAATGCCTGCCTGATTTCGTCTTTCTGTTCTCCCAAACCAAGCATTATGCCAGATTTGATAGGGAAACCTTTCTCCTTGGCGTGAGAAAGGACGCTCTGGCTTCGCTCGTAACTAGCGGTCTTTCGAATTGGTTTTTGCAAACGTTCTACTGTTTCCAGGTTATGATTGAAGAGGTTGGGTTGAGCGTCCAGAACGATGTCCAAGTTATCGAAATTACCTTTGAAGTCGGGAACCAAAACTTCAATGGCCGTATCCGGATTACGATATCTGACGGCTCGAATGGTGGCGGCCCATACTTTGGCTCCACCATCAGGAAGGTCGTCACGGGCCACGGAGGTGAGTACGCAATGCTTGAGCCCCATTTTGAAAACGGCATCGGCTACGCGCGGAGGTTCCGCCAGGTCGAGTTCGGTTGGCTTTCCGGTTTGGACAGCGCAAAAGCTGCAGGCTCGCGTGCAAACGTTGCCGAGAATCATGAGGGTCGCAGTTCCTCGAGACCAACATTCGCCCATGTTGGGACACTGGGCACTCTGACATACGGAGTGTAGTTGATGTTGATCGACGATTGAGCGAACCTTGCCATATTCCGGTCCGGAAGGTAGCTTGGCACGGAGCCATTGCGGCTTCTTAGGCTTGGGTTTGGAAGTTGTTGCGGTTCTAGCCATCGACTTTGCTAAGGGTGAAGCGATTCGGGGCCGTTTCCTGTTTTCTTGTGATAACTCCCGTCCGCTCGATCTTTTTGATAGAGCGAAAATCCGTTTTTCTTCAAGTTTGCCTCGGAAAGGGTCCTTTTTTCATTTGCATCGGAGTGCCGAAGGGAAAGCGTGGGTGAAGAGATGACTTTTCTAATCGGCTCTCTGGTTATGGGGTGCTCCTTGAGAGGGGGATCGGAAACACCTTGTTCAATCTCTAATACCTCTCGTGGTTCCTTCCCGTTGAGAACGACGTATTGAAAGACGGGCATAATCAGAGGGCTTCGATGTCAAGCCGATTTCTTTTTGCGAGGTGGAAATTCAAATCCAATGCCTCCGTCTTCTTTAAGGATCAAGTTCGCATCGAATGGTCGCTTGGTTCTACGCGAGACGAAGCCTTTGATTAACCCTGTTTTCTTCTCGGAAACGAGCTTTAGAAATTCCTCGGGGGGGATTTCTTTATCAAGCAGTTTACGAGTTAATCTGAACGAACAATCTCCATCCGAAATTTTATTATGCTGGCTGCAAACATAAGCTCTCTCGGTTTGCTTGACGTCTTTTTGACAGACCGGACAGGGTGCGATGGTGGGAGCGACTTTAGCTTGCTCGATTTCCTCAGCTACCTGTTCCTCGTCATTTTCAAAGACAAAGTTGACCTTGTATTCGTCATCCAATTGGAGGATGGCGGAGAATTTCCGCCCCGCTTTCGATATGAAATCATCGAGGGGGCCAATCTTTCTTTCCTTGATCAACTTGTCGACTTCTTGGACGGGCAGTCTTCGGCCGGCTATACTCTTGGGTATCCGGAAATCACCTTCCTCGTTTTGGTAGAAAGACAAACCTTCGTAGAGAGGTTCGTCGTTAACGGGGGAGCGCAGTGTGGTCTCGATGAAGTTAGCCTTGGATTCCTTGAAGTTGGTTGTTCGCTCAACGAATTCCTTGGTCATTCCGGAGATTTCCTGCATGAACTGATCCCGAGTCATCTCGCCTTCTTCTATTTTTCGAAGCTTATGTTCCCATTCACCGGTCAAGCTAGGGCTGGTCAGAACGTCGGTGCCAGCTGCGTCAAGAAACTGAAAGAGGTCTTCTGCCTTGAGCGTGGGGTGGAGCTGTGTAGCTTCCCGTCGAACGTATTTTTCTTTAAGCAGATGCTCGATCGTAGATGCCCGGGTTGCCGGAGTTCCGAGGCCTTTTTCCTTCAAGGCTTCGGCCATCTCCTCGTCATCCACTAATTTGCCCGCGCTTTCCATCGCGGAAAGAAGCGTTGCTTCACTGTAGCGGGGCGGGGGTTTGGTCATGTCGGACTGTAGCTCTGCGTCGACGATAGAAGCTTTGTTCTGATCTGCGGCAGAGAGCGGAGGAAGACTATCCTCCGGTTGATTGTCCTTGCCGTAGATAGCCAACCAAGAAGGTTCAACCAAAACCCGGCCTTCGGTTTTGAAAGAGTGTTCTCCCACTGCGCTCGTACGGACAGTGACATCCCACTGGGCTGGAGGATAAAAAACCGAGATGAAGCGTTTTACGATCAGGTTGTATATTTTGAGCTCGTAGTCACCAAGTCCGCGGGGAGGCGTATTCGTGGGGATAATGGCAAAGTGATCACTGATTTGTTTGTTGTTGAAAATCCGCTTGTTCTTCTCGTCCACCCAATCAGAGGAAAGGACTCGTTGAGCATAAGGCGAAAGTTCGCCGGAGATGGCTCCAAGCATCTCCTTGCAGGTGGGGCCGTAGTCTTCTGGCAGTGCCTTGGAATCGGTTCTCGGATAGGTGATAGCTTTGTACTTTTCGTAAAGCGCTTGGGCGATTTGCAGGGTTCGACTCGCGGGTAAATGGTGCAGACGGTTGGCTTCTTTTTGCAAAGTGGTTAAGTCATACAGGCGTCCGGGGCTTTGCGGTGAGCGTCTTTTGGTTTCGGTAATGTCTGCGGAAGAGGCTTGATTGATTTGTTCGAGTATTCGTTCCGCTCCCTCTTTGTCCCACAAACGATCAATCCGGTCATGCTTTTCGCTATCGGTTTTCTTGAAATCCGGTCTTTGGTAAACTCCGCCGTATTGGCCTTCGGCGAGCTCGAAGTTTGCCGCGATTTTGAAGAAAGCCTTGGGAATGAAATTTCGAATTTCAATCTCCCGTTTGATGACGAAGGAGAGGGTAGGGGTTTGGACTCGCCCAACGGTGGAAACTTGTCGGCTTCTTCCTCGACTTCGTTTGATCGTTACGGCACGGGTTCCGTTTATTCCGATTAGCCAATCTGATTCGGAGCGGCAACGCGCCGCATCCTGCAAAGGTTGGAGTTGTTCCCCGTCTCTTAGGTTGGCAAAGGCTTCCTTGATGGACTGATCGGTCATGGAGAGCATCCATAACCTTTGGACCGGTTTGGCTGACTTGGCTAATTCGTATATGTAAGTGAAAATCAGTTCACCTTCACGACCGGCATCGCAGGCGTTGACCACGCCATCGACGTCTTTTCTTTTGAGTTGCTTCTTGAGTTGTTGGAATTTCTTCTTGGTGGCCGCGATCGGTTTGAGCTGAAACTCGGGTGGGATAATCGGCAAGTTGGTGAGTTTCCACGCCTTGAGTTTTTTGTCGAAATCGTCGGGCATGAAGAGCTCGACCAAATGTCCGACGGCGCAATCAATCACCCACTCGTCATTTTCAAAGAAATCGTTGTTCTTTGGAACATTACCCAAAACGCGGGCGAGATCTCGAGCCACACTTGGTTTCTCGGCGATGACTAATTTTTTCACTTGAGGCTGGATTTATGATTGAAAGGCAACCGGATCGGGATCAAGAAGGCATGAAATCGGTCATCACTTCGTCCATTTGACCGAGCAGGTGGGACATTGTTTCAGTGGTTTCATCACCCATGTTGGAAATACGGAACGTTTTGCCTTTCATTTTTCCGTAACCTCCATCGATTGAGATCTTTCTTTCTTCCCTGAGTTTATTGACGAACCCGGCGAGGTCGATTTCGAGGTTGTTTCGGACGCAGGTCAAGGACTTGGAAGCAAACTGTTTTTCAGGAAGAAGTTGGAATCCTTTTTCAGCGACCCAGTCATGTACCATTTGGTTGAGGTATGCGTGTCTACTATGCCTCGCTTCGACTCCTTCGTCGAAGATCTTGTTCAAAGTATGATTGAGTCCGTGAATTAGGGGAATCACAGGTGTGCTGGGCGTCATTCCTTTCTCATGATTTTTGCGGAATTCGAGAAAGTCGAAATAGTAGCCTCTACCTTCCACTTCCTCGGCTCGTTTGAACGCTCTTTCTGAAACGCAGAGTAGGGCAAGACCCGGAGGCATGGCTAATGCTTTTTGAGAACCGGTAAGGATTACGTCGATACCCCATACGTCTTTGGGGATAGGTACGACGGAAAAAGAACTCACCGTATCAATCACCGAAATGACCTCCGGGAATTCGCGCAAAACCGCCATGATTTCTTCGAGAGGATTCATCATTCCGCAAGAAGTTTCGTTGTGCACGAGAGTGACGAGATCGTATTCGCCGCTGGAAAGGCGTTTTCTCAGTTCTTCCGGGTCAATGTGGTTACCCCAGTCAACCTGCAAGCCATCCGCTTGTTTTCCGCAACGAAGAGAAACATCCAGCCACTTGTCGGAAAAAGCTCCGCACATACAGCAGAGGACTTTCTTCCGTGAAAGGTTGCGGACGGCACCCTCCATTACTCCCCACGCGCTTGAGGTGGAGAGAAAGACGGGATCTTCGGTTTGGAAGAGTTTTTTGAGGTTGGGTTGGCAAGCCTGATAGAGTTCGACGAAGTCTTTGCTCCGGTGCCCCATGACAGGGGTAGTCATTGCTTGGTAAGTTTCTGGGGCAACGTTGACGGGCCCGGGTATGTGAAGTTTGTAATCGATCATTGTTTGGTTTTGTTGCCTTGGGAGATGTTTTCAAAGGTCAGGTTTTTATTGCCAACTACGATCAGGCGTGGTTCCCAAACCGCGGCTTCCTCCGGGACGAGGTTGATGAAGGTCATGATTACCAACAGGTCGCCGATCTTACCCTTGTGAGCGGCGGCTCCGTTCAATGCAATTTCGCCGGAACCCTCGGGAGCGGGAATACAATAGGTTTCGAAGCGTTCTCCATTGGTGATGTTTCCGACGAGGATTTTCTCATGGTGAAGGAAGCCAGCTTCGTTCATCAGGGTACGATCTATGGACAAGCTCCCCGAATAATCCGGAGAAACGGAGGTTACGGAAGCCCGATGAAGTTTCGATTTTAGTAAAGTTACCTGCATCCAATGTAAAAAAAGAGGAATCCTCATCAAATCGGCTTCCCTCTCAAAGTCAATCGATCAAAGACAAATCTGTCTGGAAATGCGGTTGTAATGAAGACTTTTTTTCTTAGTGTTGCAGAGCCATGGATACGGATACCCGTTCGTGGGCTAAACGAAAGTGGACCGACTTCGAAGGTTTTGTCGAAGGGGTTATTTATGACCGCGATTTATCCGTTTCCGCCCGCCTTTTCGGTTTGTTCTTACATCCCTTTTCCTATTTGTTTTCCGGTATCGTACGTTTAAGGCTTTTTCTTTATTCGAATCGGTTCGTTTTTCGGGACAAACCTCTGGACTGTCTGATTTTGGTCGTTGGCAACCTGACCGTAGGGGGAACGGGCAAGACACCCGTGGTTGAACGATTTACCAAGGAATTGTTGGCCAAGGGCAAAAGGGTCGCAATCCTCAGTCGCGGTTATAAGAGCAAGGAAGAACCCAAGCCTTCTTTTTGGAGCCGTCTTTGGAAAAAAGATCAATCGCCTCCCAAAATCGTAAGCGATGGGGAGCGGGTTCTTTTAAATTCCGAAGAAGCGGGAGACGAACCCTTTATGTTGGCCACGAACCTATCGGGGGCCATCGTACTGGCGGACAAAGACCGAGTGAAAGCCGGCCGTTTTGCAATCGATCACTTTCAGGCGGACGCACTGATTTTGGACGATGGCTTTCAATACCTTCCACTCAAAGGGACTCTCAATTTGTTGCTGGTCGATCAAACCAATCCTTTTGGCAACCGATGTCTTCTGCCCAGGGGGATTCTGCGGGAGCCGGTCCGGCACCTTTCCCGGGCCTCCTATGTCTTTTTGACGAAATCCGAAGTTGAGCCGGAACTCGAGCTACTTCAGACAATCCGCAAGTACAATAAGAAAGCCGAGATTATCCGTTGCGTTCACAAGCCAAAGTTCTTCAAGGAGATCAATGGTGAGCAAATCAAACCTCTGGATCTTCTAAGGGAGGCTTACGTCGGAGTGTTTTGTGGAATTGCTTCACCACGTGGATTCGAGCAACTGATTCTTAGAATGTCCGGGGAATTGAGGTATCGACGTAGGTTTTTGGATCATCACAGGTACGAAGTGGAGGAACTTGACCGCCTGTTCCTCCAGGCTAAAAACGCCGGAGCCGACATCATGGTCACGACCGAAAAGGATGCGGTACGAATCCCTTTGGGATACAAGGCTATTATTCCTTTTTATTACGTCAGAATGGAAATTGAAATCATCGAAGGCTTCGAGGATTTTGAGGAAGCGGTGGCAGGGATATGCTTTACCGAAAGTGATCAAAATTCCCTGTCTTCTCCTTCCGGAGGCCAGGTAGGAGACTCGCTGCCTTCGACTTAAGCAGTTAGTTGCCGAAGGCTCTTGTTGTTTCCACCATTGCTTGAACGCATTCGATCTTTCCTTGAGGTCTGATTCCGTGACCCAAGTTCAGAATGTGACCAGGGTCTCCGTCCATTGAGTCCAATAGATTCTTGGTTTCTTTTTCCACGAGGAGGGGGGAGGATTCCATGAGAGACGGGGGCAAGTTTCCTTGCAAAACGAAAGGCGACGGAAAGGTTTGACGGGCCTTTCGAAGTTCAACGGTGTGGTCCAAGCTGAAGCCTCGAACTTTGGATTGCGAAAGAAAGGACAACCTGTCTTCAGTGGTTTTCGCATAGAGGATTATGGGAGTATTCGTGGTAAGCGATTGAACGAGCTGATCGATCCATCGCAAGCTCCATTCGTAGGTTTTGTCAATCGGGCAAAGGGAGTGCCAGCTATCAAAAATTTGCAAGGCGTCGATACCGGCTTTAGCCTGGAGGTCAAGGTAACCGGCCAAAGCCTGGGTGATCTTTTCCATCAACCGGCCAAACACCAAGGGCTGTTCACTGGCCATTTTAAGTGTTTTTGGGAACCCATCGGACGAACCACCGTCGATCATATAGCACGCCAGGGTCCAAGGGGATCCGCAAAAACCTAGAATTCCTTTGGAGTCGCCCAGTTCGCTGCGAAGAAGGTTGAGGGCCGCAGCCACGTAAGACAGTCGGGAAGGAACGCCTTGCTCGGCTAGTTTTTCCACGCAACTTTCACTCCCAATGGCAAACTCCATCTGAATGCCACCTTGCTCCCTAAAGTGATATGGTTGGCCCATTGCCTCGGGGATAACAAGTATGTCGCTAAAGACGATAGCCGCATCAAGCTTGAACCTTTTCAGAGGTTGCAGGGTAACCTCCACGGCCAATTCGGGGGTCTTGACCATTTCGATAAAGCTATGCTTTTCCTTCAGTGCCCTGTACTCAGGCAGGTAGCGTCCAGCTTGCCTCATGAGCCAAACCGGTGGTCTACCTGTATTTTTAGAGGCCAAAGTCTTTTGTAGTCTTTCTCTTGATTTCATTACTCCAATCCGAGCCAATCCCGCGGCCGGAGAAACCCCTTGTACAATTTTTCTTCTTCGGAACCTTTTGCGGGTTGCCAACCGTAGGTCCATTCAACGTCGGGCGGGAGCGACATCAGAATGGATTCGGTTCTGCCTCCGGATTGTAGCCCGAAGTGAGTTCCCCGATCATAAACGAGGTTGAATTCGACATAGCGACCTCGCCTGTATCTTTGGAAAGTTTTTTCCTCTTTCGTAAAGGACTTGTTTTTACCCCTTTCGAGAATTTCGAAGTAGGCATCGCCAAAGGTCTTTCCCACGTCTTGGGTAAACGCGAGCGAACGATCGAAGCTTCCTTCGTGGTAGTCATCGAAAAAAAGTCCTCCTACTCCCCGAGTCTCTTTTCTGTGGGGTAGATAAAAGTATTCGTCACACCATTTTTTGAATCTTTGATAGTGTTCCGCCCCGTATTTGTCGCAGACGATCTTGGCTTGCTCGTGCCAAAAGACGACGTCGTCCATCACGGGGTAGTAGGGGGTGAGGTCAAAGCCGCCTCCGAACCACCAGATTGATTCGCCTTCCCGAGGATAGGCTTCGAAATATCTTACGTTTGCGTGACTAGTCGGCAGGTGCGGGTTATCGGGATGAAAAACAACCGATACGCCCATGGCTCGGAAGGACGCACCTTCTAGTTCGGGACGCCCTTGAGTAGCGGACGGGGGAAGGTTTTTCCCGTGTACGTCCGAGAAGTTCACTCCACCTTTTTCCATGAGCGAGCCTTGTTCGAAAGCAAGGGTTCTGCCGCCACCACCCTCCTCGCGACTCCAACGATCTTCCTTTTTCGAAATAACGGGATCGGAAGAAACGAGCCGTGTCCGCAAGTCCTCCTGCAAGGATTCAAAGGCTTTTTTTACCCATTCGGCTTGTCGAGTTCGACTCATCAAGCATGTACTTGGAAACGATTTACCTGGAGAAGAGCATGGGGTGCGGAAACAAAAAGAGAACTAAAACTACTCCTCTTCTTCCTCGCTGACAGCTTCTTGGGCAAGATGTTCCTTGGCGTTATTCAAGTCTGAGCATATACCCCATTCCTCGCATCCATCCAAATTGTTCCACATTTCTGCATCATCTCCGGTGGCGACAATAGCGCCTCGCATGGGAAGTTTCATATCTTCTATCTTTTCGGCAAATTCGCCGACCACCTCAATGGCTTCCTCACTAGGTTCCTCCAATTCGGAAACATCGATTATGAGCTTCACAATACCTTCGTTTATGGTATTGCGAATTCGATTGTCCATATTTTCCTTGATATCATTGATGACAAAGTTGGAAAGATCCTCCGGAACCTTGAAATACAAATAGTCATCGACGAACTTGAAGTACCTGGCCGAAGAATCCAAATCCATGACTTTATACATGACGGCCTCGGTTTTGTTGGCATCGAAGGGTTTGGTGATGCAGTCGGAAAAACCGGAATTCAGGGCTTTCTTGAGAGCGGGTTCGTCTCCCTTGACGATCATTGCCAATACAGGAGTGTTGAGGACATTGTGGTTTGTCTTGAGTTTGCGGCGAAGATCGACAGCCGTTTCGTCCGGGAGGGCCATGCTTATGAGAATGGCGGAGAATCCGTGATGTTCGCATGCTCTGATTGCGGATGCCTCGTCATGAGCGCTTTCCACCACCCATTCGCTACGGGCAAAAATATCAGTGAGTTGTTTGATAATGTTGGGTTTGTCGTCGACGATCAGAATCCTGACTTTGTTCGAATTCGCGGTTTCGTCTACGACCTCTTTGTCGGCCTTTTCGAAAATATTGCTGTCCTCGTCTTGCCTGATTGCAACCCGGTTCATTCTGTATAGCCTTCTGCCCAAAGTGCGTAACAGTTTGAGTGCGACCTTTGGGTTTTTATCAACGATGCTGGCAATACTTTCTTCAATGTGTCGGACTTTTGAAGGAGTTTTTGCTCGGATTACAGCATCACGTTTGAGAGAAAGCAATTCACTGAGTTCCCCGAATATGGCACCCGGCATATCAATTTCGCTAAGGATTCTCCCTCCCCTGATTACCTCAAGAACACCACTTTCAAGGATGCAAAAACCCTTGCCGAGCTCCCCTTCGGGAAGGACGACTTCACCTTCTTTGTATTCTTCGAGTCTGATCATGTGTAAATTATAATAATTTAATAAAACAAAAGGATCAAATGAAATTATTGAGCAAGTTCTCGAGCATTTCCTGTCTTCCCGAAGGAAGCGTTCCGGGTTCCTGCTTGAGAGAATGAGTCTCCAAGTCGGAAAGGGTGGTATTGCCACTCTCGATTTTGGCCCCCAATTCGCCATCCCAACTGGAGTAACGGTCTTTGAGGAAATTTTCGTAGCGACCGTCCGCTCGGATAGCGGCGGCATTTTTCAGCCCCCGAGCAAAGGCATCCATTCCTCCGACGTGAGCATGGAACAAATCGATCGGTTCGTGGGATTCTCTACGGCGCTTGGAGTCGAAATTAAGTCCTCCAGTGGTAAAACCTCCCATTTCCAAAAGAACAAGCATGATTTTCGTCGTGTCGTAAACATTGGTGGGGAACTGGTCGGTATCCCAACCGAGGAGCTCGTCACCGGCGTTTGCATCGATTGAGCCCAACGCTCCGGCGGCGGCGGCTACTTGTAGTTCGTGTTCAACGGTGTGACCAGCCAAAATCGCATGGTTGGTTTCGATGTTGAGCTTGAAATGATCAAGCAGATCGTACTCACGAAGAAAATTCAAGCAGGCTGCACTGTCCGAGTCGTATTGGTGCTTGGTTGGCTCCTTTGGCTTCGGTTCGATGTAAAATTGTCCTTCAAAGCCAATTTCTTTTTTGAAATCAACGGCCATGTGAAGAAGTCGCGCCAAGTGGTCGAGCTCCCTCTTCATGTTGGTGTTGATCAGAGAGCCGTATCCTTCGCGGCCTCCCCAAAAAGTGTAGCCTTCACCCCCTAAACGATGGGTGACTTCGATGGCTTTTTTTACCTGGGCGGCTGAATAAGCGAAGACGTCGACGAACGGGGAGGTCCCTGCCCCCATTGCGTAACGAGGGTGTGCAAAGAGGCAAGCGGTACCCCAAAGAAGTTTTTTGCCGGTTTCGCCTTGGAGCTTTTCAAGTTCCTCCACCACGGCATCCAGTGCTTTGTTGGATTCCGCCAAAGTCGAGAGTTCGGGAGCTATGTCGCGGTCATGAAAACAATAGTAATCAATGCCTGTTTTATCCATGAATTCAAAGAAAACATGAGTTCGCTTGACGGCGTTTTCAATCGAGTCCGAGCCATCGTCCCAAGGCATCAGTGCGGTGCCGGGACCAAATGGGTCGGCGAGGGGGTTTCTCATGCAATGCCAATAGGCAGCCCCGAAGCGCATGTGATCCTTCATCTTCTTTCCCTCCACTTCCTCCTCCGGATCGTAATGCTTGAATGCGAGATGGTTTCGGGAGTCTTTGCCCTCAAAGGCTATTTTCGAGACATCTGAAAAATAATCGGTCATGACTTGATTTGGGGTTGTATTGAGAAATGAAGATGTGTCTTAGGATCAAGTCAATTAGTCAAGGTAAGAATGGGGTGCGGCGAACGTCCGTATCTTTGAGGAATCAAAAACAACACAAAAACAACAGAAAATCATGTTTGGTTTTAATCTGTTTGAGGCAAGTCCAGTTTTTGATGAGCTTCGGAGATATCCCTACATACGATCCATTCCTCGCAACCGTCCAAATTGGTCCACATTTCGGCTTCGTCTCCCTTTGCCACAAAGGCTCCTTTGATAGGGACCATCATTTCTTCCAGTTTTTCTCCGATATCTCCGACGACGTCGATTTCGTCTTCGCCGATTTCATCGAGACCGGAAACGTCCACAATGATCTTCTCAATGCCTTCGTTGATCGTCTTTCGTATTCGTGGTTCTATGTTTTCTTTGATTTCGTCGATCACGAAAGGACTCATTGGAGAGGGTAATTTAAAATAAAGAGCGTCTTTTAGAATATCGAAGTATTGATCGGATGGGTCGAGATTCAATATTTTGTACATCGTTGAACGAACGGACTGTCCATCGATTGGTTTGGAAATGAAATTCTCAAAACCCGCGTCCGTCGCTTTTTTCAGGGAAGCCTCATCTCCTTTGACGCTCATGCCTATGATCGGACTCCTCATTGCTTTGGGGTTTGTCTTGAGCTTGCGTCGAAGCTCTACCGCAGCGTCTTCGGGTAGGGACAAGCTGATTATGATGGCTGAAAAAGTGGTGTCTTCGCATTCCTTGAGGGTGCTCGATTCGTCGGAGGCACTTCGGAGTTTCCACCCCTGACTCGAAAATACATCCGTTAACTGGGATATGATATGATGTTTCTCTTCCACCACGAGAATAATGGGAGATGCCTGCACGGCATTCATGCTGCGTTCGTCGTTCGCATCAATTAGAATATCATTCTTGGTGTTTCCCTCTATCGCCAATTGGTTCATGTGGTAAAGGCGACGACCCAAATTACGAATCATTTTAACCGCAAATTTCGGATTCTCGGCAACGAGCTGCTCAAGTTTGTTGTCGAAGTATTTGACTTTAGTTTTTGTCTTTGCCCGAACCGAGGCACCCCTTTTGTACATAAGGATTTCGCTTAGTTCTCCGAATATGGCTCCTTTTTGATCAATTTCGTTGAGGATCTTGTTGTCTCTGATTACCTCGACGACTCCTTCTTCCAGGATACAGAATCCTTTCCCCAATTCACCTTCTTTAAGGATCGTATCGTTTACTTCGTATTCTCTAGTCTCGTACATGGGGTAGTCTTTGTTTGGGATGAGCGAGCATGCAAACCTGATCGATTTACATGTAAAGTTGTTATTATCTTCTTTTTTAGTGTAAAAAAACAAGCACTTTTATAGGTAAATTCAATGAGTTCACTGATCACTGCTTTTGCTGGCGGTAATCTTTTTTACGGTAAGTTTTCCCATCAGTTCGGCCGCCGGAAGGAGGGACTCGGTGAGGGTTTGCTCTTGGAGGGAACTCGCAAATAAGGTTATCCTATCCGCGGGGCACCTCACTTTGTCCATAGCCGAGTCGAAATTAACCCATCTGCCTCTGAGGAAAAACTGAGTCCACATATGGTAAACCATTGCATTTTCAACTCCCTTGAATTCATCGACGTAAACAATACCCGTTACTACCCTTGAGGGAATTCCCATTGCTCTGCCCAACGCGGCGAGGAGAATCCCGTGCTCTGTACAATCGCCCTCCCGCTTGCGGGCAACTTCGCTCGCCGAGGCAAAACCAACGGAGAAGTTTTTGTTGGAAACATAGAGAGAAACGAAACGACAAAGCTTTTCAGCCATTTGGAAAACGTTGCCCGCGCCTCTGCCTGCCCCTTGAGCCAAGTTTTTGATGAGGGCATCTCCGCTATCGATCAAAATATTCGGCTCGCGGAATTCCCTGTCGACTTGGGCCGGATGCCCCTTGCCTTTGCGGATTGCCAACCAATCTTCGGCAAGCACTTCGACTTCGATGGTTTTTTCATCGATGCGGGTCAGCTTTTGTGTGTTTCCTTCGTATGAGATGCCGGTCAATTTTCCCTTAGGCACACTGAGGCGGAAGATACTGCGCTTGGCATTCTTGGGGATGCTGGCGTCCAGAGAGATAATCGTATCCATCAGAAAGTCATTGCGAATTGAATCCACTTTTTTCGCCTCCGCTTGGGAAGCTTGCCGGATATCGATCTCCAAACCTCCCATATTCATTTGAGTCCGTACGGCAATGCCTTGTTCGTCCAACCAATTCGTGGTCTTCATCGATCCGAGTTTCGTACCCAGTTCGATTTCGGTTTTGAAGGCAATTTGTTCCTTTTGACCCAGGGTGATTTTTTCGCCTCCCTTCGTTCTTATGGTTGCCTTGGTGGGTTTGGCCATTCCAAAGTCCGGCGAATAAACAAGGACGTCGTAAGTTCGACCCGCTTCTCCGAAATCAATTTGCCGAATGTATTTGAGCAACCCCCAAGTCATCTTTCCTTCTGAATCGAGAGGATAACGTTTGGTCGTTTCCCTGAAAAATTGTTTTTCCTGCACTACGATTTCACCACTTTCAACCCATCCTTTCTTGGTTATGGGAATGCCTGCCATCAGCATCTCCCCGGAAAACCCCAAAATAGCTCCACCGATTGTTTCCCTTGTCCTCTCGGAGACCTTCATCCCGATTACCTGTCCTGCGCGCTTGATCTTCATTTCGAAAATACTTTCGGACAAAACCTCCCCGTTTTCCAGCTTCATAGTCGAATGGGCGAACCCCACCTTTGACTTGCCCAAGTATACTTCGTACCAACGATCCATGGTCTGAAAGCCTTCGCCGTCAGGTTGTTTTGCTTCGGCGAGGATGCCCCAAAGTAAAAAGAGGGAAAGGCCGATGGATTGGGTAATGACGCGAAAAAGCATAATTGCAAAGAGATCAAGATTTTGCCTGAGGAGGAGCCTTGGTGTCGACAATTTGCCCAAGCATTTGGTAAGAGTCGAGACACAATGGCAAAGAATCAAGAATTCGATCTAATCGTAGTGGGTGGTGGAAGCGCTGGATACGCAGCCGCTCGGACGTTTCACGAGCACGGCGGTCGAGTGGCCCTGGTGGATGGAGCTTCGGAGCTTGGGGGGCTTTGCATTCTTCGGGGGTGCATGCCTTCCAAAACCTTGATTTATTCGGCGGAGGCTCTTCATTTTGCCCGTCAAGGGTCCGTCTTCGGGTTCACCAGCGGTTCACCGAAGGCTGACCTTGCCGCCATGCAGGCACGCAAGCAAAAGGTGATTGCCGAATTCGCGGATTACCGTCGCGGTCAAATCGAGGACGGTCGCTTTGAGCTTTTCAGGACACGTGGGTCCTTCGTGGATACGCACTCCCTTGCCTTGGGGGATGGGCAATGCATACGAGGGAAGAAAATTCTTCTGTCCACTGGGTCGGAAATATCCGTCCCCCCCGTTCCCGGTTTGGCCGAAGTCCCATACAAGACGAGTGACGACGTGCTTGAACTTTCCGAGGTTCCTGATGAGTGTGTGGTGCTCGGTGGGGGAGTAGTAGCTTGCGAATTGGCTCAGTTTCTCGCTCGGGTTGGTTCGAGAGTCACGATCCTTCAACGAAGTTCCCGTTTGCTCAAGGAGTTTCCCGAGGAAGCCTCGAAGGCCGTGGAACGGGCAATGAGTGACGAAGGCATCGAGATCCTGACGGACGTATCACTTAAAGCTTTTCAGACGCTGGCGGAAGACAAGATCAGCGTGTCGTATGAACATGAAGAAAAGGAGCAGAAGAGGGAGACCGGTTTTTTGTTTCTGGCTTTGGGTCGCAGGCCTTCGACCCGAGGGCTTGCTCCGGAGCAAATTGGG
The DNA here is from genome assembly GCA_002722545.1 of Opitutia bacterium. GTDB lineage: Bacteria > Verrucomicrobiota > Verrucomicrobiia > Opitutales > Seribacteraceae > Seribacter. The sequence continues at coordinate 7,045 of PBMI01000017.1, read as the reverse complement.
CTGGAATTTCTTCCCAGTGGTCACCTGCGGACCAACGAATTTCAGCAAACGAGTTTGCCGCACGTTTATGCCGCTGGTGATTGTTCCGGTCCTCACGAGATCGTTCACGTCGCCATCCGCCAAGGTGAGACGGCGGCCTTCCATGCTCTGGGGAAAACAGTCGAACCCATGCGTTACGATCATTTGCTGACCGTGGTTTTTACCGACCCCCAAGTTGCCCGGGCAGGGTTATCACCCGATCAACTCAAGGAGCGGGGAACCGAGTTTCTTTCCGCATCCTATCCTTTCGACGATCATGGCAAATCGATCCTCATGGAAGCCAAGCACGGTTACGTGGCAGTCCATGCCGAAAAGAATACGGGGCGCGTTCTGGGAGCGGAGTGCGTTGGGAAAGATGCCGGAGAGCTGATCCACTCTCTTTCCCTTGCGATTTCCCTTGAGGCAACCGTGCACTCCTTGATCAAGGCGGACTGGTATCATCCGACCCTGTCGGAAATCTGGACTTACCCGCTGGAAGACTTAGCCGAGGAGATTTTGCCTCAGTAGTAGTAGTACATCATGAAGATCGCCAAGCCGGCCAAAAGGCCGGCCCAAAAGCGATCCTCCGAAAAGAGACTGATGGGTTTTCCTTCGACGTGGGAGCGCTTCACAGCCGCGAAAGCTATTTCGGCAAAGGCAAACCAAGTCCATACTGCCGCAGTCACTCCAGCGACCAAGGGACTGCACCACTCACCAACCATTGCCAAAGCGAGGACCACGTAAAGGACAAGGGTCAAGAGCACTTTCTTTCCCGCCCGTTTGAGGACGTCCGGTTCGTGGCCGCCTAGCTCGGTCCAAGTGAATTTTCCTTTTTCTTCGTCGGGTTGAGTTCGCAGACTGACGACTATGTTGAGAATCAAAGCAATGATGGAGGCCAAAAAGGCGGCGTGAAAGAAATTGAGCTTGGGTCCGAAAAGCTCAAGGATGAGGTCGTTCTTGGCAAGGGTTACTTCGTAAAGCGACGGCCATAGAGGTTCTCCTTCTATGACGATGGGAGCAAAGGCAAAGGAGAAGAAAATACCGCTCAGTATGGCGGCGATGCCTCCCGCGCCGGTGGCTCTTTTCCAAAACATACCGACAAGAAAAGCCACGACCACACCGGAGACCAATTTCATTTGATTGGCCGCCACGTATATGAAGAAAGGCGATTTGGAATTGGGATCCATGATGGCGATTGACACGAACCCGGCGATCACGATGAAGATGGCAATCCATATTCGGCCGACCCAGACTAATTTTTTGTCGTCTGCGTCGGGGTTCACGTACTTTTTATACAAATCGAAAGTAATGATGGTCGCGGCCGAGTTCAGCATGGAATCAACCGTGGACAGGATGGCTCCGATCAGTCCTGCGGCAACCAAACCAAGTACGCCGAACCCGATGGGTTTGACGTATTCGGTGAGAAGAGTGATGAACACGTCGTCGGAGGCTACGACCATGTTGTTTTTCTTAAACAAGTAATAGGCGGCGATTCCCGTGCCGATTGAAAAGAAGGGAATCAACAACTTGAAGAAACCGGCCGTTATAATCCCGATGCGAGCTTCGCGATCGGAGCGGGCGGATAAGGCGCGCTGGACGATGAACTGGTTGGTTCCCCAATAAAAGAAATGCAGGACCATCAGGCCGCTTAGCATTCCGGTCCATGGAAGAGTCGGGTGGTCGCTGGCCTCGTAGAGGTGCATTTTTTGGGCATCGGGCGCAGCGGCCGCGTCCATTGCCCGCATGCCCGACCAACCTCCGACCTCCGGCAAACCAAATATGATGAATGCGACGATCAGACCTCCGACGAGCATGAGGATCGATTGGATGACGTCCGTTACGATAACGGCTCTCAATCCACCAAGTATGACGTAGGCTCCGGTTACCAAGGCCATAATGAGAATGCCCAATTGGTAATGTATGGGATCAACGTCTCCCGGCGCGATTTCCGCATTTTCTTCGTTCCCTCCCTTGAGAACCACCTGGGGCGCTTTTTCGAGGTCATAACCGGAACCCGCATTCGTCAATACAATGGCCCTTACGATACCTTGCTCGTCGATTTCCGCCCGAGCCGTCCCCTGACCTTCTCCCAGGATAAGAACTTCCGGAGCCTGGGCATATTTTCTTCCGCCGTTCTTTACGGTGATTTCGGTAAGGGAACCTTCCGCTCCCACAACCGCCTCGGCAGTGGCTTTGCTCCCCGTGTCCCCTTGCAACAAGCGATTTACGGAGCGAGAGCCAAAGTAAAAACCGGGAACCATTTGCACGACGACCATGATGACGATCATGATGAAAGCGAAGCTTACCCGACTTCGGTCGTCGTAACGTCTTCCCAAATATTCGCTTAAAGTGAAGACGTTCATTTTCCGATAGACGGGCAGAAAACCATAGCAAAGAAGCAGGAGCCCGGCTATTGCGGTAATCTCGAATTGGCTTTGGGCGAAACCGACGATGTAGCCCACTCCCATCATGCCCGCGATGTGGTTGGCCGATACGTTCGAGCCGAAAATCGACCCCGCGACTCCCCACCAACGGGTTGTCTTGCCGGCCAAAAAGTAATCTTCCGAGCCTTCTTCCTTTCTTCCTGACCATAGGCCCAAGCCCATTACGGCAACGAGTGAACCGAAGAAGATTATGAGGTCGGTGGTGGAAAGCAGGCTGTTCATTCGGCTAGCCTACCGAAAAAAGAACGATGGTGGAAAGGTAAAAGTCTTGGTCGAAAGTCCAAAGAGTACGCTTTTACGATGAAGTAGTTCAACTTTTCGAGTCACCTGCCCTTTTCTCAAGGCACTCTTATGGTGGGTTTGCCTTTTAGCCAACCCAGGGAGATCAAGAACCTGTCCATTTCCAAGACCGTTTTCTCATAATAGTTTCCTTTTTTGCCCTGGTTGAAAAAGCCGTGGGGCTGGTCCTTGTAAACATGCAGGTCCGAGCGGCTCCCCACTTTTTCCATCTGCGACTTGAACTTTTCGGCCGTGGAAACCGGGATCAGTTTGTCCTGATCACCCAGAAAGACGATGGCGGGTGGCATGCCCTTGCGGATGTTGTGAAGGGGGGAGATTTCCTTGTAGCGGTCCTTGACCCGATCGTGACCGTAGCCTTTGGGCCCGTTGTCATAGACCGGGTTGAAAAGAACGAGGGCATCGGGCGTAGAGGAAACCGAGACATCTTCTCCATCCTCCTCGAGACCGGGCACCGTCCCGGTCGCCGCCGCAACATGGCCTCCGGCCGATCCGCCGCCCGCCGCCAGCTTTTTCGGGTCGATCCCGAGCCTTCCGGCATTTTGGCGAATCCACCGAACGGCCGATTTTCCGTCTTTGACGCAATCGAAGGGTGGGGTGCCCTGTCTGCTTTTAACTCGGTAGTCCGCGGTAATCGCGACCATTCCCCGGGAGGCCAGGTATTCGCAGTGGGGTGCAAACTGGGCGGGACTGCCTCCAGACCAACCGCCGCCGAAGAAGAAGACGATGGCGGGCCGTTTTTCCTTTTTGGTCTTACGGTCTTGGGGATGGAAGACGTTGAGAATCAATTTCGATCCACTTGCTTCTTTGTAAACGATGTGTTCCACTCCTTCGATCGGCGGGGCGACTTTCCCTTTTTGGGCGAAGCAAGGACAAAAAAGAGACGTTGAAAAGGCAAGGAAGCAGGCGAGTGTTTTCATGATGGCGTCCATCATCTGAAAACCCAGTGGCTCAGGGCGAGTTCAAATTATCGATCGTCCCTCAAAATGATCCATTCTTTACGATCGTAATCGTAAAATAACCTGGATCCGTCGAGTTGCCCGTAGAAATAAAGCCAACTCTCGTTGGAATTGTGGTAAAGGAAGGGATAAATTCCTTCATCGGTCCAAAGCCAACCCATTTCTTCTTTCCAAAGCCATAGCCCGGCAGTCGGGCTTTGGACAGGGAAGACCCAACCGAGTTGTTCATGCAACGCCCAACCGTTTGGATTTTGGTAAAAAGAACCAAACCAGGAACTAATCCACCAGTCTTTGGTGGCACCCGGTTGAGCATCTATCCACATGGGTTCGGGTCCCTCTTGCTGAGTCACGAAAGTCTCTTTGCTGCCCAAAGCAATTCCCTCCTCATTGCTTGCATAAGCCCGGTAAAAATATTTTTTGCCTGGTTGGAGGTTGTTTGCAGTCATTGCGAAGTCAGTGGTATTATGATCGACGAGTAGCCGGAGGACCCCCTCCTCGGACGGATGCAGGTAAGGTCTGGAGGAAACAAGAAAGCCTCTTTCGGTCACTTGCATGCCTCCGTCGTCAATGACGGCACCCCGCAGGCTTGCCGATGTCTCGGTGATCGATTCAGCTATTCCGGTTTCGGCATAGGGACGGAAAAGATCGATTACTTCCACCGTAACGTTTCCGTCCACGAAGGCTCCGTGCCTGTCGGTCACCCGGAAGAACAAAAGATGGGAAGCATTCTTTTCGAAATCGACGGAGGAAGTTGTTCTTACCGAACCGTTGGCTTCAACATGGAAAAGAGAGTCGGTCGCAACCGGCGGTATGGAAAAGGTCAAAGTGTCGTTGGGATCGGGGTCGAGTGCCTCTAAATGACCTACCACCGAACCGATTGCAGAATTCTCCGCAATTGTAAGAGGGGCAGCGAAAGCGGGCAGGACCGGTGGTGAATTAGCTATTGTTTTCACGACGTCTGTCACTTGGACGAACAAGTCGAGGAATGCGGAAGCATTGCCGTCGGAAACCAGTAGAGTGACCTCGTAGCGATTGTCCGAATTATTATCCTCGGGTGACTCGAAGTCCTTCGGCGTGAGGAAAGTGAGGGTGCCGGTGGATGCGTTGAGTTCGAAAAGGAAGTGGTCGTCTCCGTAAGGGAGGGAGTAGGTGAGGGTGTCGCCGTCGGGATCGGTCGCATTGAAGTCGAATACGAAGGTCTGGTTCTCATTCACGCTGAGGTTGCCATCACTCTGGAAGCTCGGAGCATCGTTCTCAAACATGTCGGTGACATGCACAAACAAATTGAGCAGATCAGTGGCATTACCGTCACTCACCTGGATGGTCGCTACGTAAATATTATCCGAGTTATTATCGTCCGGATTTTCATAATCCCCTGAGGATAGAAAACTTAAGGCACCTGTACTCCCGTTGAGATCGAACGCATTCGCATCGGGTCCATAGAGAATGGAATAAGTCAGGTAATCCCCGTTGGGATCGGTGGCATTGAACTCGTACACGAACAGCTGGTTCTCATAGACGCTGAGATTACCATCACTCTGGAAGCTCGGGGCGTCGTTCTCAAACTCATCGGTAACATGTACAAACAGGTAGAGCAGATCGGTGGCATTGCCGTCGCTTACCTCGATGGTCGCTTCGTATATGTTATCGCTATTGTTATCGTCCGGATTCTCATAATCGCGTGGAGATATGAAACTGAGGATACCGGTGCTCCCGTTGATATCAAACACTGACGCATCGGGTCCATAGAGAATGTAGTAGGTCAGGTAATCGCCGTTGAGATCGGTCGCATTGAACTCATAAACCAAGGTCTGGTTCTCATAGACGCTGAGATTACCATCGCTCTGGAAGCTCGGTGCATCGTTCTCGAACATGTCGGTGACATGCACATAGAGATTGATTGATGCATTTTTGTCTCCATCAGTAACCTGGACAATTACTTCGTAGATATTATCTGAGTTATTATCATCAGGAATTTCATAATCGGGTGGAGAAACAAAATCCAAGACTCCCGTGGAAATGTTAATATTAAATTTGTTCAGATCATTACCTCCTAACAAAGTGTAACTGAGTACATCACCATCAGGATCACTCGCGTTCAATTCAGTAACAAAGATTGAATTTTCCTGAATTGTATAATTTTGATCAGATGTAAATACAGGAGCTTGATTTGGTACACTCTCATTTATATCTAATACATTTACTACAAATGCACCCTCCAGAGTTGCATTCCAATCATCTTGAACCAAAACCCTTATGTTTAGACTCGAATTCGTTTCATAATCTAAAACAACTGCAGTCCTTAGTATTCCTGTTGAATCCATAGTGAATAATGGATTGTGAGTATCCCCTACTCCCGGAACCAGGAAATATGACAATGAATCTCCAGGATTATGATCGGTGGCATTAAATTCCCCTACAAATGTTCCGATAGGCCTCTCTTCATTAATAGACAAATTAGAAGCGTTCAAATCAATCGGTGCAACATTCTCATAGACATCGGTCACATGAACAAAGAGGTTGAGGAGATCGGTGGCGTTACCATCACTCACCTGAATGATCGCTTCATAAATGTTATCCGAGTTATTATCGTCCGGGTTCTCATAATCCCGTGGAGATATAAAACTTAAGGCACCTGTACTCCCGTTGATATCGAATGCATTGGCATCGGGTCCATACAGTATTGAATAAGTCAGGTAATCACCGTCCGCATCGGTCGCGTTGAATTCGAAGACGAAGGTTTGGTTTTCGGGAATGGATAGGTTTCCGTCGGATTGGAACGCGGGGGCCTGGTTGGGGGCGCTTTCGACAACATCGGTTACTTGAACGAACAGATTGAGGGCGACCGAGGCGTTGCCGTCGGACACTTGAACGGTAGCTTCGTAGCGGTTGTCCGAGTCGTTATCCTCGGGTGACTCGAAGTCCTTCGGCGTGAGGAAAGAAAGGACTCCTGTGGATGCGTTGAGTTCGAAAAAGAGGTGATCGTCTCCGTAAGGAAGAGAGTAGGTGAGGGGGTCGCCGTCCGGATCGGTCGCGTTGAATTCGAAGACGAAGGTCTGGTTTTCGGGAATGGACAGGTTTCCGTCGGATTGGAATGCGGGAGCCTGATTGGGGCCGCTTTCGACGATGTCGGTTACTTGAACGAACAGGTTGAGGATGGCGGAAGCGTTGCCGTCTGAAACTTGAACGGTGGCCTCGTAGCGGTTGTCCGAGTCGTTATCCTCGGGTGACTCGAAATCCTTGGACGTGAGGAAAGTGAGGATGCCGGTGGATGCGTTGATGTCGAAAAGCTGGTGGTCGTCGCCGTAAGGGAGCGAGTAGGTGAGG
>PBMI01000016.1 GCA_002722545.1 Opitutia bacterium | reverse complement strand
GTTCCCGTTCAGGTTGAGATTAACCGAAAGTTGGTCTTGAGGCATATGGTTGAGCAAAAAAACGAAATTTTTGATGAAGATGGAAAATTCAAAAAAGAATTGATTCCTCGATTGATGGGGCAGTTGATTCAGGAAAGTTTCGTGACGGGAATACTCTATGTAAACCTAACCACGGAAAACGAGTCAGGGGATGATCCCGAAAACCCGAATATGCTTTATGGTTTTGTCGAGATAAGAACCAAGGATTCTATTTTTGCGGAACTGAGCGAGAGCATCAATTTAGAAAAGTTAAGCAAGCAAATGAGTAAATTAATGGAGACGGCTACCGAAAAACTTTCCAACCTGAATGTCGTAAAGTTCGGCGATGATTTCTCCCAAACGAACACCGAAGTGCAAAGGTTTCTCAAGGATTTCTCGAAATCCTATGGTCCGCTTGGTCCCAGTTTGACCGAGACCTCCCACGAGGCCAAGGCGGCTTTCGTCGAAATTGCCGATGTTTCCTCCAGGTTGAAAAAAATGCTGGACCCGTCATCGGAGTTCCGGTTCGGTTTTGCCGACACGCTTCGTGAAATTGCTGCGATGGCAAAGTCACTCAAAAGTTTGGCGGACCTTTTGGAAAGAAACCCCCAAGCCTTCATCCGCGGCAAACCAAAAACCCAAGAATGAAAACCTTCAAGGCATCCTTTGCTCTCCTTTTCCTTTCGGTTTTTCTTCTTCTTGCTTCTTGTGTAATTCCCGAGTCGAACCATGTAGAACCAACTTATCATCTTCTTACCGAACTGAAATCGGACCGAAACAATACATCCGATACCGGGCAAGTTTCCTTTTACGTCCGTCAGGTTGAATTGCCCACCTACCTCCAAGAAAACCGGTTGGTGTCACGCCCTAAACAGGGTTTGATCGAGTTCACCGAAGACGATCGCTGGGGGGAGCCATTGGAGGAGGGAATTGCACGTGTTTTGGGAATCAATTTGAGCAAACGATTGAACACATTTGCTTACTCCGTTTTTCCGCATCGGCAAAAAGCATCTTGCACGTTTGAGTTGGGTATTTCCGTTCAACGTTTTGAGCGAATTGATTCATCGACCGTCCTCTTCGAGGTTTTGTGCGACCTTCATTCCTTCAAACGCGTCGAGCACTTTCCTTTTTCCACTCGCGTAGAGTTTCCCGAACCCGCCGATGAAGGAGATTCGAGCCTTGAAGTGTTGGCCCTCAGTCAAGCAATCTCGGGGTTGTGCGATTTTCTCGCCAATAAAATCAGTTTGTCGATGGTCGACCCTTCGCAAAAGCCTTGATTTACGGGTGGTGAAAATCACTCGAGGAAAGACCATTGACCTGCTTTATTCATAAGTCAGTGTCTGCACTTTCTTTCTTGATGCTCTTTTCACCATCACCGCTACGCTTTCTTTTGGATTGGTAAGATGGATGTACTTATTTCTGCTTTCTTTTTTTTCGGCGCCTTGTTGTTCGCCTTCTTTACGAGCCGCAAAAACAGGCTGCGGGATCAGAACTCTCTGGAAAAAGAGTTGGATGCCGACTTTGCTGAAGAATTCGATTTGTCGGAATCACCCTCCGGCGAATTCCCCCAAGCAAGTATGGAGAAAATAGTGGAATGGCTGGAGGAAGATTTAAAGGGGGATCAATCCAACTTTCGTTCAACGCCGGTTCGTGAACCTGAAGATCTGGTTTAAATCGTGCCCGATAATCAGTCTTTTCGAACGTTTCCCTCTTCGAAGTTAGACGTCGCTAGGATATTACCTCTTTTTCGGAGTTGCATTCGATGTCCAATTTGAACTTCTTAAATAAACGATCCTCAACACCAGCTTAATTGGATATTTCCAGTTCGCCCGTTCTTTTATGCTCGAAGGTCGACAGTGGTGCTCTTATTGTTTTGGAATGAGATACCTTACTGCACCAACTCGTTTTTTTTCTCTCTTTTTTTTCTCGTTGTCGGTCTGCGGCATTCTTGCCGCCGGCAAATCGTTGTCCAATAATTCTTCTTCCGGCAATTGGATGAATTGGCGAGGTCCTTTTTACAATGGTTCATCGCCCAATGATTCAGGTGACCGAAGTCTTCCGAGCAAATTCGACGAGGACAAGGGATACAAATGGAAAGCTACTTTACCGGGTTCGTCGGCCGCCACGCCCATCATTTTCAATAACTATGTTTTCGTAAGTTCCGTTCGACAATTCAAAGATCCGATGCAAAAGGGCAGAGGAAGCTTGCTTGCCTTTTGTTTCGACAGGAAGAGTGGAGAACTTTTATGGCAAAGAGATGCTGGGAGTGGTTACCGTCCTGGGCGTGGGGACGGAACCGATTACATGCTTGATTCAAAATCAAATTATGCGAGTCCGTCTGCAGTTACGGATGGACAGCGAGTGGTTTTCTTTTTTGGTAACGGCGATCTTGTCTCCTACCGGTTTGATGGTGAAGAGGAGTGGAGAAGAAATATTCAAGAAGATTACGGAGACTTTTGCTTCCAATGGACTTTTTCTTCATCGCCGACGCTGCATCAAGGTAAATTGTATCTTCCTGTGCTCCAACGTAACGAAATTGTTCATGGCAGGGGGAAGCCGAATTCCCAATCCTTTTTGCTCTGCATGGACCCATCGACCGGTAAAACAATTTGGCGTCACATCCGACCATCGAAGGCCAAGAAAGAGTCGCTTGAGTCTTTTGGTACCATTATTCCTCACGAAGGACAATTGCTCGTAGCGGGAGGTGACGTATTAACTGGTCATGATCCGATTTCCGGGAAAGAAATTTGGCGTTGGGGTACTTGGAACCCGAACCATAAACAAGAATGGTGGAGGTTGGTTCCATCCCCGGTAGTTGGATCTGGAGTGGTCCTTGCATGCGCTCCGAAAAAAGCACCTGTTTTTGCGGCAAAATTAGGATTGAGCGGAACTCATGAGGGGGAAAGTGGATTGGTTTGGAGCAGCGCCAAGAACGAAACCCTAACCACCGACGTGCCAACTCCGCTTTATTACGACGGTAAATTCTTTATCCTAAGTGATCTTAGAAAAAATTTATCCCGCGTCCATCCCAAGACGGGAGAGATCGAATGGAGTATTCCGTTGCCCGGTAAGTACAAGTGGCGTTCTTCCCCCACGGCCGGAGATGGAAAGATTTACACCATGAATCACAATGCAGAGGTTCTCGTTGTTTCGTCAAAAGATGGAACTATCCTACATTTGGCTAAGATGGGGGGGGCTTATGACGACAACACCAGGTCATCGGTAGCCATTGCCGGCAATCAAATATTCATTCGTACGAATGAAAATTTATATTGCATTGACTGAAAAAAGCATCCATTGTTAATAACTTTATTTCCCATCCACCACACCCGCGCCGGGCGGTTCCCGCCAATCTACCGCCCGGCGCTTTTTTTTGTTCGGATTTCTTTCTTCACATTTTTGGGAAAAAAAACAAGTATGTATCTAACCGTTTATTTTTATGATTAGATTCTTTTCGAAATTACATTTTATGACTGGTGTTCTCTCAGCAAGTTGGGCCTTTGCTCAACCTGCGTTGTCCGAGCAGGAGTCAAGGCGAGAGCGGCTTGCCGATTTGTTGGCAAGGGTTTCGGTACATGAAGCTCAAGTCACTCGTTTACTTTCGAAAAACCCCGTGCCAAGAACAAACTTCAACCTTCCGCCTCCTGTTCCAAACGTACCGACATCCGAACCCGTTCCCTCGGTTCCAGCACTTCCCGTTGCACCTGAAGCTCCCTATGTACCTCCTCCTCAATTCAATGAACCTGCGGATGGTGAACTTGTGAAAGAGGTTCCCGCTCCACCGTCCTTGGACGATCTTGTTGCCGACCCCAATCAAATAGAAGCTTCTGGTTCGGATACTAATTCCAGCGGCGAATCAGGAGAGGACTTGGATGATGCGTATGCGAAGCTTTACGATTCTGAAGTCCCTTCTCGGAACAGGGGTTATTACTTTGGCCCTCTCTTAGGTTTTATATTCCCTGACGATATCGCCACTCGAACCCCAAATGGTGCAGCTGGTGAATATGAAACTACTTCTTATGAGTCCGACTCGGGCTATTTGATTGGCTTGCAAGGGGGTAAAGATTTTGGGACTATCAGGTTGGAAGGCGAATACGCATACAACAGTTTTGATGCGTCGCTCGGAATGCAGGCTAGTGTGCACAATTTTTTCTCCCGAATTATCTTGGAAAAAGAGCTCGGAGATCGTTTCGACCTTCGCACTGGGTTGGGAATGGGCTTGAGTTTTGTTAATTTGGAAAAAGGCGCAGAATTCAGTGGCATTGGTTTCGCTTACGACTTTCTTCTTGGAGTGGCTTATCGAGTTGCGGATAATTGGAGTTTGCAGGTTGATTATCGGTATTTCCTTACCGCTGCCAATGACGAATATGATAGGATTCAAAGCCATCTATGGCTTTTCAGTGCCAGCGTTGATCTCTAGTGTGTTTTCTAATTCTTTCGGTCTTTAACTTTCTTCGGAAGCATTGACTACGGTTGTTTTGACGAGAGCAGTTTTCCAAAAGGACGAGGAAGAGGTGACTCCGCTGAAAATTCTAGCTCTTGACCTTGAAATTTAACTGAAAGACTGATCTTGCTTGCGTGAAGAAACAAACGATCGGTTTTGGATGCACGGAGAATTTTTCGGTTCAAAGAGAAATCACCGTAGTTTTTGTCTCCTAATACCGGCATTCTTCTTAGGGCGCATTGAACGCGAAGTTGATGAGTTCTCCCAGTTTGTGGGGTGAGTTCAAGTAGGTTGAGGCCATAACGGCCCGTCTTCTCTCGTTCCATATGGACTTTTGTGATTGCAATCGGTCCTTTCCCGCGGGTTACGCGTAATTTCCCCTTTTCCCTTTTTTTGACTAGGTTGTCTTTCCATGTTTCGTTTTTGACACGTTTTCCCGAGGCAATGACAATGGCGTGGTAGGTCTTTTTTATTTCTCTTCGAGCGAAAGCATCTTTGAGACAGGAAGCCAACTTCTTAGTTGATGCCCCGAGGATCACACCGGAAGTAGGGGAGTCAAGGCGATGGAGAAGGAAGATATTCCTTTTCTTGCCTTGTCCGTCTTTCCAGTAATACGACTCTTCTTCTCTGTCATAATCTGCGCTTAGCAGGCAATTGGAAGGCTTAGTCCGCCTTTCATTATTTGGGTGGGATAAGACCCCCGGTGCTTTTTCAAAGGCCCAAATACCGCAATCGTGGGTTGATATGACCTTGCATTGCTTGCCGATGGGGAAATGCTCGCAAGCAGTATTCACCGGTATCGAAAGCTTATCGTAACTTCATCAGACTGTCCGAAGTCTTTGATCATCTCGTCAGTCCAAATTCCAAAGGGAACACGCGAGGCAATTGCCTGCCTGCATAATTCAGAAGGTAAGGAAGATTTACCCGTGTCCAGTCTAGTCAACTTTTCAATTTTTCCCGTGGGAAGCAAAGTGAAGCGAAAGGTTACAGTGCCAGGGACGCGATCCCTTTGGAGAAACCGAAGCGAGCCAGTTGCAAGTTGATGCCACTGTTCCTCAATGGCTTTGAGCATTTCCTGTAAATAAACACCGTAAGGATGGAGTCGGCACTCTATTGCAACGGACCCAATCCGATGAGCAGTCGTCGCACTTTTCATGAGAGGTCCCCTGATCAATTCGGGTGAAAGCTTGGGCCTGGGTTTGTGTCTTGGGGGACTCAAATCCGAATCGGTTCGACGGGTCGAACTTTGCTCAAACGATTTAGCAAGGAGGACGGTATTGCTCTTGTCCCCGTCTTTTTCGTTCTTTTTCAATTGGATACCGTTTTCGGATGCTCCTTCTTCCACTTCCGTTTTCGAGGAAACGGCTTTTTTGGGGGGAAGGTTGTTTTCTTGGGAGGTCGGAGATTTTTGGGAAGCTTGACCAGGAGGAGTTAGGCTTGGGTTGGACTGTTCTGCCGATGGCGCTATTTTAGTCGTCGCTTTCTCTCCTTTCACTTCAGGGGTATCATCGGTCACTGCTGAGACGGAAGGTTTAGGTTGAGCTGCCTGTTGGTCTCTGAATGAAAAGTTGGATGTCTCGTCGGGTGGGTTCTCGGGGACTTCGCTGTTCGCCTCGACAAAACGCTTTTCGTTGAAATGAACAGGTAGGGCGGGAGGGGGAGACCAAGTGACTTCCGTTGTTGTCATTGGCTTTGCTTTTCTGCCTTTGCTTGCGGAAAGGTTCGTGGCGATACTGAATTCTCCAAAGGCAATCAAACTTGCGACAGCCATAAGACCGCCGGCGGCAAAAGACACCAAACCACCTGAACTTGGCTTGACGAAACCCTTGTCGGCGGTCGATGAATTAGGTTGGGGACCTGAAGCTCGGATAAGAGGTTCAGACATCACACACTTGGGCCGCGTGCCGCAAGGCGAGGTTCTTGTCTTTCCAGCTGGGAATAAACTCTTGGGCTACGTAACCATCGTATCCGGTATCCAAAATAGCACGCATTACAGCGGGGTAGTTGATTTCTTGGGTGTCGTCCAATTCAGCGCGTCCGGGGTTTCCTGCCGTGTGGTAATGGCCGATTACGTCCTTGTATTGCCTGATGCGCCGGATTACGTCCCCGTTCATGACTTGTACATGGTAAACGTCAAAGAGAAGTTTGAAGCTCGGGGAATCGATTTCCTTGATCATTTTGACGCAATGATCCACGTCATCTCCAAAATACCCGGGATGCCCCTTCATCGGATGAGAATCATCTCTGGAATTTAGGTGTTCCAAGCAAAGAGTGATTTTTTTCTTTTCAGCCAAGGGGAGGACTTTTTTCCAGCATGCGATACAATTCTTTTGGGCTTCCTCTTGGGTAATGCTTTTTTCTTTCATTCCCGTAAAGGTGATCACTCTCTTGTAACCGGCTGCCGCGCAAAGTTCAATTGCCTCGGTGAGCTTTTCTACGCAAGCCTCGTGGTTTTTAGGATTGACGGGACCCTCCTTGAAACCGTGACTTCCGACCAAAGACACATCCATGCCGAGCTCTTGGATCAAAGGATAATGCTTGGGAGAGATGCCTTCCATAGCCACAAGTCCGATTTCCTTGCATAACTTCGCTAACTCGGGGGTGGGCATCGGGTTGAAGGTCCACCCCATGATGGACTGTTTGATCCGACCTTTCTTAATGCGGAACTTGGGATCGGCTATTTTCTTTGGAGCTTGAGCCCGTGAAACGTTTGGGGTTGCTGAACCGGCGGCTAGGATCGTCGTGGCAGCGACGGATTTGATGATCGAGCGTCTATTTGTTTTCATAGGAATAGTTTTGCATAGGCTTGGTACGTTCCCACGACGAGAAAGGCTCCGAAGGAAAGCCAAAGGAAAAAGTCCCAAACTTTACCTGGGCGTAGTTGGTCATCGCATTTTTTGTAGCGAAAGTATAGGACGGCAAACCCGATTAGCGGTAGCATGATTGCTTGTAGGGTTCCGGCAATGAGAACGAGGACGACTGGTTTTGGGAAAAATACGTAGCAAAGAACGCTTAGCATAGGAAGGATGATACCAGCCCATTTTAGTCCTGCGGCACGGGTTCTTTCGTTGAGTTTCACTATACCCGTAACAGAGCCCACGTCTACTGCGAGTCGACTTTGTGCCGCGATGGCTACGTAAAATGTGGAAAAAAGAACAGCAAATGCACCAAAAAGAAAGAGGTTCTGGGCAAAGTCTCCAAAAACGGGTTGGTACATTGCAGAAAGGGTCTGAATCATCTCCGAACCTTCCGGAATGAGGTTTGATCTTCCTAAGACGGCGGCTCCCAAAAGATAAAAGGCAATCGTACAAAAGGTGTAGACGATCATGGCGCCCCATGAGTCCCAATGCATGACTCTCATCCATCCTTTGGCCCTTCGAATCCAATTTTCGCTTTCATCGCGCTTCCCGACAAATTTGCCGTACCCTTTCTCCAAGCACCAATAGGGGTAGGCCAAAAGCTCCGATGCTCCTACACCAATGATCCCGAAAGTTGCGAGGGCTGTAATCAAGGGCTTGTTGCCTTCCGGAAAGCCAAAGGAGAGTCCTCGCTTCAATTCCACCATGGTTACGGCCCATTTGTCATAACTCTGAAGGGCAAAGAGGTTGGCTATGGTAACGAGGGTGAAGGCTGCGACCAAGAAAACGGAAAATCTCTCAATGAAAGAGAATTTACCCCATACCAAAAGGAAAATGGCCGCCCCGGTCAAAATAAGAGACCAGTAGATGTGATCATTGGCCTTGGGTACTGCCCCCATTTTTTCTATTTCCTCGCTCATCTTCGAAATCTCTTTGAGTCGGGTGTTCTTTTCTGCCGGATTCGTGTTTTTTCTTAGGTTTGCAAGCTCGGCCTTTTTAACGTCAAGGCTGACTTTTCGGGCTATGTTTTCGTTATAGATTTTGCCCTCTTCGGTCAGGGGAATGCTAATCGCCATGGCTTGGCCTACTCCACCGACAATGCCTCCTTGTTGCCCGAGGATCGAAAGAAACATCAGAAGCCAATAGCAAATGATCCAATTGGCCCGAATCCTTCTTTTGCCAAAGTCAAAGCGAAAAATCGGGCCGGGAACTTCGTTCAGGGCCGACAACGTGGTCTTACCGTTGGTTATCGCATAACGTCCGAGTTCGATTTGAGCGAAAACCTTGATTACGCATCCTAGTATAATCAGCCAAAGAAAATCGAAGTGAGCTTCCGCTCCCGTTCTCGTTGTGGCGATCAGTTCACCTGAACCAACAATCGAGCCAGCCAAGATCATTCCGGGCCCGATGTTCCTCAAAATTCCGATCGCAGTGGTAGGCGCTTCTCGTGTTTCTCTTTGTTCGTCGTTGTTTTTAAAGTCCATCCTTCGGGTGCCGTCGAATTTTTTATCTCCAGTCGTTTGCCCAATTGGCATTTTCATAATGACTGCGGATTCGCCATTCGCGCAAATTTTCCAAGAGCATTTTTCGGGTTTCTTGGTACTCGTTTTTATTCCAAAGGTTATTCGTTTCTTGAGGATCCTTTTTTAGGTCGAAAAGTTGCCCATCGTCTTCACCTAGAAAATGAACCAATTTCCATTCTTTGCTTCGAACCATGGTCATGAATTCGGTGTCGGTGAGAATCAGGTCTTTTGCTTGCTCTGCATATACGTATTCCCGGCCTGCCCACTCCGCGTTTTCAAGAGCGGGAAGAATCGTTTCGGCGTCCATTGTCTCGGGTAAGTCGGCACCGGCCATTTCCAGTATGGCAGGACCAACGTCCATCAATTGTATGAGATCGTCGACTCTCCGGCCTCCTTCAAAGCGAGATGGAGAATGTACGATGAGAGGCACACGCGTTATTTCATCATACATTGTCCACTTTTGGCTGTGCCCATGATCCGTGAGGCAGTCGCCGTGATCACTCGAGAAGATCACGATGGTATTTTCGAGAAGAGCTTTCTCCTCGAGAGCTTTCATGATTTGGCCGACTTTCTCGTCTATGAGAGTGACGTTGGCCAAATAATGCTTTCTTTGCCGAATTCTGTTTTCTTGGGTCGGCTCCATTTGATGTACGACGGAATCGTGATCGATTTCGACATTGTGTGTTCGCATGGCCTTGTATGCGTTAGGTTGTCCCTCCAAATCCTCTTGGCTTACGGGTGCAATGGGGACATCCACGTCCTCATATAGATCGAGAAATCGAGAGGGAGGATCATAAGGAGGGTGGGGGCCTGGAAAACCAACTTCAAGGAAGAAGGGCTTTTTACCATCATATTCCTTCAACCACTTGACCGCTCTGTTCCCAGTAAAAGCATCCGAATGGGTTTCTTCCGGCAGATCCCACGAAAATGCCCCTAGGCAATCCCTGTAGTCTGGCCTCTCCCGGTAAAGAACTCTTTTCTGTTTCTCTACTCCAATGTCATCCAAATGTTTTTCCCAGTCGTCTTGGAATTCAGCTCCTTCGAGAAAACGGTCTTTGTTTTCTACCACTTGTCGTTCATGAAACCCGCAAGGGGTTGTGAAGGGCCAAGTGTGCATTTTCCCGACGTTAGCACAGTGGTAACCCGAGTCCGCAAGGTTTTCAATCCAGCTTCTTGTCCAATTGTCGGCATTCTTGAGAATTCCCGTAGTATGAGGGAAATGGCCTGTAAAGAGACTCGCTCGTGATGGAGCGCAGGAGGGCGCGGTAACATGACACTGAGTGAAAGTCACTCCTTCCTCGACCAATTTGTCAAGGTTTGGCGTGATGCAGTGAGGATGACCGAGCGCCGAGATCGTATCATAGCGTTGTTGATCCGTTAGGATGAAGAGAAGGTTGGGTGCCGTAGACATTGGTTTTGGTTTGGGAGAGGATCAGGAAAAGTATTTTCGGTAGGAGTTAATGGTTTGCCGTGCAGCCGTTTCGGGATCAGGCCAATCAAAAGCCTCGGCGGACACGCAACCCTCGTATCCGATGTCGGTTAGCGCCCGAGCAATTGGAGCGATCTCGGTGTGACCGCAACCCACGGGTCTACGGTTGCTGTCTGCGAAATGAACGTGTCCCACGTATTTTGATCCCTCCGTGAGGGACTGAGCGATATCTTCCTCCTCGATATTCATGTGAAAAAGGTCAGCCAAAAGAGAGACTCCATTTGTTTGCAGACCGTCCAAGAATTCACAGGCATCCCCGAAGCGGTTGAATAAATTGGTTTCATACCTGTTCAGTGGTTCATAAATAAGGAAAGTCCCGGCCTTCCTTGATTTCTCACCCAGTTCTTCGAGAGCCTCTTCCAACCATTTCAGGCATTCTTCGCGATTGGCCGCTTCGTTCGAGCTTCCTTGCATAGAACCTATGATAGCTGGGGCTCCGTGTTCAGCTCCAAACTCAATCATGTCGCCAACGAAGTTTTGGGCGTTTCGTCGAATGCTTGGATCAGAGTCGGTAAGGGTCAGGCCTTTAATTACTTTCCCTGCACCCGTACCAACGGCTCCAAGTTGTAAATTGTTTTCCTGGAGTAAGCGCTGCAACTCTCCAGGGACACCAGCGGACGGTCCTTCGGTAAACAATTCAATTGCTGAAAAACCATATTCAGCGGTTTTTCGAATGCCCGTTACCAAATCATCCCAAAGTATCCATGGGCCACCGTGCAGGGAAGGTACAAGAGATAAAGTAAGACAAGGTTTCATATCAATGCACCTTGACTATTTTGGCAGAGAAAATAAAGGGAAAAACCTCTTTCCTCTGGACCCTAGGAGCTGAAAGGTCAGGCGCTTGGTTTTACGGGACTGAAAGGATTGTCGTTGCGAGGTTCAATATCAATTGGTTTACCAGGCAATTCATTCAACTTATTGTTTGGAGATGCAGGAGTATTGATCGGGTTGTTCAGTTCGTCGGCAAAAGGATCTTGTTCGGGGAGCTTCGGTTTCTGCAGAGGCGCGTTTATCGTTCCAGGCACTCCATTCTCCAGAGGATTCCCATCGGGGGGGGCGAATGGGGAGTTTCTAAGAGAAGGAAGTTTGCCCTCAGGGGTCAAGGTCGGCCCAGGATTGGCTTTCTGCCCTGGAAGTCCAGGTGATGCCCCTGCCCCCGTCAACGGGGAATATTTCCTTTTCATGGGATCGGCCAGACCCTCAAATGGATCATTTGACTTCTTGAAGCGGGGACTGATTCCAGTGTTGATTAAATCAACTGGTCTTGTCGCAAGGGATGGCAAGTGCAGTGAGCGGGGTTCTTTGTATCTTTTGTCAAAGGGGTTTGGAGTCATGGCATTCTTTCTTTCAGCGTGAGGCACGTAACCTTTGCTCATCAACCATTCCATAGTTCCGCCTCTTGGCAAAACCCACTCGTTATTTATTTTCAGTGCAGTCGGAAGTCCCTTCGCATCAAACCAACCATTCTGTTCTCCCCCAATTGCAGGCCTCAGGCGGAAATCATTTTTCTCCTCCGATTGTTTTGCTTCAGCAAAATAGAAGAGTTGACAGAATATTGCCATAAAAACACCAAGAATCCTTAAGCTCATAAATGTGTAAGTAATCCAAGTTTGCTTGGGTTGTCAACTTTTCGGTAAGAAATTCAACAATCAGTTATGATGGTTTTCAGGCTAAGGGCTATTGAGGGACAAGGAAGCGTGGGAAAGGTAACCTGCGTCTGAAAAACTGTAGTATCCGACTTGCTTTGGGTCGTTCTCGATTTCTCCTAAAATCACATGATCAAGTAGATCGATTCCGATGTGTTCGGCAGCATGATGAATTTTTTTGGTTGCTCGGATATCTGCCGAACTTGGAGACGGATCTCCACTTGGGTGATTGTGGGCCATGATGACGGCAGAAGAGCCATGACGGATGGCAGGGCGGAATACTTCCCTTGGATGAACAAGGCTCCCCGTAGCGGTTCCTGATGTTACTGCTTCAGCCCGAATCAACTTGTTCTTCCGGTCCAGGCACAGGACCCAAACTCGTTCCACCGAATCCGAGCGGACTTCCGGATAAAGATATTCCCAAACGACCTCAGGACTTTCGAATCTTTCGCTTTGGGTTCTTTCTCCTCTCATCATGCGCTTTGCAATTTCAACAAAGGTGCACAATTGAAGTGCCTTCACCTTGCCTATTCCCCGTACTCTCCTGAAATCAGATACGTCCCATCGCAGTAACCCCGCTAAGGAACCTGCCTGCCTGATCAGATCGTCGGCCAAGGCGAGGACATCCTTCTGCGCGGTCCCCGATCGAATAAGCATGGCAAGTAACTCTCGGTCTGCGAGGGGTGCGGCGCCAAGCTTTTCAAGTCGTTCTTGTGGGCGGTCCTGGGGGCGTAATTCGCGTAAAGAGTTGAGGCAACCGGGAGCAGTTGTCATTGAGAGGAGAGAATTGGAGGGAGTGTGGGAGGAGGGAAGAAAACTACTTTGGCAATGTTATTCGGACATAGGCTTCCTTCTTGAGTCGGCCAAGCCATTGGCGTTGGCTTTGGGCCTCGTATTCGGAAGCCAAGGTTCGTTCGATTTCCTGTCGGACTTCGTCAAGGGGTTTGCGCCCGGAAGCTTTTTTCTCAGTGACGAGTAAAAGGTAAACGGCAAGCTTGCCTGATTTTTTGATCGAACCGTCTTTTTGTCGCTCCAGGGTTTCGACCACAAAAGGTTCCGAAACCTGACCTTCCTTAAGAGAAAAAGCCTGTTTCCTGATTTCGTCGTTTCTTATTTCTCTTTCCGATACCATTACTCCCCAATCTCCTGCTTTCTCCCTGAAGGGGCTTTGTCCGTTTTCGGTAGCAAGTTTTTTGAAAGGAACTCCCTTTTTGAACTTATCTTGTACCTTTCGTGCTTGCTGAAGGAGCACGGACTGGGGTTCTCCTGCAATTTGAGAGAAGGCAATCTCGCTCAAACGAATTTTTACTTCGGTTTTGAAGAGATTGACCTGCTTATTGTAATAAGCTTCTACTTTTTCCGGACTTATCTCCTCCTTGAGTTTTCTGCGAGTCGATAGCATGTGACTGTAGATGATTTCCTCCTCTAAATCTTTCCTGAACTCCAATTGAGAACGACCGTTGCTACGGAGGTAATCACGAAAAAGCTTTCGGTCACCGTTGAAGTCGCGAATGAGGCGCTTGTTGTATTCCTGTTCGACATAAGTATCCGGGATCGCCATGCCTTTCTCCTTGAATGCAGCGATGGAAAGCAAACGGTCGACCTTTCCCTCGACGAATTCATTGGTGCGTTTTTTCTTTTCTTGGTCGGAGAAGTTCAACCTGGTCATCGCGTTATCTATTTCCCCCCAGGTAACGATTCGCTCGTTGACCTTGGCGACCACCCGATTGATTTCAATCAACTCCGCGTTAAGAAAATGAGCGGACAAGGACAGGGCGGACGCAAAAAGCAAAGTTTTGCGAGCAAAAGTTTTAATCGTTTTTATTCCCATGCACCCTAATCTTTAGAAAACGGATGATTTCCTTCAACTTCAAAAGTGGTTTTCGTGCAGAAAGTTTTGGAATCCTTCCGGCAATTCGAAGATATTTCTTTTCCTTGTCCTTGGCGTTTCGTACAAAACGGCAAAAAAGTTCACTTCCCTTTACCTCGATTTGGTCAAATCCCGCTTCCTCGCTTAGGCATCTGATCTTGGTCTCCGAAAGTAAGTTATCAACCTCGCCTGGAGGAGAACCGAATCGGTCGCGAAGTTCTTCTTCGAATTCGCTCAGTTCAGCGAGCGTTTGTATGCGCGAGAGTCGCCTGTAACCTTCAATTCGCAATCTTGCCTCAGCGGTATAATTTTCGGGGAAGAAGGCTCCCTCAGTTTCAATTTCGCCATGAATTTCGGAAGCTTCTTCCTCTTCCGTTTCTCCGGAAACCAAGAAATCAAGGCGGACGGTTGCAGACAGGCGCAGACTTAAGTCATCTCCCTTAAGGCGTGATACACTTTCCTTCAATAGCCTGCAGTATAACTCAAAACCTATACCGGCCACATGGCCACTTTGCTCGCTCCCTAGTAGGTTTCCGGCCCCGCGAAGTTCGAGATCTCTTAGGGCAATTCGGAATCCGGCTCCGAAATTGTTGGTTTGACGAATGGCCGAAAGTCTTTTGCGGGCCAAGTCGGAAACCGGCATTCCCATGTTGAGAAGGAGGTAGGCATATGCCTGTCGGTTGAATCTTCCCACTCGCCCGCGCAGTTGATAAAGCTGGGAAAGCCCGAATTTATCTGCTCCTTCAATGATGATGGTGTTGCAGTTGGGGATATCCAAACCGGATTCGATGATGGTAGTGCAAACCAAAAGGTCGTGATCTCCTGCCACGAATTCGGTCATCACTTTCTCTAGTTCGTTTTCTTCCATTTGGCCGTGACCAACGGCAATTCGAATTTCGGGGAAATGGGCCTGAAGTTTGCGGGCTACCGAAGCAATTGTTTTCACTCGGTTGTGAAGGTAAAAAACCTGTCCACCTCGTCGTAGTTCCATTTCGACTGCTCGTTTGACGACCTCGGGAGAGTTTTTCGCCACCTCGGTCCTAATGGAGCGCCTGTTGACGGGGGGTGTTTCAATGGCACTCAAGGCGCGAGCCCCAACCATTGCAAAATAGAGTGTTCTGGGGATTGGGGTGGCACTTAAGGTAAGGACGTCTACGTTCACCCTAAGTCGCTTGATGGTTTCCTTGTGTTGCACGCCGAACCTCTGTTCTTCGTCTACGACCAAAAGCCCTAGGTCAAGAAATACCAAGTCTTTACCGAGTATCCTGTGAGTGCCGATGAGGATGTCGATGGTCCCGTCTCTTGCGCATCGGAGAATTTTTCTTTGTTCTTTGGAGGTGCGAAAGCGCGTAAGCATTTCGATCTCAATCGGGTAGTCCGCCATTCGTTCGCGGAATACGTTTAGGTGTTGCTGGCACAAGATCGTCGTGGGAGCCAACAGAGCCACTTGCTTCCCGTCCATGACAGCCTTGAAGGCGGCTCTTAGGGCGACTTCCGTTTTTCCGAAACCAACGTCGCCGCAAACCAAGCGATCCATGGGTTCTTCCTTTTCCATGTCTATCTTGGTTTGATCGATTGCCTTTTGCTGGTCGGGGGTTTCGGTGAAAGGAAAAGCGTCTTCGAATTCCTTTTGCCATTGGTCATCGGCGGCGAAGGCATAGCCTTTTTGAGTCTCCCGGGTGGCTTGCAGTCGGAGTAAGTCAGCGGCCAAGTCAAGGGCAGCAAGTTCTGCGGCCTGCTTGGTTTTTGCCCACGCTTTACCTCCCAGTTTGGCCAGTTTTGGTTTCGCCTTCTGCAATCCTACGTAACGCGAGAGCAGGTGTGATTCCTGCAAGGGAACGTGAAGGAGTATGCCATCGGCGAATTCAAGCGTAATCGCTTCTTCTTTTCGATTTTCTTCCTCAATTTTCCCCAATTGCCTGAAACGGCATATTCCATGTTGGTGATGAACGAGGTAGTCATCTTGAACGAGTTCCGAAAAGTCGAGGGCTTGGTCGACCTCTTTTCTTCGGACAATTGCTTTTTTGGTGCGTGACGATCGCCTGCTCCGTTCCCTGCCCAGAATCTCGCGTGCAGTGGCCAGAACAATACCTTTCTCAGGATTTTTTTTGAGCAAGGAAAAACAATTGCTTTCTTTGCCGGGTTCAGCTGAAAAACCTTCCCGTAATCCGATGGGAAGAAAGCGTGGATTTAGTTTTTCAAGTGAACTCTCTTCCCGGATAATTTCTGTGATTCTTTTCCTTTCCGAGTCCGCCCCGGCCGCGATGATGACCTCATGTTTTTGCTTTTGCTTTTGGAGTAAGTGAAAAAGAAAGCTGGTTCTTGAAAACTTTTGATTTTCAAGCCTTTCAAGGCTGATTGAAGAATGATCCGGAGGAGTGCGGAAGTCGCTCAGGCTGAAAACTTGCGATTTCATCTCATCCGATTCTTCGAAAATTCCCGCACCTGCGCTTAATTCACTTGTTCCGATGAAGTGGTTTTTTCCTTTGCTTGCCCATGAGAGGGAAAAATTCGCTTTCGCCCCTTTCTTATTGT
This sequence comes from Opitutia bacterium, assembly GCA_002722545.1. Classification (GTDB taxonomy): domain Bacteria; phylum Verrucomicrobiota; class Verrucomicrobiia; order Opitutales; family Seribacteraceae; genus Seribacter. The sequence goes on along the minus strand of PBMI01000016.1, from coordinate 52,693 downwards.
CGGTCTCATGGAAGACAAGAGGGTAAAGGGAAACCAATTTTTCCGGTTCACGCAAAACCCAGGTCACGGGCTCAATGAGGTAACGAAAAAATTCGCCTTCGCGACCATAAGTATCCATTGGCCCCGAACTGGCTATGGTTACTCCTGAGAGTTGCTCCGTAGTCCTTTGAGTCGTTGGGTCGAAGGCCCGAATTTCTTCGACTTCATTACCGAAGAAATCGATTCTGACTGGCTCACGACCGTTTACGGGGTATACGTCGACCAAGCCGCCCCTAATTGAGAATTGACCAGGTTCTTCGCAAAGAATCTCTGATGAATAGCCAAGGTTTTCAGCTAATGAGAGACAGAATTCGTCGAAATCCAATACATTTCCCTTATTTATCTCAGTTTCAGATTTTTGTCGATCTTCAGGTGGTGGGCATGGTCCAAGAATTGAGTCAGGGGTAGTTGCGATGAGGGTTATGGTTTTTTTATCGCTTGCGGAGTTCGTTTTTCGGGAGCCTAGAAGACTGGAGAGGGTGGCCGTTCGCTCGCACGAGCGTTCAAAGGCATCAGGGTTTGATTCAATAGGGGGATGGTCGAAAGTTTGAAAGTCTATCGAAATGGATGAAGATATTTCCTCCATCAAAGCCGCCGTATCCTCAGCCCATTCTTCGGCCTTTGGCAGGCTTTCTTCCAAAAGGATGGCAATAGGGTTTTTTATCCTCAGGATTTCGTTTGCCGCCAAGGCTGAAGTTGCAGACTCGGGAAGAGAGGGAGCGAAGTTGGCCTTTTCCGCCTGAGGAATGAGGATCCGTTTCACGCAGAGCTTGAGTCTCCGCAGGGGGTGGCTTTATCACTTCTTTGCTCAAGGCTTGCCAAAGCCATGGTGGCTGCAGCTTCCTCGGCTTCCTTTTTGCTCTTTCCTTGACCTTGCCCCAATCCTTCTTCTCCGACCGAGACTGTGATCGTGAAGGTTCTGAGGTGAGGGGGGCCGCTTTCCCTTTCGAGCTTATATCTGATTTTGTCTTTCGGTCTGGTTGCTTGAACAATCTCTTGAAGTTGTCCTTTGGGGTTGAATTGGACCTGAGTTTGTTCGAGTAGATTGCTCAAATCTCCCATCCATACCAGTACCCGGTCTCGAGCTGCTTCCATTCCACCATCGAGAAAGATAGCGCCGATAAGAGCCTCAATGCCATCCTCCAAGACTGAGCTTCTCTGGTTTCCTCTGTTTTTTCTTTCGGATGAACTCATCCGCAGAACGTTTCCCAACTCAATGCTCCTCGCCAATTCGGCCAAGAAACTTCCACGGGCTAGAACGGCTCTGTTTCTGCTCAGAGTGCCTTCGTCACCTTTGGGAAAAAGATGAAACAATTCCTCGGCAAGAATAGCACCGAGAATCGAGTCACCCAGGAATTCGAGTCTCTGGTTGTTCGGCTTTTGCCTTTTGTGTTCGTGGAAAGAAGGGTGCGTGAGAGCTTCGGCAAGGAGTATTGGGCGCTTGAAAGAATATCCAATTCTTTTTTGGAAATTCAGGAGCTTTTGGTCTTGGCTAGTGGCTTGGCTTGGCGACTTCTTCTTTTCAAAGAATGGCAAGAGCTTCCGAAAAAAACTCATTCCACTCTATCCTGCTCGAAAAATCGTGACTGCACTTCTTTGGCGAATGCCGAATAGGCCTTTGATCCTTGTCCGTTCGGATCGTACTCGAAAATAGTCTGACCAAAACTCGGCGCTTCACTTAGGCGGACGGTTCGGGGAATTGCAGTGCGAAAGATTTCGTTGGGATAATGTTGATTGACCTCCTGCCAAACCTCATAGGAAAGGCGGGTTCTGTTGTCGTACATCGTCATGACGATTCCGCCGAGTTTTAGTCCCGGATTGGCACCGGATTCCCTGAGTTGAGCGACTACGCCGGCGATTTGGCCAAGCCCTTCAAGGGCGAGGTACTCGGATTGAAGAGTCACAATGAGGTAGTCCGCGGCACATAGAGAGTTCATCGAAAGCAGGCCGAGAGTGGGGGGGCAATCTATGAGAATGGCCGCCAAACCGTAATTTTGTGTCAGTCCGTTTAAGGATGAGCGCAACTTGATCAGGTAGTTCGGTTGTCCACTTAGTTCAAGTTCAGCGGCAGCTAAGTCCAATTCCGAAGGAACGATCCACAAGTTCTTTCTACGGGTTGAAATTACACGATCTGCCAGGTCTCCCCCAGAGAGCAACGGTTCGTAAATGCCCGCACCGGCTTTTTTTTCCAGTCCAAGGCAACTTGTGGCGTTGGCTTGAGGGTCCATGTCGACGATCAGAGTAGGCAGACCGAAGGATGCTAGGGCATCCGCCAAGTTTACAGTCGTGGTGGTTTTACCCACTCCTCCTTTTTGGTTCGCAATGGCAATGGTTGTGGCCGGCATTAGAAAATGAAAACTAAGATCGTTCTCACTTCTGTCGAGAAGGAAAAGTAGATTATGAAATGACAGCCTCGCCGTCGACCTTCCTTAATTTGAGTTTCTTGTTAAGTGGAGGCTGTACGGGTATTTCATTTTCTCTTCCGGTGGACTGCAATAGAAACCACTCGATTGAACTCAAGCCCGCAGTCAAAGCAAGTGGGCTTGCACCTCCCAAGCGAGGGTTGATCTCAACTAGATGCAGACAGTTTTCGGAGTCGACGATTACTTGCCCCAGGGCATGACCCGACAAACCGGGGATGGCTTCGAAGGCGTTTTGCATGCTGCCTTCCCATTCCTTATTCTCGAAGATCTCCGATTCATGGGCCTCTCCGTCCACTACCTTCGAGCGCCACCGCAATAAGATGCTTTGGCATTTCCCAGCTGAATTGATCCAAGACTCCGCACTAAATTCGGATCCCTGTATCATCGGTTGAAAAATAGGTCGCTCCAAGCTCCGCGCATGCTTCATTGCTTTCTCGCGATCAAGATTCAAACCAATCGACTTGGATGCGCAACCCAATCTCTCTTTTACGGCAAACTGATTGCAAGGTAAGGTCGAAAGGTGTTCCGAAGTGGCTATGGGCCGAACGGCCAATGACTTGAGCGAACTTGAAAAAAGGAGTTTGTCTTGGCAGGTTTTAAGTGCTCTTTGGGCGGAAACCATGACCTGAATCCCATTTTGTTTCAAATGGTCGCGTTTAGTCGACCAACAGGCAAGTTCCGCGTCCCTGGTTGGAATGACATGAGTAACCTTCAATTCTTGGCAGTAACTTGTCAGGGTTTCCGTATCCATCTCTTCAAGAGGAGGGATACGGGCAAATTCTTCGACCCTTGAAGCTGCACGGCAATCAGGGTCGCAGTCCACCCCGATCACCCGAGCGCGCTCGTCGAACTTACGGGCGGATTGGAGAACTTTTTCGTAAAGGGAAATCTTGGCCGATAAGCTTGAAAAAAGAACAATGGGGGAGGAGGTGGTCATTCCTGCCTGCTCTTTACTCGATCAAGATATTCTGATTTGAGGCATGATGCGATGACTGCATCCGTCCAATCTCCTTGAACGAGGGTTTGTTCCCTCAGGACTCCTTCCCGCGTAAAACCGGAGGACTCGAGAGCCCTTACATGAAACCCGCGATGAGCGTAGGCCTCCGTGCTTATCTTGTTTAGGTTAAGCGTGATGAAGGCGCATTTCATAAGCAGGTTCATGAAGATCTTACATTCCTTTTCGTAGAGCTTCAGGTCTTGGCCCCTTTCGGGTTCCAATAGGAAGGAGACTTCGCCCCTGCGGTCATCCCAGTTCAGGTGGACCAAGCCTCCGTATCCAATCAAATCATTTCGATGGGTGAACCTAAGGAGGATTTGATCCGGTTTTTCCTTAGGAAATTGAGGCTGTACGATCTTTTCGAAATAAGTCAGCTGATCTTCTTGCGTGAGAGGTTTTTTCTGACGCAGGACATTCAATTGCTTGTTTCTCCATCCCATTATCGGGATGGAATCTTCCATCCTGATTGAACAAAGCTCATAGGCCATTTGTTTTTCTCGAAATCCTTTCAAGCATGAGTATTCCCCAGCTACTTCCTCCGGCAAGCCTTGCTTGCTCGTTTTCATGAGAATTGATTGACGAAATTACCGAGTTCCTCAATCACTTTATCCTGATCATTTACTGTTAGATGAGGGTAAAGAGGTATGCTCAAGCAGCCCCGGTAGAAAGTCTCCGCTCCCGGAAGGCGAATCTTTCCTACCATCTTTTCGAAATACGGATGCCGATAAAGTGGGACATAGTGAACCTGAGTCAAAACATTCTTTTCCTTTAGGAATTTGTGGGCCAAGTCTCTTTTTCCCTTTTCCTTGAAGCGAATGACGAACAAATGCCAAGCATTACCCGGATCAATCTCAGGAAGTTCGAAATGATCACAAAACGGTTTCTCCTTTAGGGATTCGAGGTATCGGGACGCAAGAGCTCGTCTTTGGGTGAGAAAATCATCAAGTCTTTTCAATTGAGAAATGCCAAGGGCGGCTTGTAGATCGGTTAACCTGTAGTTCCATCCAAGTTCCTCTTGTTCGTATCGCCAAGGAGTTTCATGGTTCTCTCCAAAAGGGCGCGCGATCCCGTGACTTCTCAGTTTTCTAGCTGATTCGGCCAATTTTCCGGAGTTCGTCAACACTGCCCCGCCTTCGCCGCAACAGATATGCTTGACTGGATGGAAACTCAAAGTTGAGGCATCTTCCCATAATCCGGATGAGCTCTTGGTCTTGGAACCGGATTCCTCTTGCTTCCAGGCACCCGGTGAATGCGACGCATCCTCAATTAGACCAAATCCGTGTTCTTTGGCCAAGAGGCTACATTTTTCCAAAGGAGCAACGGAACCGGCAAAGGACACCGGAGTTACGATATTGGTTTTTTCCTTTTGCTCCTCACTTACTTGCTCAAGGCAATACTCAAGTGACTCTGGATCAATCAAACCCGTGTGAGGGGATACGTCGCAAAAGGAAATTTGCGCAGATTGATATTTCAGGGCATTGGCGGTGGCTGAGAAAGTAATCGCCGGAATGATTCCGAGGCTTCCTTCTCCAACACCCGCGGCGGCATAGGCCAAATGAAGGGCAGCCGTTCCACTTGAGCAGACGACCGCATCTTCGACCCCAAACCAATTTGAAAGCTCTCTCTCGAAATCTTGAACCTTGGGACCTTGAGTGAGAAAGTCAGACGTAATCACCTGATTGATCGAGGTGATGTCTTCGTGGCTAATGCTTTGCCTTGAATATGGAATGAGAGCCATGGGTGAATAGGAAACCAAAAGAATCCAATCATTCCAAGCTGAAACCCTCTTGCTTACATGCGACTTGCAACTCAACTCTCACTTGAGATAGGATAAAATAATGAAAGTCGTCGGTTCCGTAATTGCGAGAATAGGAAGCAAACGCTTGACCTACAAAAACCTTCTTCCCTACAAAGGAGAACCATTGGTGTTGCGTGCCGTCCGGAAACTTGTTGGATGTCAAAACGTTGATGAAGTCGTTCTGTCCACAGACAGCGAGTTGATTGCAAGAACCTGCATGGAGGAAGAAGTTCGGGTTCTTTGGCGACCGGAACATCTAACAGGTGACGACATTGCTTCCGTTCCCGTATTTCAGCATATCGTGGAGCATCACCCATGCGATATTCACGTAAATTACAATTGTAATTTCCCCGAATGCGATGATTCGGTGATTTCAACCGCAATCGATCTTGCGGAGGAAACCGGTGAGGCATTATCCAACCCCTATGCGATTTGGGCGCAAACTTCTCGGTGCCTCGCAAATTACGGTAACCCTTTTGATATAACGGCTACGACTTTTGAGGCGAGGGGGGTTCATCCTCTTGACGTTCACACAATGGAAGATCTTCTCCGTGTGCACCGGGATCACCAACCTGAAATTTAGAGCCTTTTTTTAAAAAAATGAAGAATTGCAGTAAAGTTTGGTTAAAAAGCTCCGACATTATGAGGTGAATGATCTTTCAATGGAAAAAAACATCTACAGCAAACTTTTGAGGATTTCTAGCATTCTAGGGATCGTTTTCATGTTTCACGGCCTTGCCTTGCATGGTTTCGAAACCAAACGCTTCGACGCACCTGCCCCCAAGCGCCCTTCTTATCTTTCTTTCGCGAAACCGGTTCCCCTTCGATTCTCCATATCTCCATTACCGGTTGATAGAAACAATATCGCGCCTCCGGTCAGCGCCCCCGTCGTGCGGACTACTATCGTCAACCAAATCAGTCCGGAAGCAAATCAAACGGCGAGCCTTTCCACACCTTCCATGCCTCCTCGCTACGATCAAAATTCGAGTCAGGTTCCGCCCTCTTTCCTTCCTCAAATGATGCCACCCAGTACCTTGCCATTGTCCGATCCTTTTGAGGGCTTGGATTCTTTTGGAACCGACTCCACGGATGAACTTTTGCGGATCATTGAAAATTCCAACGTTGGTCCTTCCGGTTCTTCCTTTCAGGCATCTCCATTCGTCCCTCCATACACAGTTGCACCCGATGGGTTGAGGATGTCTTCCAAAGCGACTTACAAGAGAGTTAGACGATGAAAGGACAGACTATGAAATCATTATTTTTGTTTATCTCCTTTTTTGCCCCTGGTTTTTTTCAGCATTTCAATGGGCAGGATGCCGTTTCCTCGTCCACTGTTCAGGAGAAGTCGCTAGAGGATGTCATAGAAGGCATTGATGCTCTTATCGACGATATCGAGAGCTCGGAAAGCGTAAGTCCTCCTTCGCCATCCAATCCTTTGCCGGTTTTTCCCTCTCGGGATTACACACCACCTGTGGTTCCAGCCGACGAAGGAAGTGACCAGTCATTCAGGCTGAAAAACGAATTGATCCCAGACAACCTACTGAACAGGGTAGGCATCCCATCGACCTCGACGCAATCTTCTCTCGCTCCTTTGGCCAACGAAGACGAATTGGCCATACCAGATCAACTCCCCACAAGCCCTGCACCCTCATTACCAGCGCAAACAGAACCGCAATCCATTGCACCGGTCGGTAAGGTTCTTCAACTATCGGCAATCTCTAAGGTGGACTACAAGAATGCAACCCTTGAGGACCTGCTTCGTGAGGTCGACTTGTTGGAGTTGCCTGAATTCGTTTCACCGATGCGATCTCCATCTTTGACGCAGGACCTTGAAGCCCCCCTCCCCGAACGAACCCCCGAGTCAATGGAGCCTGTCGACATCGTCGAGTCTAATGTTCTCAGTCAACGTCCAGAGGATCGCAAGCCTACTGAGATCGGTGAATACACTGTTTTAGGCGAGCGCATTGACGAAGAACTGAAAATCAAGATATTGGAGGCAATTATGCAAACAAGGCATGCTTCCGGGGGAACAAATCAACCTTGGGTCACAACTTCAGTCTTCAAAGCAAACTCCTATTGTAACCGAGTGCTTGGAAGGCTCAACGCACCACACCACAAACGTTACCGCAGGGATATTTTGCTATCCCTTATCGGAATGCATGAACGCAACCAAGCATGGGTCGATGCCGCCAAGACTTATGAACGGTACTTAGAGGAATTTGCTTCCGATGACCGGTATCCATTTGAAGATCATGAAGACGCTCCAGGGATTCCCGACCTAAAAGCACCTTTGGGTTCTGTTACGAAATGGCTCGAGGGAAGAAAGCGTGGTGCTCCCACTATACCCGAGACTCATATTCGGTTAGGGAAAATCTATAGAACTCTCGGTGCTCATCGGATGGCTTTAAATAAGTTTTACAATGCCATTAATGCAACTCTCACTCTGCCACGTAATGAATCCTTCGAGTTAGCTGAGAAGCAAAAAGGCAAGCGCATGGAAACCCGTTCCGATGCCGAGTCCAATCAGGCGATGTTCGAGATCGCGGAAACTTTTATGGATGCGGAAGATTATGACAACGCAACCAAGTTTTTCAGTCGACTTTTCAAACTCGAACAATTGGAAGACACGGACCGTGGATTTGTTCAATTCAAGCAGGGTTTAGCTCATTACCGTCGGGCTAGAGAAACTCTACGCAAGTTGGAAAAAGCGAACCGCCTTCCTCCCGAGCAAAGAACGGACATTGAGTTGGAGTTCGACAAAACGCCTCGAGCCGATTTTGCGAAAGTCAAGGAAGTCCTTCGGTCTTATGGGACCTTGTATCCACAAAGCCCTTATGTGCCTGAAGCCCACTATCTGCTTGCCTTGACCTATGAGCAACTTGGGCAGGACGAAGAGTCTGTGAAGGAGCTTCTTCTTTTGCTCAAGGAATCCGCTTTCAATCCCGAGATGATCTTGAATTTGGAGCAAGGTCGTACCATCCGGGACAGGGATAAACTGACGATCAGGCAATTGAAAGGCGTTTGGAACTTTTGGAAAAAGAAAACTGGCAATTATCTTGCCAATAAATTTTTCGAAGACAGTGAGTACTTCAATGCATACAGAATCTACTCCGCCTTGAGGGAAATTGACACTTCGCCTGCTTGGCAAGTTCCCGTTCTTTACCAGATTGCTCTTTGCGAAGAAAAATTGGGTAATTACGTACAAGCCATGGAAACTTATTCTTCCATTGAGGAATACGTCAGTTCGGACGAAGCTCGTGAGGGCATGGCCAACAACAAGTACTTGAATTTTGTTTTCGGCATGGTCAAATGGAGAAGAGAGCAACTGGAGGACACGCGAGCCATAAGGCAGGCAGTTAACCGTTATGGGATCTACTCCCGTGCACCCAATGCTCAAGTTGAATAATCCTTTTTTTCGAATTACTGGAAATGTTTTCTCCCAAGCCTTGAGTAGGTATGGAACCTAGAGAGGTTATCAAGGACCACCTCATCCTTTGCGAGCAAGTGCACGCCCTTCTTCTCGAGGAAAATACTTGGCTGAAGACTGAAAAGCGCGCTCCTGAAATGGATTTGATCGAGCGAAAGCAAAAAATTCTTCCGCAACTTGATGAGTCACTGGCCAATCTAAAAAAGTTAAAGCCGGAATATTTTTCGCCTTTCGATGACTCAAAAAAATTAGTGAACGAATCTCACTCGAAACTCTTGCAAGTTTTCTATCTAGATCGAGAAAATGAAGAATTGCTTCTGAAGCTCACTCAATCCTCGGAACGACAGACTTTCAATCGCTTTACCTCTCCGCCGCAGGAACCCGGAGAAAGCCAAGAGACATTGCCGGATCTTGAGAGCGGGATTGACGAAGAGGGGGAGACTACCCGAGGGTAGGATTTGATTCGCCTCTGCAGTTTTTCACTCTTTTGATGCATCTGTTTTTGACGGACTTGGGTTTCGGTCTTTGTTTGATTCGTGGGTTGTCCTAAAAAACTCAGTTCCATCTGTTCTATAATAGATCCACAGACCCTCTTTTATCCCGTTTAGATACGAACCTTCCTCCCGTTTGTTTCCATTTTCATATCTTTCTATGATGAATTCTTCTTGGGAAGAACCCTTGGGTTTTCTTGTCTTTATCTCGTCACTGGTTTGCTCGTTAGTTGAAGGGTTTGTCGATAGCTCTTTGCCTGATTCGTAAATCTTTCTAAAGAACTCCGTTCCATCAGTTGCGTAATAGATCCATAGTCCTTCTTTTTTCCCATTGAGGTATGACCCTTCTTCCCGTTTGTTTCCATTCTGGTATCTTTCTACGATGAATTTCTTATCAATCGGAGACTCGTCTTTACTAACCTTTACCTCAATGAACGGTTTTTCGTTTGGCAATTGGCTTCGGTTTAGATCTTCGCCCGATTCGTAGGACGTTCTAAAGAACTCGGTTTCATCGGTTCTGTAATAGATCCATAGTCCCTCTTTTTTTCCGTTGAAATAGTACCCTTCCCCTCGTTTATTTCCATTTTCGTATCTTTCTACAACGAATTCCATGTTCGAAAGAGATTGGGGGGTTTCAGGGTTTCGCTCTTTTCTCGATTCTTGTACCTGTGAGCGATTCAATTCAATGCCCGAGTCATAGGATGTTCTGAAGAACTCCGTTCCATCAGTCTTATAATAAATCCAGAGCCCTTCTTTTTTTCCATCAAGGTAGGACCCTTCTTCTCGTTTGTTTCCATTTTCGTATCTTTCAATAATAAACTCCATTTTCGAAAGACCCTCGTCGCTCTGCGTGTTCGTCTCGTCGTAAAAAACAAGAACACCAATGCCATTCACTACTTTTGTCGAGGGGCAACGGTCGCCATTAGGTTTCCAACCTTTTGCATTCAATATTTTCCCCGAAATGAAAGTTTGAATTGAGCTTTTGTTTCCGTTTTCGTACCAAGCCGTACAAATGCCATCCAGTTTTCCCTGATTGAAGTTCTCTTCCTTTATACGCCTTAGGCTTTGGCTCCAATAGGAAAAGGTCCCTTGTTTTTTTCCTTCCCTGTATTTTCCCTGAAAGAGTTTGTCTCCGTTTTTTCTCCAACTCAAAATCGGCCCATCCGCTTTACCATTGGAAAAGCGACGGAGATTTCGGAGTGTTCCGTTGTCGTCCCACTGACCGTACCAGCCAGTAAAAGGTTCTTCCTCATAGAGTAAGTGTTGAAGCCCGGACTTTTGTTTGAATTCATCGAACGGAAAAGTTTTATTTGAGTGCAACTGCCATTTTCCCTTTATGCAATCCCTCAAGACTTGAGCCAAGGCTCCTCGGTTATCTATGTCGAAGTCTACGCTTTGCTGGTCTTGACCGCCTAGCTCAGCCAGCAAAAGGAAAAAGGTTGATAGGATAATCCTTACCATTTTCAAAGCACAATTCCAGTCATTGAAATAGTCAACCACGGAGGGAAGGAACAACTTGCTAATACGCAACACGGATACATGTATTTTTTGGGGGACAAGAAGTCAGCAATTACACGGTCAAAAAAAGCTGGTTTCCGAAAAAAAGCCGATGCTGGGCACCATGCCTTTCCTTGGTTGATTGAGAGTCGTTGTGCTCTGATCTCCCTTGTGTGATCTCCGAAATTAGTGGAAACCGTTTTGTAATTATTAAAATGGCGGAAGGAGAGGGATTCGAACCCCCGGAACCATCTCTGGTTCAGCGGTTTTCAAGACCGCCGCATTCGACCACTCTGCCATCCTTCCAAGCGATGATTTAAAGTAGTAAATGAAAGAGTTTTTTGCAAGATTGAAGATATTCTCCATTTTGGATAGGTCAGAGGAAATTCAATGGCAGGACCAAAGGAGAGGAAGTGAGGCAACGGGTGCCCGCCTCAGCAAAACTTTGAGCGGCAGAATCCTTTGGGAATAAGCCCAAAGACTATCTGCGAGACCCTTTTCTCACCATTCGGGTCTTTCGCCTTCTCCGTCGTAATCCTTGGCCAATCCTTTATCTTTGAGCATGATTGCCAAGGCATTGCCATCGATCCACACCTCGGCAACGATGCGAAAGTATTTACCCCGCTCGGGGTTTCTGAGCTCAATCTTCTTGGCTCCCTTCAGCATGCTTTCAGTCAAATTACGTGCTTCGAGTGCCAAGGCTTTTAGCTCATCGCTTGTTCCACGGATTTCCGGTGTATCTATTCCTTTCACTCTAATCGGTAGGTTGTCACCGAACAGAGGGTGCACGCCTTCTAGGTCGACTTTGAAGGTGTCACCATCGTAAACGTCCACCACTTGTCCGGGGTTGATCTCGAGTAGGTTTGTTCGAGAGGTTTCTTTAAGAGTTATGGACTGATCTTCTTCGTTAAGAAAAAAATAGGCCGAAATACCCACCGAGCAAACAAGCAATGTCATTACTGCAAATAGAAGTACCCTTCTTTTAACATGTTTCGAATCGGGCTTACTAATGAATTTTCCCGCTTTTCGACTTACTTTGCCCGTGATGAGGCCTGGGACGTCTTTGAGAGATACCCAATTGACTCCGTCATGACAGGCCAAGTCGTTTTTTTTGAAGCTTCCTTGATCCAAACAAGGTCGTAACTGAGAAATGGTGTACGGACCCATGTTTTGTCCGTCTCTGTGAACATAGACCTGCATTATCGAGTGATTGGTGACGATCAGTGTATTGGAAATGTAGTTAAGAGTTAATTTACTTCTAAAACAAATTAACCTACCAAATTAATACACCTTTTTGAGTAAAAAGCAATGGTTCCGTATGGTCAGAGAGAACCTTTTTCGAAACAGGCATGCCGATATTGAATCAAAGAAGTTAACCGTCAACTAATTCTATTTTTTTAAGTGTAAAAACGAGAACTTGTAAGATACCTTTGGTCATGTTATTCAGAAAATATGGGGGTTATTGAGAAATACTGGGTAAGCAGAGATGGGGAAAATATAGGTCCCTTTACCTTGGATGAGATTCGTGATGAGATTGAAAGCGGTTCGCTTTCAATCAATGACCTTGCTTGCGAACTCGGAGACGGAGAGTGGTTGAGTCTCCATGACATACTTGCTCCCTCTGCAGACGAACTTCAGGCGGATAAGGAGTTCGAGCCTAGGCAAAAAATTCTTAAACGATCTTCCGGTGGTTCTCTCAATATGGTCCTGACCGTAATGCTGGGGTTACTTCTCATTGCTTGCTTGATCGTTTTTCTTTTGCCAAAGAATGGGAAAAAAGACCAAAAGGTTGCTTCGAACTTCGAAGAAGCAGGGGGATTCGGAGCATTGGGGGTTACAGGGCTTGATTTTGCAGTCATTGAGAGAAATGCCACTGCTTTACATGACTTGACCGTTTTGGACGGATTGGTTCATGGACCGGATGGTATAGCGTTTACGGGATGGAGCATTTCCAAATATGAAAACTCCCAACAATTGAGCAACTTAACCCGTCATGAAAAGGGAAATTGGCTGGATGGGTTCTCTTGGAGACCCAACGGCGTTCGTTGTAATGAAACCACTCTTTCCGAGGGGGATGGCATTCTCGTAAGCTTTCATGAAAACGGCCAGAAGGAGAACGAGTCGACCTACAGAGGAGGATTATTGCAAGGCACTCGTTTAAAATGGTTCGGTGAAGGGCAAAAGAAAGAGGAGGCTCAATACAAAAATGGCATGCTGCATGGACGCTTGGTGACTTTTCACCTCAGTGGTCAGAAGACGAAGGAAATCTTTTACCTTAATGGATTGCAGGATGGTCGTTACGAGTTTTTGACGAAGGACGGCCAAAAGTACGATGAGGGAAGTTACAGAGAGGGGAAGAGAGATGGTAAACGTTTTCAGTGGTCCCCCGACGGAACAAGTATGGATGTTGAAACCTATGAGGATGGTGAACTTGTTTCGTCAAGTGCATCAACGGGCAACCTGTCTGAAGCAGTGGAGGTTGCTGATTCGGAATCCTCCATGCCGTTTGATACGAGCAACGTTGGACTGGACGTAAAAGCCGTGGCCGATTTGCTTTCAACGGGTCTGAGGAAAGTTCGAGAGCGTTTTTTTGCAAAAAATGAATCTCAAAGCGAAAGCTTCAATGCGTTGTCTCATGCTGCATATCAATACCGTTCATCAAAAGGGACAAACCTGGAAAATGATGCCATCGTTGGGTTTCGTGAAGCTTTTGTTGATTTCAGAAATACTTGGCAATTGTCATTCGGCTTGAATGAGGGAGATGGATTTGTTTTAAGCGTTCCGCCTGCATCCGTCACTTTCGGTTCGGTCACTTTGTCTCGAAAAGAATTATTCAATGAAGGGATGGGTTTATCCGGTAGTTATAGCTTGGATGATTTGGATTTTATTCTTGGAGAAACTCAAAGCATGTTCCAAGCGATTGAATTGAAGCTTGTATTGGTTGACGATTTTCAAGGGCAGGAGGCCCGTTTGGCCATTTGGGACGAATTATGGCAAAAAGGCGACAAAGCCGAATCGGCTAATCTACTCCTCAAGGGTAATACTCTTATTTTTTCAGTCATGGAAAACTACAAAAAGAAAAGTTTGGATCGCAATGGCAATTCAGTATTTACGGATGAGGAAAGGGAGATTGAACTGAGTTTTTCTCCTTCGGCAAATGGGAAGGAAATGGGTTATTACACCAATGTGTTACGCTCAGTTCAGGAACAAAGCGAAGATACCCCAAGTCCTCAGCACGCAAAACTTATCATTAGGCAATTCGGAGGAATCGTTATTCGCTCCGGAGCGATCCTCTATCCGGATGTTACCGTGATGCTGGCAGGAGTTGCTCCGTTGGAAGAAGATACGCTGATTCGAGGGGTCAAGGTAGATTTAGGCGAACCTTTGCAAAAACCAGTTCTCAAGTAGAGGTTCGGTCCACAATGGACCGAAACAGTTTTGGATTAAATAAAACTCCTCGACGAGCAATTTCCGCACTCCGAGCAGGATAGCTATTCGTCACTTTTTCCAAATGCCCACATTTGGAGGTTTTCATCCGTTGGAGCATCACCGATCAACGCGTTGAACTTACCTTTCAGTCGCATCTGTTGAGCATATATAGCCAGGGATATTCTTTTCATTGTCGGCAAGGGGGTAGGGAAGGAACTGATTAAACGACTCGACTTCAGCATGAGCAAAAGATCTATATCGTAGGCATTGCCCAACTTAGATGGAGTCCCAATGACCATAGTCAACCTCCCTCTTTTAATTTCCTTTGTGCCGCCTTCATCGGCACTAATCCAACCTTTCCCTTCGAGAGGTATGAATTTAAAACCACCATTGCTTGTGCAGTCTACGATTGCAGTGAGCTTTCCTTTTACCTTAAGCGATGATTTTTCAGAGGTTATTACGATTTCCGATTCCTTGGGAATGCATACGAGCATACTGCCTGAGAAAACCTTGATGGATCCAGCCGTTACGGATTGAATTACTGACTTCGCTCCGAGTCGAATGAGAAGAGAATCGCTTTTAAGTTCAGTCAGTGATTTTTCACCGGTGCAAAGCAAGCAATCGAGAGGGAGAGTCGAGTTTTGGTCAAAATTAGTGATGGCAGCTGGACCAATCAAGTTCTTATCTATTAATTCGACTTTTCCATCCGTGTAGGAGCAGACGAGCTCGAGCCCCCTTTGTTTCTCTGCCTTGGCAAAAAAAAGCATTCCCATGCAAAGCAAGGGAATGCTGATTTTAAAAGATTTACGGTACAATGAAACTAGAAAGTCATGTACAGTCCGAGTGAGATACCCCCGTCTGCACTTTCGAAGTCATAGTCAAGGACATTGGCGTCTTGTAAAAGCCCGCCACTTGAATCCCTGCTTGAATATCCACCGAAAAGACTGGCTTTGAGGTTTTGAGTGATTGGATAGTCAACCTTGAGGGTTAGGGATTGAATGAATTCACTACGCCCGTTGTTTACCGACTGCGTTCCCTCTGTATAGTCTTTGAAGGTGACACTATAACGTGGGGAGAAAACAAAGTTCTCGTATGCATATCGCAGACCGTAGGATACAGTTGCATCAAGATTGTCCAATTCGTCCGTTGTCAAAAAGGGTCCGAATGGGTTTGGGTTTGACTCAGACATATGGAATCCACCTGAAATATCAAAAATACCAATGACCTGTTCGTTCAGTGCATGCATTTTCATAGCCCCGACGTTGGGGTAAAACTCTTTGTAAGTTTCATCTTTGAGTGCTTTGCTCTTATCCATTGCATAGCTGATGCCGATCCGATAGGCCCACCCGTTCGCGTGTTGAGCCAAAAGCATGGCGTATGCACTTGTTGATTGGTAATCAAGTGCACCTAAGCCACCTTCTTCATATGCAGTCATCGTATAACTAGTGCCTACATAGGGTGTAATGACCGCATCTTCTGCTTCAATGGGTTCAAAGCTTGCTCCGGCGAACAGAGTGTTGATGAACATAGCTGTTTCGACTCTGCTCAGTTTGTCCGCAGAAGACAGGGGGTTGTTTCTGTAGAGGTATTTACTCTCAGCCCCACCGAAGACTGAAATGTTTTCAGTCTTCATGAAAATGGGACGCTGAGCACCAGCATCGCTAGAATTTACTTTCGTATCATCACCGCCTGGGTTCGTGATCGAAGTTGGCGGCGCCGTTGGGCGTTCGGAATCGCTTGAAAGTTGCTGTGCACTAAGCAACGTTGGAAAAAGAGCGAATGTCGCCAAAAACTTTTTAAATTTCTTGTTCATTTTAAGGTAAAATTGGGATTATTGGTAANGCAGTTCCTGTACTAGAACTTTTTGACNTGAACAGCAGCAGCTCCGTGTGGAAGTGTTTTNANNGATGAATAATATCCTGGNGAACCCAAGAAAGATGCTTGTTGGAGAAGGGTAGAACCGTGCCTTACGTTTTCCATGTTNACTCCGCCTGGGATTGGATTGGAGAACTGGTTGAAGCCAATTGTTCCATCACGGCTTCTCAGGGTAACTTCCGATGTATTCGAGAAAGTGACGTTGCGAAGGTTGATCGTTATTGCCTCCATGTATACGTCATCCACACGACCACCTGTAATATCAAGTCCATTGATTTGGATGAGATTGTGGGCGTAAAGGTAGATATTATCGGAGTCGGAAGCGTCTCCACCGTTACCAACTGTGAGGGTATTGCTTTGGGCAGTAGAGGAGCCAATGTGAAGTTCTTTGAGTGAACCGATAGCTAAGTTTCCTCCAGTGGTGATTGATACGTTAACCAATTTGACGGTGTCTTCGGCACCCAAAGCTAAATTGGAACCGTTGTTCGTGACTGATACAACATTTGGGGTAGCGTAGTCAGCGGCATTGGCGGAATTTTCCTCGGATCTGAAGTACAGGTCATCCGCAGCTCCTAGAACCAGAGCAACCTTATCGCTCGTGTTGGTGTTCTTTATGTTTAGGTTACCTTTGATCGTCATGTCTTTGGCTGCTCCAATGACGTGAATCCTACGATCTCCTCTGGGAAGGTTGCTTGATACGTCGATTTCCGCACTCGGATTAAAGACGATGTTGGATCCGCCACTGAAGGAAACATTGGAGGTGCTGACCGAAAAAACACTGTTTGGGCTTCTTTTGGAGGTTCTGTCTGCACCAATTGCACGGGCACCAAGATGAACCAAGAATTGTTCGTAGTAACTAGTGTTGGGCTGAACTGCACTGCCTAGGCTTCCCGCAACATTGAAACTATCATAGGAACTGCCGAGGACAGCGGAAGCCAAAGAGGAACCGTTTGACCCCAAAGCTCCGTATTTCGCAAGGATCCGAACTAACTCGTAATTATATCCGTTCGTGGACAATTTCGCGATAGTCGTGGAAGGAGCCAAATTAGACTCGCTGTCGGTAGTGCGGCTTGTCAGCAGGATTTCCGCAACGTCTACGGCGCTTCGCAATGCAGCGTTTCGGGATGTACGACTGTAGCCAACGGGGTTGGCGGCGAGTACTGCTTTGCCTTCAGCTTGAACTGCAGAAGCTGCGGTTTGGATTTCTGAGTCTGTTGAGGCCACTGCAGCCGCATCTTCGGCTACGATTGCAGCAGCGGCATCTGCAGTAGCTTTTTCGGCAGCGGCTTTTTCGGCAGCGGCTTTTTCGGCAGCGGCTTTCGCTTTTTCTTCAGACAAAAGTTGAGCTGGAGTCTTTCCTGAAGCTTTGGCTGCATCCAATTCAGCTTTGGTTTTCGATGCAACGTTCTTGAGGTCGTCTTGACTGAGATCTTTGAACTCACTTGGATTAAGCCCTTTGCCCATTACGTTTTCGTACAAAGCAAGGGTATCCAAGTCCGAAGTCACAGTCGTGTAATCAAATACGGCATTTGGGTTTTCGGCCTTCGATTTGATTACGAAGTCGGCTTTGATTTCGATTTTAGTCACACTGCTCAAGGCGAGTGCGTTTCCAGCCTTACCTCTAAGGTCGCGGAGGCTTTCTTTTTCTTGGGCCACAGTGGCGATGAAATCGTTGTCGAATTTAGCCGCTTCGGTTTTGAAGGTAGCTACAGCAGTTGAATCCGTTACGTCAAAAGCCTCGGCGAGCTTTATGGTAACCTCGAGATTGGCGAACTTGGATGCCAGCGACAAACCCGCTTTGTCTTGGTCGGTGGTGGCTCCAATCTCAGTGAATACCTTGAGGTCGTCGTGGGAAAAAAGCTTGATGGTGGAGAGAACCGCACCAGCGATATTAGTATTGGTGTCTTTAGCCAACTGCAACCGTTCTGCGGCGGTGGATCCGCCTGGCGCCAACGCCGATGCAAACTTGGCTTTAGTTGAAAAGTCGGCAATTGAACTTGTGCCAGCCAAGGCTTTCATGTCGGTGGCAATAAATTTGGCTTCAACCATTTTCGTGAGGTTTGTTGTATCCTTGGCCAGGGCAATAAACCCAGTGTCATTCAAAACACTGGAAGCGGTCTGTCCCAAGTCGACATATGCTTTCACGACATGGGATTTGGTGCCCAAAGTTTTGATTGTTGCTTGAGCGTTGGCGATACTGAAAGTCTTTGGCGCTGCTAAATCACCGGATGAATCGGGAGCTTTTACCAATTCCGTCATGGTGCTCAAATCGAAGGATTGCATCGAAGTAAGTGCGTCGGAGTCCAAGTTATCAACAGTCCCGTTGACGATTGTGGTGATGTCGCCTGCACCGGAGAATGCCTTGACTACTGTGGCGCGAGTCTTAAATTGGTTGACCAAGTTGGTGACACCACCTCCTACGTTGGCGGATTTATCAGCCAACTTATTTATGTTATTGGAGCCCAATGATACCGCATCGCTCACTTCAAGTCCTGCCTGCACCGCGGTAACAAGAGTGCTGCTTTCAACAGCCGTCGATACAGTTGGGGCGGGAGCTGCTCCACCCGTGACCATTGCCGCTGCAGACGGAGCCGCTGCAGGTGCCGCTGCAGGTGCCGCTGCAGGTGCGTCTCCAGGCGCTGCCGCCGGAGCATCTCCTTCGGCAGTTGCCTCAGTTTCTGCAGCCGGTGCCGGCTGGGCGTTTAATGTGAAGAGGGGGGAAGCAAAGAATACGAGTGCTAATGCTAAATTATGAAAGGATTTGATCATTTTTTTTCGGGTTAAAGAATGCACTCTTGTTTTTTTTTGTTCGATAGACAACTAGATTTGTTCGTTTTGTGAAAATAATTTTGAATTTATGGAAGTTGGAGCAGCAAAAAGTGAAAATTGGGACCGAAATACGTTTCTCATAGTTTAAAAAAAGTATGCGATTTTCGATAAGAGCGTAGACTATCCATAACTAGGGTAAAAAACCCCCACCCCAATTTGATTAAAGTCCAAGCTATTTTAAGAACAAGGAGGGAAATGGAGGGTTGGAATTCAAACGAAGGGTGTGAAATACTTTCTTGCTACGATTGAGCCCAAGTAGTTTGAGACCTGACAATGTCTTTTGAAACTTGAAGACGCTGGCAGTGCTTTTCCTAAAAAATGGCCTTCAGGCCTTTTACCAAGTGGCATTTGAAACTTAAAAAAGGTTTTGCTTGGAATTGATGCCTGGCTTTGAAGAGACCAATTTTCATCCCCTCACCAAGGGAGGTTTCCATTTCTAAGCAAAGCCGCTCCGAGCCAAAGCATGATGCATAAGTAAATAAGGCACCATCCTTTGGTGGCAGGGAAGTGCTTGGAAATACTTTCGAGATTCTTCTCGTACCAATCTTTAAAAAACCAAGCCGTCAGGTTAGCCACGATGCAATCCAACGCTAGTAGATACCATAAGATTGCTTCGAGGTTGAAGTTCATGCAAACCTTGTGAAAAACGAGGCGATTAACTTGTCCATGTTAGGTTGCACGTAGGGCTTGGCCAATGAGGGAAGGAGGTCGATGAGAGTGAGCAAGGGTGAAATGGAGCCACCTGTCAGATTCGAACTGACGACCGTTCGCTTACAAGGCGAGTGCTCTACCAACTGAGCTAAGGTGGCGGTTTCCCACATCCATTTTGAAATGGTAGAGGAACCTTTTTGAAAAGGCAACGGGATTGTCTTCATCGATTCTAGGCACATGAATCTTCGTCTGTCGTTTTACACTGAAAAAGTTTTTCGCGTGGGATGTGGTTAAGCAATTCATTTTCGCAAAAGTCGCTTCTTTCCTTTTCGATTTCCTTTCGGTACCCAATGGAGTTTCCGCGTTTCTCGAATTTCCCGGCAAAAAGTGGTTCCTCGGGATAGAGGTTTTCCATTTTTTTAAAGTAAGAAACGGGAACTCTGAAAGTACCGAGAGAAACGGAATGAATGGAGTCCGGGGCGATGGCCGAGAAGAGTTGTTTGAAAAGCTCTCGGTATCGTCCCTCGAAGTCCCTGCAGTCAATGAGAGGGTCGATGCGAAGACCTATCGGCCATCCTAGTCGTGCGATTTTTCCCATTGCCCTGATCCTCAGGGAGACGGATGGGACCTTGTGTTCCAACTGACTGCTTAATTCGTCAGGAGTAAAGCTGAATGCCGTGACGACGTTGGGAAGGGGGTTGCTCTCCTCCAAAACCTTGAGGTTCACGCTCTTTGTCCTGAGTTCAAGGCGGGCGTTCGGGCGTTTGGCAAAGAAGGGGAGAAAGGAGCCTGCAAATCCCGTTATTTTTTCCAAGGCGAGGCTGTCGCAGTCGTATCCGGAGAAGAACCAACTTGGCTTGTCCGTTGATTCTTCAGTCTTGCGGAGGATCTCGTTTTTAAAATCATCAAAGTTGACGAAGAGGACGTAATGGGCAGAGGGAAACATTCCCTGAAGAAAGCAATAACGACAGTCGTACAAACAATTGAGGAGGTGTGAAAAATAAAAATTTCGAGTTCCACCGATTCCGTAAGTCGAAGGCACTGAGTGAATCAACGACCCTTTTTGCTTGGCAAGGATAAGAGCGGGCTTTTCTTTTTGTAATCGGAAGCTCTGACCGCTGGGATTGAAGACGTCTTTGTAATGGACGCATGGAATGAGGGTGGCACGGGGATAACGCCGGAGCATTAATTGGGTTCTTGGATCATCAATAACTCCCTCTTCGTAGTAGATTACCTCGATCATGGGAGTTCTCGGTGTGGGTCGACCTTTCTTTGAAGACAGGATAGGGCTTCTTTTGCCGATTGTCCTGCATTCGCTGCATCCATGGCTTCTTTTGCCGATAAACCTACCGTTCGTGCGTGCCTGAGAAGCTTTCGGACTTGGTGACGTTGGGTTTCACTAAAGGGGAAGAGGGAAAGTACGGACTCAACAAGTTTAATGAGCTCAGTGGAAGGCTCCACTCTTTGAGAAATTTGCTCGAGTTGGGCGATGAAAGGTAAAATTAAAGAAAGCGAATTTTCGATCAGGGTACTGGCTGAAGAGCGGTCAAAGGTCTCAACCGGATGATCCGGGTTATCTGATACGATCTTGACTACTTGAATGAGTTCACGAACCGAAAAACGGGATGCGTTTGCGCAAAAAGCGGACGCTTCCATGTCGTATCCTATGGGTTCGGGGTAATCGGAAAGAGGGGAAGCATGGGACATCAGAGCAGTGGACCGTAGGTTGTTACGGAGGATTTGAGTCGGATAGAACGTGCGCTCTTTGTCATCCAAAACTCTGTTGGCCAAGAATGCTTTCCCCACTTCGAGCGTTCCATGCCCGGCAAGCCCGAAATTCAACCAGGCTTGATTGGGTTGAGGGTGCCGTTCTGCAAGGTATTTCACTGCTTTGGCGGAAAGCTCCTTGCCTGGCCCGGAAAGGACAAGCCGGTGTTCGTCGTTTTCAAAAAGAGGGAACGGGTCGGAACTTTGCTTCGAGAGTTTGAACCTTTGGATCAACGGACCTGCCTCCGCCTTGAGGGCAACCACGAAATTCATTGGGCGGATTCTTTCACTTTGCCAAGAAGGGAAAGGGCTCTCTCTTTCTTGAGGGCATATTCTCTTGCTTCTCGAACCTTTTTCCGCTTGGCGAACCCTTTCTCGAGGATTTCACATTTTGTCGCTAACTCTTCCCATACGGCTGGTTTT
This sequence comes from Opitutia bacterium, assembly GCA_002722545.1. Taxonomy (GTDB): domain Bacteria; phylum Verrucomicrobiota; class Verrucomicrobiia; order Opitutales; family Seribacteraceae; genus Seribacter. Next base: position 31,047 of record PBMI01000016.1, on the reverse strand, counting down.
CGAGTTTGTGTAAGATTTGGGTTGAGCAGTAACTTTTCCATGGACTTCACCCGGTATCGATCCAGTCCCCAAGTCGAAGTCGAGAGCTGATCAGGATGGCCACCGTGTTTGATTACGAGTTCTTCGTCTACGAGCATTGGGTCCGCCCTTTGTAGCAGGCGGAGCCAAAAATCATAGTCCTCGCAAACCGGAAAAGACTCGTCGAAGTAACCGACTTCTTGGAATATCCGATGATGGAGAATAATGGACGATGCACTGATCAGACAGTGCCGGAGGCTACGTTCAAAAAGGTTTGCCGAAGATTTGTCGAGATATTTGGGAGGCATTACTTGATTGCCTGATCGGATCCATTTTTCATTGGTATGCGAAGCAATCGCATCGCATTTGTCACCAAAGCGATTAAGTTGAGACTCTATCTTGGTCGATTCCCACTCGTCATCCGAGTCGAGCAAGGCAACCCAGCGACCCCGGGCGTGTCGAATGCCTAGGTTCCTTGCACTCGCCACCCCCCTGTTTTCTTGTTCAAGCCAATGGACCGAAGGAAAAGAAGAGGGTAGGTCACGGGAAGTATTATCCGTGGAACCATCGTCGACTACGATGACTTGTTCAGGGACGAGACTTTGTTCAAAAACCGAATAGAGAGCCCGGGTGAGAAACTTTTTCCTGTTAAAAGTCGTGAGGACAACGGAAACGAGAGGGTTTTTCGAGGTGGGCGGAGAACCCATTCCGAAGGTAGTCAAAAGACCCGCAAGGGTACTTCTACGGGTGAATATCCGGGGGCGGTAACGACAAGTTTTCCCTCGCCGGGTTCTCCTCCGCGGATGGGTATGTTAACCGTTTTGTTACCTTGGGAAATGGTTGCCTCCGGCATTATGACCGAACTGGGGATGTTTGTTTTTACGTCGATGGTGAGACCTGCTTCCGGTGCTTCGAAGTCTATCTTAAAGAGTAACGTCGCAGAATCTCCTGATTTAATTTCCAATGACGAGGGGACAACTCCGAGGACGCTTTCGTCAACTCTGAAATTTCCGATATCCAATGCTCCGTGGGGTCCCCCGATCAGTTGGACGGGATAGTCGATGCCGGATGGTAGGGCGGGAACGGTAAAGCGAAGTTCGTTTTCGGAAAGAAACCTGGTGGTCGCTTTGCTTCCGCCGAGCGTTATGGAGTCGTACTTCGTCATGCCTCGTCCTTGTACGGCGATTTCGACCCCGACCGGTCCACGGTAAGATGCGAGGTTTCCTACGTATCTGTTTTCAAGGCGAAAGACCTGAAGGTCGCTCTTGACCTCCTTGGGGCTAGAGCCAGAAGTGGTGCCATGAATGGAGTACTTGGCCAAGTAATAATAGGTTGCCTCGTCAAAACCTTGGGGGAGTTTGTAATCGCAACTCCAAAGGAATGGGTTGACTGGATCCTTGACCATGGGAAAGGTGTCTCCACCCACCACGGCGAAAACCTCAATGGTGTCTTGTTTTACTTGACGGTCCTGTATTTCGAGTTCCGTTTGCAGGGTGTAGATGCCTGATGGATTCTGGCTCAAGTTGCCTGAAGTGAGGTTAATGAAGCTTGGTTGGTTGCAGCTCGTCAGAAAGCATAAGCTTGCTGACAAAAGAATTGATTTTGATAATGTAGAGAGTGTGTTCATTATGAATGTGTCCATATAGGTTCGTCAGTTGGTAGACAATGTTCGTTCAAGAAAAGCAAGAAACAAATGTACCTGCCTTGGGTTTGTATGTGCATGTTCCTTTTTGTTCAACCACTTGCGACTTTTGCGCATTTTACCAAGAGAAACCAAGCAAAAAGGCTTTTGAGGAGTTTTTTCTTGGTTTGAGAAGCGAATTCGAACGCTTTCCCGGTGACCGGGATTTTTCCACCGTGTTCATTGGGGGAGGAACGCCCGGACTGCTTTCAAGCTCGCAGCTTGACGATTTATGCAGAATCATCCGCGGGGCGGGTTTGGTTGATGCGTGCGAGTGGACTGTGGAGGTCGCTCCTTCTGAGATAAATCAAGCGAAGCTCGACGTTCTTGCCGAAAACGGGGTCAGCCGAATCTCCCTTGGAGTACAAACTTTTTCATCCGTTATGATGAAGTCTCTTGGGCGTGCCCACAAAGTGGAGAAAGCCCTTGCAGCTTATGCCATGATTCGTGAAAAAGCCGCCTTTCACATCAACCTTGACCTTCTCTTCGGCGCTCCTGGGCAGACCTTGGAAATGTGGGAGGTTGACTTGAAGACCGCTGCCGAATTGGAACCGGATCACCTTTCCACTTACTGTCTCACGTTCGAGGAGGATACCGCGATGTACCTGCGTTTGTCCGATGGAAAGGTGGAGTTGGACATTGAACGGGAGGCAGAATTTTATGAAAAGGCATGGACCGTCTTACCCCAATTCGGGTATCCCCAATACGAGGTCTCCAACTTTTCAAAAGCCGGTCATGCTTGTTTGCATAACCTGAATACCTGGAGGATGAATGAATGGATCGGATATGGTCCTGGTGCATCAAGCCAATACAGAAACGTGAGAAGAAAAAACTCCGCGAACCTGGAAAAGTGGTCGAGAAGCATGGTTAGCGGCGAAAAGCCTGTCTATGATGAGTACTTGAAGGTCGGGGGGAATGATTTGGCCGGGGATGCGATTCTTTTCGGATTAAGGATGAACGAAGGTGTTAACCTCAATGATTTGGCCGTCCGTTTCGATCTTTGCCCGGGTTGCCTCAAGTCCGTCCGTTCTTTTTTCAGGGAACTCGCTGGTGAGGGACTTATGCTTGAGGTTGACGGTTGTTCGATCCTTACGCAAGAAGGCAGGATGCTTTGTGATGCGATTGCTTCGGAAATTCCGGAGGTCGAAGATCAGGAGTCCTGAGTAAGAGCCTCTTTGAGAAGACTTAGACTCTCTGCAAGACCTCCCGGTCGGGCCCTCGAGAGCCAAAGGGATTTGTATTTTTCAAGGATCGGTTCCGGGTCATAAGAGTGCTTTGCCTCTCCCCCTTTTAGAATTTCAAGGGCTTTCTCGAAGGCAAAAATCGAAAGATCAATTCCCAAGCCTATTTCTTGAGTCGATAGTTTTACTTGGGGGCCTTTCAGCTTGCCCGTAAGTTTGTTTCGAGATTCGAGAAGAAAGCCCAAACCTTTTTCCAGTTGTTTTTCGCTTTGGTTCTTTTCGAGGTGCTTTTTAAGTTCCTCCGCCTTCGGAGCAAAGATGACAAGCCATGGTAAGCTAGTGTTCGGAAGCTTTGATCCAACGAGTTCGTCGAGCTTGCCCACCTGAAGGATGATTCCCGCCGGACCCTCTTGATCGGAACCGAAAACCAGATGGTTGACGGCATGAGTGAGTGGCTCTTCCTTAAGTTGCTCGCCGGTCCAAGTCATATGGGCTGCATAAAGCAAGGGGGGGTACAGCGTTGACCAAGGTTGGTGGTTCCCGCAGTCCCCCCATCCGGTAAGAAGGATACCTTCGGCCTTGTACTCGATCGCATTCCGTACGGCGGATTCAATATTGGCCTTTGCCGTCTCCCATCGCCCCGTGAAACTTCGCCAGGTTCCGGTTCCGGGGGCAAGGCAGTAAGACAGTCCGCAGGAGGAAATGGTACTCGCCTGTTGAGGGAAAGGATGGTTTGCCTCATAACCCCATATGATAGGAGAGGCCGAGGGGGACAAGAGAGATGCGTTCTCCGGTTTTTCAAGCAGGACGTCGGCCCAGAACTGCATGTGCTTACCATGCTTCTCGACTAGTTTGCGAATGCCTTCCAAGTGCTCGAGGTAAACTTTGTCTTTCCCTCTTCGTTCAATTTCCTCTTTGCTCCAACCCTGTCCGAGTTCCCATGGTTCGTCCATGCCGACGTTGAACTTGTCGGAACTAAAATTCGGCAAGTATTCCGAGTAAAGAGAGTCGACGAAGTCCAAGCTCGCTTGGTTGGGTTTGAGAGTTGTCCCGTGATCTCGTACGATATACGGATTTTCTCGATGAAACCCCTCCGGGCATTCGGCCAAGTGCTTGTATTGTTGGTGCATGAGCCATCTTTCGAAATGACCGAATGAGTTGAGGTTGGGGACCAATTCAATGAAGCGTTCTTTGCAATACTCGTCGATTCTGCGAATTTCTTCTCCGGTAAATGGAGAAGCCTCTTCCCAAATTTTCTTATGATCTCGAAAGGCGAAGGTGTGCTCGACGTATAGTTGCAGTTCATTGAACCGAAGCTCGGTCAACAAATCGATCAACTCAAAGAGTGTTTGCATGGTGGGGACTTTGCAACGGCTTGCATCAAGCATGAAGCCCCGCCGTCGGAGTGCCGGATAATCTTCGATTTCACTACAATCCAACTTCCCCTCTTTGCTCTCCCGTTCAATTAATTGAACCAATCTCGTCATTCCTCGAAACAAGCCTTCTTTCTGTCCGACAGTCAGTAAGACGCCTTCAGGAGAAATTCTCAATCGGTATCCCTCCGGTTTAGGGTGCTTTTCTTTCACGATCCTCAGAAATGGACTTTTCGCATTTGTCCGTTCGACCAACCCAATCCGATCAGAGAAAAAACTTACCACCGAGGCGAACGATTCTTCGTCAAGAGTCCAATTTCGTTTACAGGGAAGGGCAAGAGTACCCTTCCGGTTCGTTTGATTGCGGGGTGGTTGGAAAAAGGGAATCTTTTGTCCGGGCATACTCATCGTTGAAATTTCCTTCCCGGAAGCAGACCGCATCCCCATGTTAAGAAAACTGTCACGGGCCACGCCCATGCTGAGTGAAGGATGGGTTTCAATTTACCATCTTCTTCTCCAATGCCTTTCCATTCCGCAATCTCCCTTGCCGAAAAAACCTCGAGGTTAATGAGGATCTGATAAAAATCCGGGCGTATGTAGGCTACCAAAAGGAAAGAAAGTACGAAGCCCATTGCCAGACCCACAGTCTTGGCTTGTGGCGTGAAAAGAGCGGCTAGAAACATTCCGAGCATTGGCCCGGTCGTGTAGGAAATCATCCCGAAAGCCAATTTGACCACGTTTACGTCCCCACGAAGCGAATCGAGTTGAATTGCGAAGGCGGAGAGAGCGATCCCCCAAGACAGTACGAGGATCCGCGAATGAAAAAGGTTCTTCTTTTCGTTTTCCGGATTTGATTCCCGGGGTTTAAAAAGTGACAAAGTGGTTTGCGATAGGGCGGCCAAAATGGAATCAAGGCTCGAAATAGCGGCCGCAAAAATTCCGGCAAGAATTAATCCCCGTAAGCCAACGGGAAGTTCGGTTACAATCCACACGGGGTAAATGTAATTGCTGTCTTGGGAGAAAATCGCCGGCTCGGCGCCAGTCGCACGCATAGGTTCGTAGTAGGCAAAGAGAGCCGCTCCGATAACGAGCATAAGGGTGGTCAATAAGAGTGCTGCCGAACTTGTGATCATTGCCTTGCGTGCATCCGATGAATTTTTGCAGCAAAACATTCTCTGGGCATTGAGTTGGTCTACTCCGAAAGCGCTCAGGTTTTGGAAGGGGACGGCGATAATGGCTACCCACAGAGTAAAGCCGACCGCGGGGTCAGAGGTGAGGTTGAGTAACGTGAATTTCCCCGCTTGGTCTGCAACGTCGACCATATTTCCCCACCCTCCGTCCATCGAGGAAATCATCCAACCCAGAGATAGGAGTCCTGCTCCGACAAAAAGGAAGAATTGCATGACGTCCGTCCAGATCACGGTACGCATTCCGCCCATCAATGTCCAACCTACGGCAAATATTCCGATGATCCAAATGCACTCATGGAATTCAAGCGGAGTAACGACCTTGAGCGCAAGCGCCGCGACCAAGACTCGAACGCTTTGGCCGAGAATGCCGCCGATTTGAAAGATGATCGTGGCGAGTCTCTTCGCTCCCATGCCCAAACGATTGCCCATGAAATCGTAGGGACTGTAGATTTCTTTTTCGTAAAAAGCCCGAACGAAAAAGATTCCCACGATGATACGGGCAATGATCGAACCAATTCCCCATTGAAGGTAGGTGAAATCTCCACCGGCGGCATAGACCATTCCGGGAACGCCGATGAAAGTGACGCCACTGATTTCGGTGGCGATGATCGAACCTGAAACAGCTAGCCAAGGCAAAGATCTTCCGCCGAGGAAGAAATCCTTGATGGTTGATTGTTTTCCCTTGAGGAGATGACCCACCCAAGTTGTGAGAAGCAAATATCCTGCGACCACGCACCAGTCCAAAGTGGTGAAATTTTCATGAAAATCCATCCAACTCGTACCAAAAGAGGTTTTTACTCAATTGGAAACTGAAAAGCTTCCTTCGTGAATAAGATTTCCGTTTGGGAACAAGTTCTTGTTTTCCTTCTTCTTTTTTTACATAAGTATTGAAGGATGAAGGTATTCACACTGTTGATTGGAGGGGCGGCTCTTTTCATCGCGGGATGCGCTGCGTATTTCAGCGTTCGTGGGATTGCTCTTACCTTTGGTGCAGTAAGCTCCTTTACGATCCCTATTATTATCATGGCGTCGAGCTTGGAGTTCGGTAAGCTCATCGCCGCATCCTTCCTCTACAGGCATTGGAAAACCTGCAACAAAACCCTGCGGACTTATCTTAGTTTTGCAGTTGTTTTGCTTATCGGGATAACTTCGGCCGGAATTTACGGGTATTTGTCGCAAGCTTTTGAGCAGACTCTCAATCAGGTGGAAGGTTACGAACGCGAAATTGGAAGCCTTCAGAGACAGCAGGGGGAATACGACCGGTTGGTTTCGGCTTACCGGACTTCGGGGCAAAAGGGTTCGGTTTTACGCGAGGAAAAGCAATCGGACGAGCGGAAACGATTGGAGTCATACATAAGCGAGAGAAGAGCCGATATCAAGGACGCCGAGGCTTCGAAGGCCAATTATGCGGAGCAAACCGATCAAATGATAGTCGGGGAGAGGGGAAGGCGCGAAGCTGAGCAGAAAAGATTGGAGTCGGTTATTGTTATTCGCCGAGAGGACATAGGCGCCCTCGAGGCCCAAAAGAGAGAATACAAGGAAGAGGTCGACTCTAGAATCAAGTTGGAGTTGGCCAAGGAAGAGAGAGTAAACCAACTCCTGGCTCAACTTGACCTCGAGGAGCAGGCCAAAGAATCGAAAGTGAACGAGCGTTTGGCTCAACTTGACGCGGCAGTCAAGGTTTACCGGGACAAGGGCAGGACATTTTTGGAAGATGGTATCAAGAAGGCAAACGAGCTCCTGAAGAATCAATCCGCTGAAAGGGAGGGACTGCGTTCCACCATTTCTGGAATCAGGGAGGCGGCTCAAAAGGAGAGAGATTCTCTACGGGCGACACTGGCTGGGATTACTCTGGAAGCTCAGAAAGCAAGAGACGACTTGGATAAGCGTTACGTGGCCCTCGACGACCGCATCGCCCTCGTTCAAAAAGAAATATCGGAGGCGAGCCTCAAGATAACTGGGTTGACGACAGGGGGGGCCGAGCAAGCGGACAATATCAAGACTGCACTGGAAACCCTTCAGGTAGCCCGTTCCGGTGCAGATTCAAGAATCGCAAAACTCGAAACCGAAATCGCCGACGCGAGCCGAAAACTGACCGCCTTGAGTGAAACTGAATCCGTCTTCGGCCCCGACAGTTCAGCCGAACTTGAGGCAAAGAAAGGCGAGCTTTTGGCAAAAAAAGAAGACGCCGAGCAGCAGATTCTAAGCCTGGAAGGCAAGATTCGGGCGACTGACATAGGGTCTTTCAAATTTGTGGCTCGGGCTTTCGATTCGGAGGTTGCGGCAGCAGAAGCTACGGAGAATCCAATCTTGATCAAAGAGGCAATGGACAACGCGGTCAACCGGGTGGTCAAATGGTTCATCTTGATTTTGGTCGTTGTTTTCGATCCACTCGCAGTAACCCTGGTCATTGCTTACAACGCATCCTTACTTGGTAAAAAAGAAAATGATTTCGACACGGAAGCCACGCCCGAGGGAAAAGAAAAGGAAACACCCGAGCGAAGTTTCTTCAGGATGGCCAACTTGCCTCTGATTCTGATTGTTGGCTTGGTCGTGGCATGGGGAGGGTACAGCTATCTTACTTCCAATTCGACGGATTTGTCTTCGGAAAAAAACTCCAAAAGCGCACTTCTTGGTGATTTGTCCGCCCGCCGCTTCGACGATCGGTCCTTCGCATATGTTCCCGGGCAGGCCTTTGGAACCAGTGCGTTTTCAGGTGTTCGGATGATGGAGCAGGTGGGGGTACCGAAAATCTTGTCCAGTTATTTAACCGATCGGATTCCGTTTTTGGGGGACTTGGCGTGGGACCCTCGTTCCTGCGGCATAAATCCGGAAGGTCGTGTTCTTTACTTCATGCAATTCCCTGGTTCCGACTATATCGATTCGCGTACCCACGACGTCGTTCTTGGACTTGTCATGCCGATAGGTGATCAGGACTTGCTCAAGGAGTTCATTCTCCAGGAACTCGATCTCAAGTCTCAATCGCCGAACTGGAAGGTCCATGAAAACAACTCTCCGGAATTTCTCTCCATACGCCATAAAACCGCTCATGTGTCGCTTGGTATGGATGATCACTGCTTGGTCATGTTGACTTCCTGGTGGCATGATAAACCTGATCCTGCTTTCCTGAACAAGGAACTTGAACAAATTTTCCTTTTTGGCCAAGGCAGTGATACTTCTGTTTCCGCTTTCAGTGGAAGGCTGTCGGGGAATGATTACGATTTTGCGATTAGCCTGAACGGAACGAACTTTTTTGAAAACTTCAGGAAAACCTCACAGGAAGAGGCTCTTTTCAATGTATTCAGAGATTACCTGTCTTTCCAATTGACTGCAAAAGCGAAGGAGTCGACCGGAGAGGTTTCTTTGGAGGGTGAATACGATTACGTCAAGCCGGTCTTGGACGCTGACTTCGGGTTACGGGTTGCCGGTAAGCTCGAAGAGTTCAGGGATGGTTCCGATTCGAATGGATTGTCCAAAGCTTACGGGAATTTCGTCGAAATCTTCCTTCAGCGATTGGACTTTCAGACAACAGTAGATTTGTTGGGGAGAATCGATTTGTCGAAATCGACTGGCTTCGAAGACTTCGACCCAGACTCAGTTGGCTCTGGTTCCCGCTTAAGAGATAATTCGACCGGTGTATTCTCCTTGAATCTTAATTCTCGCAAATCCGGAGGAGAGTCGCTTTGTCTGATGATCGATTTCTTGGTTGCCGCACTTAATCCTTTGGGTCCGCCTACGGCAGTCTCTACGGTTTCCGATGACGAATAAGAGTCTTCACTTTTTTCCCCCTTTCTTTCTCTTGATTGTCTGCGTTTTGTGGGCCGGATGCGCGACCACGCCCCCCACTGGTGCTGGTGCCTCTTCGGTGGATGAAGAAGACTCCTCGGTGATTTCCAGCACCGATGAGCGTAAATCCTCCGCTGAGAATGATCTTTCCAAAAAGGAATCAAAAGAAAAAGATTCCGAGGAACCGTACGGGGCAAACTTGAACACCAAGAAATCGATTGATTCGAGTTCTTCGAGTGATCATTTAGGCGAAAAGACGAACCCCGGTTCGCCCATTCCAACCCCTCACGACAAGGGCCTCGAGCTTGTTCCTGCCGTAAACTCGACGGAAATCGTGGGCAATGATTCTTCCTCGGTTTCCGAACTCTTGCCCAAGTCCGTCGAAGAACTCGGACCTGTTTTTGATTCTGGCAATAACCAGGGGGAAGCCAGTTCAGGGCACCCGGAGGAAGCGCACTCCTCCAGAACGCCCGTTCCGTCTCTCTTCCCCGAAGACGATGCGGGTGCGGTTACGGGTGGGCAGGATGCCTCGCAAACCCCGTCCGAGTCTTTGGGCGAACCGGTTCATGTTTCCCCTTCGGTTCCGCCCCAAAATGATTATGCCCCCCTTGGATTAGAGTCGAAAAGCAGTGGAGTTGCCCCAGTGGTTTCCTTGCCTAGTCATTCTGCTCGAACCCCTGAGCGCGTGTCAGTCGAAAATGCTTCGATTGACGACTTCTTCACCCCTTCTGCCCCTTCCGTTATTTCCCCTGAATCGGCAAACTCAGAGGTCGAAGAATCGGGATCGAATACAACACTTTCCATTCAGGTGCCGCAAGATGCCCGGAAACCTAATTCAGTCGATGCGAAAACGATTGGCCTTGCTTCTCCTTTGCTTAAAGAGTCAACCCCACCCAAAGGTCTGGTCAGGCAAGTCGGTTTCGCGGACAAGCCAAGTGCCCCTCCCGGGGATTCTCCTGACAACGTTTCCTTAAAGGTCTCGTTTCCCGATCAGGATTCTACGGGAATCCCATCATTGCCTTCCACTCCATCTGCCTCAGTCAGGTTTTTCGGAACGAAGAACGGCTCTCTTCTCACTCCTTTTTCGGAGGGTCGCAAAATATTGGGTTTTTCTGGGCGGGCACCCAATTCACGATTCCTCCAAAGACCCATAGAGTCATCTGCTTCCGGAGAGGAAATCGCACCCCTCTCATCTCAGGAACTCAACGATTATAATTCTCTCAGAGGTTTTCTTGCACCTCGTGAAGAGCCCCGTTCAATTGGTTCCGGTCCCGCTGCTTCAACACGAGGTTTCGCGGAAGCCGGTGAATTCCTCGAGGCGTTCGATAACTCTAAAGATGAAGGTCGCTCGACTTTAAATGAAGACGGGTCGGCTTCCGATTCCCGATACCAAAATGCCTTACAGTGGTTTCGTTCCAGAGGGCAGGGTAGTGAGCAACCAAATTGAAAAATCGAGTTCCCAAAAAATGGATTGCATTCGTGATGGTATTCATGGTTCTTCTCGTTTTGGTTCAGCTTCTTCGAGCCGTCCTCGACCTAACTGACCTGAAAGTGATCGTTCCGGGTTACTGAAACAAACTCAATTGAGTCTGTACACCAAACGGAGGTAGTATTTCAGGTCCACCTCATCCTTGTTTTCGGCAGGGGTTGAGTTGTATGTCCCATTGAAGCCTGACCTGACGTTCCAATTTCCTTTTTTGTCCAAAGGTACGACGAGCGCAATGTCGTTGCTTAAAAAAAAGTCAGTGAAATCGTCCACGTTCGGGATAAAGGTAAGGTCTCCTTCGAAAGAAATGAAATCCTTGATCTTGCGAGAGTATTCGAGTCCGAAGTCGAGAGCTGGTTCATTCAACGTTGAGTTGCTTGAAGTCTGATATTCTTCGATACGAAAGGCGAGACCCGACCGGACAGACAAATTATAGGAATTTCTTTTGATCCAAAAATATTTCAGTCCGACTGCCGCGGTTGCCCGTAGGTCTATCTGTTCCAACCTGTCGTTTTCGAGGTCCGTTTTAGCGTACCATGCGAGTCTTTCATAAAATTTGGAATCGTACTCGGCTCCAAATTTGGTTTCTTCCACGACTGCGACGTCGTTTTTGCTTGAGTTGTTGTAAGCGAGATAAAGATCATACTCCCGGAATTTATTTCCATAGGTGCTGTCCGCACGCAAGCCCAAGCCAAAATCCTTTGTGTTTCCTGATGATCCGGTAAAGTCAAAGCCAAGTGCATGAGACCATTTCATGAGCAGTGCTTTTTGCTTCTTGTTTTCGATTAGTTCGAGAGGGTCTTCCGAATCTTCCGACCAGAGATGACGAATTTCAGTCAAGTCGAAGGATTGATCGTTCCCTTGCAAACCGACTTTCCCTCCTGGGGCAGGAGTTACGATTTGATTGAAGGTTCGATTATCATCAAGGCGGAGCGAGATCGCTGCATCGGAACTGATTGAGGATATTTGGGACGCGGGAATCTTCAGTTTTCCTGCAAAATCAGTTTGTATGGTCAAATTCCCGTCCACAAAGCCCAAGACTTTTCCCATAATCACGGAACCCTCTTTGACAACCACTTTATCGGCAAAAAGCACGAATGGGAAAAGAAACAAGATCAAAAGATTGAATTTCATAAGCGAGTCCGCTCAACCGGGAGGCCAACTCATTTGCCTTCCTCCGATTAGGTGCACATGGAGATGGGGTACGGTTTCACCCCCGTGAGGTCCATTGTTGATTACAATTCTAAATCCTTCCTCGAGGCTTTCGCCGTCGGCTACCTTGCCGGCAACGAGAAGCAGGTGGCCAATGATTTTCACGTCCGATTCTTGAGCCTCTTGGATACGTGGAATTGGTTTTTTGGGAATCACGAGAGCGTGAGTCGGTCCTTGCGGGGCTAGGTCCCGGATAGCAATGCAGACGGAATCTTCGTAGAGAATTTCGGCTGGAATTTCTTTTGCAATGATTTTTTCAAATATAGTAGTCATTTTTTTATGAATGATGGTTTGAAAGCCCGGCGGTCGGAGGATTATTTGGATGACCAAATCCTAAGCGAGGACAACCAAAAGTTTTCGAAGGCGACTTCCTCCTTGAGGTTGACTTCCATAAGCCCTGCATTTCTTTCGAGGTTTGCCATGATTCGAGCGAGTTTGATTCCGTTTACGTTCAAAGACTCGCCCGGTTGGCTTAGTGCGATCTTTCTTGTTCCGTCCGCTAGATCTCTAAGGAATTTGGAACGAATTCCTTTGCGAATGCCGACCTCCATGGCATCCTTTTCTTTATCGTCGAGGTCACGAGCAAATTCTTTCAGCTTGGATTTGCATTCTTTGTCGGCCTTTTGTTTGATTAATGCGATCATCCTTTCGGCTAATCCGTATGCTGCGAAAACGGGAGTGATTCGATCCCCCATCAATTTATTGCGGTCGAGCATAAGGCGGATCCACTCGGCATACGCTTTCATCCATTCATCCCAATCGGCATCCGTCGGGTGTTTATTCTGCTCGGTTGTCCTGACTTGCAGGCACCGACTGAGGATGGTGGGAAGGATCGAATAGGGCCTCGTCGTCAAAAGGAAGAGATAAGTCGACGGGGGTGGTTCTTCCAGCGTTTTGAGGAATGCATTGGCGGCGGCTTTTTTCATTCGATCCGCTTCATGCAATAAAGCGACTTTTGCTCCACCTTGGTTTGAACTACGATTTAATTCGGAGATGATAGCACGCGTTTTGTCGACCGAGACGATTCTCATCTTGCCACTGGGTCGCAAGTGAAAAAGGTCGGGGTGCTCATGAGATTCGTCAGGCATGAGGAGTGCTTGGCCGGCAAGGGTGCGGGCTTGCATCTCCAACTCATTCAAATCGTTGCCGTGAAAAAGCAGCGCGTGATGCAGGTTCCCCGAATCCAGCCGTTTTGCAAGCTTCTCAAGAGTAGATGGTGATGATGTTTCGGTCACCTGAAGGAAAGTCTCTTCAGTCTTCGGAAAAGAATCGAGAATGAATCTCGTTCCAAATTAAAATTTCGATTTCATCTACTTCACCTAGACCGTCTACGACAAAAAATCTCTCAGGAAGATTTTTGGCAAGGTGAAGATAGCCTTTTCGGACCTTTCCGTAAAACTCGACGTTTTCTTGTTCCATACGGTCCGGCATGTCGGAGACGCGGTGTTTGATGCGCTCCAAGCCAACTTCGGCGGGAACGTCCAAGACGACGGTTAGGTCGGGTATGACACCCCCAACGGCAAAGGAATTGATTTGGGTGATCGGATCATCGGCGATTTGGCGAGCAACCCCTTGGTAAACAGTAGTGGAATCCAAAAAACGATCGCACAGAACGGTTTTTCCAGTTTCTACGGCAGGAATGATGACTTCTCGAACTAGCTGCGCTCGGCTCGCGGCAAAGAGGAGAAGTTCCGTTTCCGGGAAAATATTCTTGGACGAGTCGGCGTGCATAAGCAGGTGACGAATATCTTCACCGATCACGGTTCCTCCTGGTTCCCTCGTAACAACGACCTCTCTGTGGTCTATTTCTTCCAGGCGATCTGCCAACCGCCTGATTTGCGTTGATTTTCCACACCCCTCCGATCCCTCGAAGGAAATTAATACTCCTGTTTCGTGACTCATTAAGATTTTTCTCCCGACCTCTTCAGGAGTTCGACAACTTGGTTGGCGGAAGGACTTTGGGCGGTGCGGACGTAATGGCCCGACGTACAGGTAGCCAAGGCAAGGGAGCTAAGCGGAGAGAAACCGCAAAGCCTGGCGGATGAGAACCCTGCATTGAAATGATCGCCTGCCCCGGTCGTGATTTTGGGGTTTTCGGTGTAGGGGCCTTCGCTCCACCATGCTCCGTCCTTGGTGGCGCATGCAGCGGACTCGACCGGATGAACTACGACACAAGCAATTTCTAATTTGCGACGAATGTCAGTGGCCATGGCCTTGAGGGATTCTTCGCTTCTGTCACCTTTGCTCAATCCTAGTGTATCGGATGCCTGGAGAGCTTCGTTGAAGTTGAGACCCAAGGTTACTTCGGCATGAGCTTGGAATCTGGTTAGCACTTGAAGTACCTCGCGAATGTCTTCCGATGAGCGTTTGGCTGGGTCGGTGAGGTCAAAAAAGAAGTTTCTCGTGTCACGAGGAGGAAGGTTGGGCATGATTCGATCTACGATCTCAACCAAGATCGATGTCATCTTGGGGATCATAGTCCAATTGACGATCGAAACTACGTCGGCTTTTGCCAGCATATCGACAAAAGCACCTTCCCCACAGACTTCCAAAATACGTTGGTAATCGATTTCTCCAAGACTACGCATGTTTCCGAACATGAGCTTTCCATCCTTGAACTCGGCCGCTGTCGTGATGCCAGGGTCGGCCAAGGAAACGGCCTTGGTCTTTTCGGCGAATTCTTTGAACACTGGATCGATGACCGGTCGTCCCAGTGCTCCAACATAACGTACTCCGAGTCCGAGGGAGAGGAGGGCATTGGCCATGATCGGTCCATTTCCTCCAAGTTTGTCGAATCGCGGGTAAAATTCGATGTTGGCGCTTTTGCCTGCGGCGGCGCTGATTCTTGAGCCCAGGTCTCCAATCGTCTCAATGGCGTCGAAATTATCCTCGAGGCCGTGCCTTTTGTCCACAGGGGTGACGATCTTGTCGACGAATCCATCCAGTCCAACTACGGATGTTTTACCAGCCGGATTGAAGACTTTCTCATTTAGCTCATCGGTAATTTTAGGTGATATGCGCATTCTGAATTTTTGATTAGATTTCTTTCCAAAAATGGGCAAACTTAATCGGCTCGATTGAAGATTTGACCTTAGGAGCGTAAATTTTCGTTGATCTCCCTCGGGAAAAAGGAAAGAAAGATCGAGTGGGAATTATTTTGGAGGATAGGAATAATGATTGACGTAAATGCTATGGTATTCGGATTGGCCGAGATAAAATTGTTTGAGTATTTCGTGGATTCGAACATTGCCGGCAAGATCGTCATTGCGTTTTTGGTTGTCATGAACTGTTACGCAATGACCTTGATGTGGACAAAGTATCAAGAGTTGAAAAAAGCCATAAGCCACAATGCCCGTGACGAAAAGAGGCTGAACGATTTACCTTCGATCTATGATTACGATGACGCTCTTTTCCCTGGCGAAGGCAGTCCTTACCTGAAGATTTGTTCCCGTGCCATGGAGGCGGCTCGAAGGAGTATGCAGGATGGCAAGGTGCGTATGAATTACGTTGAGAACGCCATTCAACGAGCCTTGGCTGAAGTGGGAGACCGCTACGAGGCTAGAATGTATTGGTTGGCGACCATTGTCTCAGGTGCTCCTTTTCTGGGCTTGCTGGGCACTGTGTGGGGGGTCATGGACGCCTTTGGGACGATGGATAGCGGAGGGGCGACGATCGAGCATTTGGCTCCAGGCGTCTCGGGGGCCTTGCTTACTACGGTAGCTGCCTTGTGCGTGGCGATTCCGATCGTGTTTTTTTACAACGGGTTGCTTGGCACGACTCGCTCGGCTATGACCAAGCTTGAAAACTTCGCCAGTAATTTGGCGGACAGAATTGAGCTGGAGAAAGATTCCTGAGGTCACCGCTGGAGAATTTCAAAAATGGCAAGAGATTTCAAAAGGAAGAATAAACTGGCGGTCATTTCCGACTTGAACGTCACGCCTTTGATCGACTTGGCCTTTTGTCTTCTCATCATTTTTATGATCACGACTCCGGTTATCGAGCAGTACAATCGGATAGATTTACCCGAACAAGCCTCCGATTCATCGCAACCTCCTCCGGAAATCGACGACAAGTTCATCACCATAGACGCAGAAGGCTCCTATCAATGGGGCAAGGACGACATAAGCATGCAGCAATTGGAGAGCCGCTTGGACGAAATCGCCAATGCTCAGGGCGAGCAACCTGTGATTCATATCCGGGCGGACCGAAAGCTGAACTATGAGAAGGTGATTGACGTGGTCAACATGTTGAAGGAGAGGAACTTGACTAAGCTAAGCTTGGACACTAAGGCAAGTTGACTGTCTTGGTAGAGCCTTTTGGGTGACTCTTTTGACGTAGCAAAATTCCCGTTTTACGATAGGCTGAAATGATGAGGTTTTTTTTCCTATGACGACAAAAGCAAATGGAGACTCCTTGGCGAAGCTGCGGGAGATTCTGGGTGCCTGTCTTGTTTTGGACGAAGAACAGCTCTCCTCGGCTTCCTTCGACGGGCTGAAGATCGAGGGGCGATCAGACGCCGTGATCAAGCCTGTGGTTCCAGAACAAGTAGGAGAAGTACTTCGTGTCGCATCCGAGTTTTCCACACCCGTGACCACTCGAGGAGCAGGTTCTTCTTTGACCGGAGGG
Organism: Opitutia bacterium; assembly: GCA_002722545.1. Taxonomy (GTDB): domain Bacteria; phylum Verrucomicrobiota; class Verrucomicrobiia; order Opitutales; family Seribacteraceae; genus Seribacter. The sequence continues at coordinate 14,494 of PBMI01000016.1, read as the reverse complement.
GCAACCCCGATTCGTGGGGGTTGGGTTTTGGATTTAAGCGGTCTTGATACAATCGATCTTGATTCCGAAAATATGTTGGTCCGTTGCGGTCCCGGTGCAATTGTCGCGGACTTGCAGAAAAAAGCTTCTGATATGGGGCTTTTTTATCCACCCGACCCTTCCTCCAAGAAGTTTTGCACGATCGGGGGGAACATTGCATGCAATGCAGGGGGATTGCGGTGTGTGAAATATGGAGTGACCCGGGATTACGTACTTTCTCTTTCCGGTTATCTTGCATCCGGTGATTTCGTCACTTGGGGGAGGGCAACCCGCAAGTTTGCTACCGGATACAATCTTCGAGATCTTTGGATCGGAAGCGAGGGGACTTTGGGGGTCGTGACCGAGGCGACCCTCAGGCTTATTCCTCATCCACCGGAGCAACGGACTTTTATTGCGGCTTGTCCGAGCGAGAAAATGGCCCTGACCGCACCGGTTTCCTTGATGAATATGGGGTTGCAACCCTCCGTTATTGAGTTTCTTGATCAATGGACCGTTGACTGCCTGCAGAAATATACAGGTAAAGAAATTTTCCCCGGGTTAGGCGCCAACCCAGTGTTACTCATCGAATTGGATGGGGACGGGGCTTCGCTTGAAGCCGACTCCGTGATTCTCGAAAATTGGCTCGAAGACGTATCCCTTCAATCATCCGTGGCCAAAACTAAATCAGAGGCGGAAGAATTTTGGGAGGTTCGTCGGCAAGGATCTTCATCGATGAAGAAACTAGCGGATACAAAATTAAATGAAGATGTCGTCGTTCCTCTCGACAAACAGGTCGAGCTTGTCGAGTTCGTCAGTTCGTTACGGGAGCAGTCAAAGTTGAAGATCGGTGTTTTCGGGCACTGCGGTGATGGTAACTTGCATGTCAATTTCATGTACAATGAAAGCGATACCGAAGAAACAAACCGGGCGGTTTGCGCATTGCGTGAATTGATGAAGAAAGTCGTGGATCTTGGAGGAGCGATCAGTGGCGAACATGGGGTCGGTTTGGCTAAAACGCCGTTTGTCCGAATGCAATTCAATGAAGCGGAGTGGAATGCGATGCAGTCCATCAAGAAAGCCTTGGACCCAAAAGGGATCCTTAATCCTGGGAAAATCTTTGACGTTTTCAAGCCTTGGGAACAAAAGAAGATTTTGGCTCCCTTGTCGTGGGAGCGTTCCGAAGAAGACAAGTCGTAATCCAAATTATGAAAATTTCCAAAATATTTCTCCTCTCTCTTGGCCTTGCTTTTTGGCAACATGCACAAGCCGGTGCCGACGTCCTTCACGATTGGACGGATTCCCAGGGTAGAACGTTGCAAGCGACTTTCATCAAGTCGGACGAAACGACCGTTACGATTCGGTGGAACGGCCAAGTAGTACCGATTCCATTAGCCACTCTATCACCCGCATCCCAGACCTTGGCTAGTAAACTCGCTCAATCCCAAGCCACCCCTTCTCCGGCCTCTCCCACTCAAATGCATCCATGGACCGACGTTAAAGGGCGAACATTACAGGCAATCTTCATCAAGTCCGATTCTACTACCGTCACCCTGAACTGGAACGGGCAAATCGTTCCGATTCCAATGGCGAGTCTGGATGCTGCATCACAAAACCTGGCAAAGAAGTTGTCCTCTCCTAAATCCCCGCTAAAAGAAAAGCCCCAGCCCAACCCGTCATCCCCGACCCTCAAGCCTACCATGATCGACGGTGAACTTTCCTTGGACGCGGAGCATAATTGGCAAAGCACGGATGGAAATATTATCAAAGCCAAATTCATGTCATTGGAAGGGGAGGACGTTAATCTTGGCCTTTTGGGTGGTCGCAGGGAGAGTTCGGTTCCCTTGTCCCGCCTATCTCCTGATTCACAGGCTTTGGCCCAAAAACTCCACGGGATTTACGCCAAGAAAGAAAAAGCGGCTACACTAGCTTCGAAAAAAAGGAAGTCGATGAAGATGCCGGCACTTACCGCCGACGCTCTTGACGCAATGCACATGTGGAAAAGTTCGGACGGCAACGATATTGAGGCTAGTTTTGTCGCAGCGAGTGATTCTCATCTTACTTTGGTGATGGCTCGAAACCCGAGTCGTCCTTATGAAATCCCTTGGAATCGCTTGGACGAACCCTCTCAGGCCTTGGGCGAAGGCTTGCGTAGACTCAAGGAGAAGCTGATCCCCAAGGACCCCAAGATCATTCCTGCCAAGGACGGACGACTTGCCTATTACGGTGAAGGGAAGTGGAAGGGGTACAACACGGTGCTGGAGAGCGCTATATACGACGTTGCCTTAAGTTCCAACGGACATACCGTTAACATTTGGCTGAAGGAGTTTGGCTCGAACAAAAACGAGGGAGACGGTGAACGAGCAACTGACAGGCCTTTGCAGGTCCATTTCCGAGCTGTCTACTGGCTTAAGAACGACGGGAAGAGAAGGGTTCGCAAGTATAGGAAAGTGGTTTCATTCGATAACCCTCCTGAAGTCTCATTGGATCGCGAGGAAACGACGATCAAGGGAACTTATGACAACGGTTCGACTTTCGAGTACACGATGGAGATCAACCACCGCGGGCTCAGTTTTTGGGGTAAGATGAAAGAAGGCAATACTGAGGAACAGCCCACGGTTTTCTCCATCATCGCGCAGAGCCCGAACATTGCTCCCCAGGCAACCAAGGAGGGTCTGACCTTGGCGGCGATCAAGGAAATCGTAGGAACGGGTGCCCTTTACGTCGATCCTTTGGAAGCAAAGCGCATCAAACTGCCAATGTCTGAAAAGTGGGACGACTTGAAAAAGGAGTACAACGGGAGGACCGCAAACCCGATCAAGTCGGCTGAGTTGAACGGGAAGCCATTCGGTTCCCATAAAATCATGTTGGCTCCGACCAACGTCAAGGGAATGCATTTTCATTGGGGCAAAGGATATAGTGGGATGTTTCCTTTCCAAAGCATCTACCTTTCTTATCGTACGGAAGGTGCACTCAGGGCCATCGAAAGCTATGGCGAGGGGAAGGTTGATTCCGATCGTTTGCTCATCCCCAAGAATAAGCGTTTAAACGTGAATATCATTCGTGGTCGGGGTTAGTCTTTCATTGAGGTCGATCAAGGTAATTCCTTGGTTTGCCCTTTGTTTTTCTTTGTCTGCAGAGAAAATTCGGGTAGCTTCTTTCAACCTGCAGAACTACCTGATCATGGATCGGGTTGTGGAGGGGAAATGGAAAAGGGACTACCCGAAGCCAGAAAAAGAAAAACGGGCATTACGAGCGATCCTCAAGGAAGTTAATGCCGACGTGGTTGCTTTTCAGGAGATAGGGAAACGACCTTTCCTCAATGAACTTTGGATGGATCTAAACGTTACGAATGGACCGATTTATCCTCATGCCATATGGATGCCCCCGGGGGATCCGGAAGAGGTTAGGCATCTGGCCTTGTTCTCGAAAATTCCATTTCGCGCAATTAGGATGCATCGCGACTTTGAATTTCCTTATTTCGGTGGCCGTAAAACTCCCGATCGTGGGGTACTTGAGGTGACCTTCGAATCAAACGGCATCAAATGGACGCTTTTCAACCTGCACCTGAAAAGCAAATGGACCGAGAGGAAGGATGACCCCGAAGCAACGATTCGAAGGGAGAGGGAGGCCCGGGCGATTCGGAATTATCTGAGAAAATCGAATCCCCCGCAAAGCAATCCGCTCTACTTGGTCGTGGGTGATTTCAATGATCACCGGAATTCAGCCCCTTTGCGTAGGTTCTTGCAAGTGAACGATACCGTGTTGACTTCCATGGTTCCTTGCGAAGATTCCCGAGGCCATAGGTGGACGCACCATTGGGGCAAAGCGGACAGTTATTCAAGGTTCGATTATATTCTCGCAACACCGCAGATGCTCACGAGGCAAGTTGCAGGTTCAGCCAAGATCGTAGACGGACCCCATTCCATTCTTGCCTCCGATCATAGAATGATTTTTGCCGACTTTCAGTTTTGACGATTCCTTCGTGGGGGCTTTGTGAAAAGCCACACTTGCGTTGCAATTCAGTAGTAGTGGAAGTCAGTTTGCGTAACTCCTTTTCTGCATGGGCCAATACTCTCGTGAACCACCATCTTTTGAGCTTTTGTCTTTTCGCGAAGAGCAGGGTAGCGCCAGGAATCGTCTACAATGATAAGTCCTCCGGTTTTGCCAACCCATTTTTCGGCAAGATCAAAGCAGGATTCGCGGGCGGACCAATTTGATTCCGGTCCGAAATGATCTTCTCCGTCAATTATTATAACATCGTAGGTTGATTGAAGAGCTATTGCATAGGAAGAACCCAAAAATGCCTCCTCGCTCTCGAGATTGATTTCACGAAGGTGTAGCCGTGAGTTTGTTGCCTCTTGCTGTTTTAAGATCTTCTCGACCTGTTCGAACCACTTCGGGTCATGCTCTATTGTCGTTAGATCCTTGCATCTCTTGGCAAGAAATATCGAAGATCCGCCGGAACCCCACTCGAAGACTCGATGGTTATGATCGAGATGCTTCTCCAGTTCTTCAATTGCAGATTGAGACCACCAAGGCAGTCCTAGCTCCAAAGGTGTTTTTTGGGTGAGAGAGTATTTGAAATAAGGAACTAAGCGCCACGGGTTCGAGCATAAGCAACCCAAGAGCTTCAAGCTTCTTTGAAAATTCGTCAGGTACATTACGAAATTTTCAAATTGATTCAAAGAGGCGAGCCGAAATCAAGATTCTGTAGCGGAACGCCAAAGGTTTTTCTTTTCAATCATTTCGACGACGCATTTCGGCAGGTTTTCTTTCCATTCTTTGCTTCGCTTGCAGACGCGATCGAATACGTCTCGGGAAAACAATTGCATGTTTTCCCGGTCGCAATTCTCAATGGTTTCGAGAAATCCGTTTTCGCGGACGTATTTGTAAAGATTACGCAAGTTGTCCGCTACCAGAAGATTCTCGATCGTGACCAACCCATCTTGATCGATCTCGACTTCGACGTTGTCTCCTATTCCGATTTGCTCGCCATATCTTTGGAAATTCGAAAATTCGATGGGGTAGGCGTAGATTTTTACGTTATCTTTGAAAAGAATGCCAAACGCCTCCAGTATGCCGCCTTCCATTTGGGAATAGTAGGTTTCTTTGAAAATATCTGCCAAGTTATTCAATCCCATGACCAACCCGATTGGTTTACTTACGTATCGCCTTAGATAAGAGCTAAGCTTATAGTATTCAAAATAATTGGAAACCAAGACCCCGTACCCGCATGAATTGATGACTTCGATTCTTGCGATGAAGTCATCGTAGTCAATATCCCCGGTGCTGAGCAGGTTTCCTACCGTCAACTCCATGAATGCTTCGATCCGGTTTTCGTCGACGTCTTCACGGGTCGAAAACTGAGACTTTGCCTTTTCGAGCATATCCAGGTTTACTTGCGTGACCGGTCGGAAACTTCCTCTTTCGACCAAGCATGCCTTTTTGTAAAGTTTTTCCGCGGGTTGAACGATATGACCCGAGTGATCGAACATAATGGCATTGGCTAGTCCGGTTTCGGCGAGCTTCAGGCAGAGTATTCGGTTGTCCATCGATTCGAACTCAGGGCCATTGAACTCAATCATGTCGACCTCGATTCGTTCTTTGCCAATACCATCAGCTAGGCTTACGATGAGTTTGTCGGGGTCATTTGCGTAGTTGAATGCGCCGTAAAGCAAGTTTACCCCCAGCATTCCAATTGCTTCCTGTTGGAGTTGATTGTCGCGATCGAGCATTCGGACGTGAAGGATGAGGTCGTAATGCTCGGATAGAGGGTGGATTTGGAAGCGAATCCCCATCCATCCATGACATTCGTTTGTTTTATGATAGTTCAGTGCGGAAACCGTATTGGCAAAGGCGAAAAAAAAGGTTTCCGAACCGCGGTTCTCGGAAAGTCTTTGATCAAGTAATTCGTATTCGTGCGACATCATTTGAACGAGTCGCTTTCTTGATACGTAACGACCTGCTTCACCGTAGATGGCGTCGCTGAACTTCATGTCGTAAGCGGACATCGTTTTGGCTATGGTTCCCGCAGCTCCACCCGCCTGAAAGAAGTGTCGGGCGACTTCCTGCCCGGCTCCGATTTCGGCAAAAGTCCCATATTTGGATGAATCCAAGTTAACGCTGAGGGCTTTTCTCTCGACTGTAAGGTCCTTGTCTTGCATAAATACGTAAAAGTGCCTTCTTTTTCGCGCGAGGCAAAGTTTTTCTTCGCTCTTGTTTCAAAAGAAGTTTTTTTTACTTTAAGCAATCATGAAGCCTTTTTTTGTAGACGTCTTGAAGCGACTCGCGGTTACCGCAGTATCGACAATTGTTTTCGCCTTGTTTTCGATCGTTCTACTGAGCGTGTTTTTCTCGGCTTTGCTCACGGACAAACAGGTAAAAGTCGAGAATGGGTCCTTTCTCGTCCTCGACCTTAGTATGAATCTCACGGACCGCCCTGCGAGCATGAGATTGGAGGATCTCACGCGTCAGGCTCTAACAGACCAAGTCGATCCTCCGCATTTCAATTTACTTGAAGTCCTTCGCTCGCTTCGAAAGGCGAAGGAGGATGAGAAAATAATCGGTATCTTCATCGAGGGAGGTTTCTTGCCATCGGGTTACGGTTGTGGATACGAGGCTATCCGGGAGTTGGTCGATGGAATCAAAGAGTTCAAGTTGAGTGGAAAACCCGTAATCGGCTTTTGCCACAGTCCCACCCAACTCGATTACCTGGTTTATTCGGTTTGCAGTGAGTTGCATATGGATCCTGCCGGCACGATGTTGCTCAATGGTTTGGCCAGTGAAGGGACTTTTCTGGGGGACGCTCTCGATAAGTATGGCGTGGGCATTCAGGTCGTGCGGGTAGGAGAATTCAAGGGTGCCGTAGAACCTCTGACCTCTTCTGGTTTCAGCGAGGAAAATCGCATGCAAGTGAGTAGGTTACTTGATTTGCGCTGGAGCAATTATTTGAGTTCGATTATTGAAAATCGTTCGCTCTCGGTCGACCTGTCCGATCTCAATGAAACCCTTAAGTCCAACTATCTGTTTGAGCCTGCTCAGGCAAAAGAAAAGGGCTTCGTCGACTTCATAAGCCCCCTAAATGAAATGCTTGATCGCTTGGAGTCCCAAGGTAAGCTCGACCCTGATTCCGACGAATATTCAAAGGTTTCGCTCCTCGATTATCTTGCCCGACCAAGCTCTCCTTCCGTCATGGAGGAAAAAATGAACAATGGTGTTCCCAAAGTCGCGGTTCTCTATGTGGAGGGGGCGATTACAGATGGGTGGAGCGATGATGGGCTCTCGGTCGGTGGAAGTGAAATTGCCGACAGGATTCGTGAAATCAGGCTTGATTCACAATACAAAGCATTGGTTATCCGAGTAAACAGCCCCGGGGGAAGTGTATCCGGTTCCGATGCAATTTTGCTTGAAATCAAAAGGGCCCGCAAAGATGGATTGCCGGTAGTGGTCTCCATGGGAGCTGTTGCAGCCTCTGGCGGCTATTGGATCTCCACGGAATGTGATTATGTCTTTGCGGGAAAACAAACCATAACCGGGTCTATCGGAGTATTTGGGGTTCTCCCTAACGTCAAGGACTTGGGGGCTCGATTCGGTATTCATTGGGATGTCGTCAAGACGCAGGAATCTTCCGATTTAATGACGATTTCGCGACCCAAAACCGAAGCCGAACTACAGGTTCTCCAAGGCTATGTTGACCGGATATATGATCGTTTTATCCAATTGGTCGCAGAAAGTCGATCGATGGAGTATGCGGATATCGACGCCATTGCTCAGGGGCGCGTATGGATGGGAGAAGACGCCTTGAAAATAGGACTGATCGACGAGTTTGGTGGGATTGAAAAGTCGATTAGACATGCAGCTGGGCTGGCAAAGCTAAAGAAAGGTTTCGACGTGATCGAATTTCCTCAACTGGGTAGTCCTTTTGATGCCTTCACCGAGGCTCTGAAGGCTTCTTCAACGAAGATTGCCTCTTCGCGTTTGAGCGGCCTTTCTTTTGAAAAGATCATTCATAACATGCGAATTTTGATATATAACCTAAGAAATCTCAATGACCCGAGGCATGCCTATGCGATGCTTCCATGGTACTCGGGTTCATTCGGTTTCTAACTATTCCGAAACAAATCATTCCAATCAAATGAGTAAAGAAGTAACGTTACAGAGAAATTGCCTTGCAACCATTATCCCCGCAGGGGACGAGGTCACCTTGGCCGAGGGGGCCACTTATTCCATCGCTCAATCGCTCGGGGGCTCGGTTACCCTCCGTGATCTCAACGGTCTGTACCGTATCGGCAAAACTGAATTGGATGCTTTGGGTCAGGAAATAAAAGACGAGATCCTCGGATCACAGAAAAAAGAAACAAGTTCCGGCCCTTTTGGTGAAGAGCTTCTCTGGGATGCCCTTCGTGGCTGTTACGACCCTGAAATCCCCTTGAATATCGTCGATCTGGGACTCGTTTACGACCTGCGCGTCGAAGAAGACGAGGGGCAGCGCAAAGTTTTCGTCAAAATGACTCTTACCGCACAGGGTTGTGGAATGGGTCCGGTAATAGCTGATGATGCCAAGACCCGCATTGCGAATTTAGATGAAGTCTCGGAGGCAAGCGTGGACATTGTTTGGGACCCCCCTTGGAACCCGAAGATGATCTCGGAAGAAGGAAAAAAAGTACTTGGACTAGAGTAGGGGAGTGACGGTTTACCTTTTGATATCGTAACAGAAAATCAATTCCTGGTCCCTGAGATAAAGTTTTCCGTTTGAGATAACCGGATGGGTCCAGACTTTGCCCTTCGGGTTTCTTTGTTCGGTTTGAGGGGTAATGGTGAATTCGCCCTTGGCTTTCCAACCTTCGGGTGTCGCCTCAATGAGGATAACTCTGCCGTCTCCTTCGCCCAAGCAGTAGAAACGATTGTCAGCATAAGCGATTGCACCTTTACCCAAGGATTTCTTTTCATTCCATTTTAATTCTCCATTTTTGAAGTTTTGGCACACCCATCCGTACCCATCCGAGTAACCATACAAATAATCGCCCAATTTGATTACTCCGCCGTGATGGTTTTTCATGACCTTGTTTTCATAGACGTCCACAGGAGAGGAGCCGGCAAGTTCTACCAATTTGCAACCCACGCCATAACCAGAGCTTACGTAGACATGATTATCGGAATAAACAGGGGTTGGGATAACGGCTACCTTCCCCGGCCAACTTGATTTCCACAACAGCTTTCCGGAAGTAGCTTCAATACCAACCAAGTTTTTCATGACCAACTGTACGTACTGTCGTTTACTCTGGTTTTCAATTACGATAGGGGAGGAGTACTGAGCTCCGTCGGTAAATGCCTTACTTCTCCACAATACTTTGCCCGTTTTCGCATCCAAGGCGGCGAGGGCTCCCTTTTCGCCTCCGGGAGTGCAAATGACCCTTCCTTGATCGATAAGAACTGATTCGGTGTAACCCCATCCCGGCACTTTCCCGCCCAAATCCTCAACCAAATGGACGCTCCATTCCTTCTTGCCGTCTTTTGCGTTCGCACAGATCAAGTTTCCTCGGCCACCCAAAGAGTAGACAAGACCATTGGAGACCGATGGCGTCATTCTTGGACCATCCCCCCAATTGTTTTTCAAGAGATCACCTGTTTTCAGTTCCCAGACTTTCTTTCCCGAATTTGCGTCGAATGCGAGCAGTCTTTCCTCATCGCCGAACGCACCCATTGTATAGAGGATTCCGTTTGTTATGGAGAATCCCGAGTAACCCAAGCCCCCCAATTTGTTCATCCATATCTTCTCAGGGCCACCTTCCGGCCAGGATTGAAGCAATCCAGTTTCCTTGGAAACGTCATTTCGCTCGGAGCCTCTCCATCCAGGCCAATCGGTACCGCTTGTAGCGTTGCAAAGCGCGAACAAAAAAGAAAAGAAAAACGGGTTGAATTTCATGGTGATTTAGTTTTTTGCGTTCTACTCAAAGGGCAAGGATAAAGAATCGTTTTTACTCAATTCCTTAAAAACGGAAAGAGCCACCCGAAGGAGGCTCTTTTTTTGAAGTGAATATGAAGCCCAGTTACTTGGCCTTGATTTTACCTACCTTTTTCCATCGTCCGGATTTACCGGAGTCAAGAACGGCTTCGCAAATATACTGGGTTTCCAACGCATCCCTAAAGTCCGGGCGAAGAGGACGCTTTTTGCGGGACCCGTATCCTTCTACAAAATCAGCGAACTGATTGATAAAGCTGTGTTCGTAACCGATGTTCAGACCCGGCACCCACCATTTGTCCATGTAGGGGTGCTCTCCCCCGTTGTCGGAAACGTGAATCGACCTCCATCCACGGGTTTTGGGGTCTTCCTTGTCGTAATCGTAGTACTCGAGCCTATGCAAGTCATGCAAGTCCCAGGCCAAGGATCCGTCGGCACCATTGATCTCAAGGGTGTACAAAGCTTTGTGACCGCGGGCGTAACGGGTGGATTCGAAAATGGCAAGAGAGCCATTGGCGAACTTGGCCAAAAAGGCGCAAGCATCATCAATCGTAACCTTTTGTTTCTTCCCGGTCTTGGTGTGCACACGCTCCTTTACGAAGGTCTCGGTCATGGCGCTGACCTCGACGATTGGTCCGTTCAGCCAGATTGCCGTATCGATGCAATGAGCAAGCAAGTCGCCCGTAACTCCGCTGCCCGCGACCTTGGCGTCCAGCCTCCAAAGTCCTTCTCCGCCTTGTGGGAGATCGGAATTGATCGTCCAGTCTTGAAGAAAGTTTGCACGGTAGTGATAAATTTTTCCGAGGCGGCCCTCGTCGATCATCTCTTTGGCCAAGGTAACCGCCGGAACCCTGCGGTAGTTGTACCAAACCATGTTGGGGACACCGGCCTTTTCAACGGCCTTGACCATGGCTTCACCTTCCTTGCAGTCCAATGCCAGGGGTTTTTCGCAAAGTATCGCCTTTCCTGCTTGGGCTGCTGCTATTGCGATATCATGGTGGACATTGTTGGGGGCTGCGATATCGATGACGTCGATATCGTCACGGGCGATAAGCTTCTTCCAGTCGGTCTCGACTGACTCATAGCCCCATTGGTCGGCAAAGGCTTCCGCCCGGTCCCTGTTACGGGCGCAAACAGCGGCCAATTGTGGTTCGTACTTTAAGTCGAAGAAATTCGGTACTTTGCGGAATGCGTTGGAGTGAGTACGGCCCATGAAGCCGTATCCGATTAATCCGATTCGCAGGGGTTTTTTCTTAGCCATGATTGATATCGTAGGAGTTTTGGTTTGGTTATTAGAGTGAAGTCCTTCATCAAAAAATCCATACCCGGGAGGATATGGATCTTTTGAATTGGATTCTTTTTAAAGGATATTTATGTGTTAGATCTCAACAGGTTTATAACCGCCCTTGTTTTTGAAGTGCAGGATCAAGGCAACATAGCAAAGCAACATGAATAATGGAAAAAGAGCAACTCTTGCCAAAGACCCTTGCTTGCCTTTTTTTATGCTTTCGTTCACGGACACTTGGTCTTCGGTTGAAAGCGAACTTATCTTTTCACCTTCAACAGCAGTGTAATCGCCTAGGAAGTAAGTGCTTTCCGTGGAGATCGATTCGTAAGTTTCTGCCGAAGTAGATTCTTCAACTGATGCCTTGATAGAGTCCTCGGTCATTTTCCCGATCACCGGACCACCTAGTATTCCAACGGCGAGCATGCCAATCCCGGCAATGGCGTTCAAGGTGAGAGCACCACCCTTGGGGCATTGCTCGGATACAACGCCCAAGGTCGTAGGCCAAAAGAAAGTCTTCCCGAATCCGTACAAAGTTGCACAGGCGAAAACCATAACCAGTCCGGTTGCGGTGCTTAGTAAGAAGAGACCTGCGATGGCAAGAACAGCCGAAGTGGCAAGCAAACCCAATGGACCGAGTTTGTTGACGATCGGGCCTGCAAACCAAAAGCGCAAAACCATCATGATGGCAGAGGTATAAATGAGAACCCAAAGAGGATTGTGACCTTCCGCTAACATAGGCTCGGCCATGAGACCTGTAATGGCTGCGTCGGTTCCAAGTTCGGTTGTGGCCAAAGGGATCATGATGATGCACATGAAAATCAAAATGGGTCTTCCAAGTGACTTACAGTAAAGTCCGTATCCTACGGTTGCGACTGCGGTCAAACCGTAGACGACAATGTCCGTCCATTCGAAAACCATACCGAGTTGCCTGAAGATCAAATACCCGGCAATAAGAGCCCCAATGGCACCGAATTCGGCAAGCATCTCCCTGAAGCTAGTTCCGGCTTCAACGCGTTCGTTGACTGGAAAGCGGGCTTTAAAAAGCATGGCAAGGTATATAACTGAAGGGATTGCGATGAGGTAAATAAGAATTCTCCAGTCCTCCTTGGTCTGTTCATTGAGCATGATTGTCAGAACGCCACCGATAACAAGTCCGCCTGGCCATCCCGCATGAAGGATGTTGAGCCACTTGGTCTTGTCTTTCTTGAACATGGTGGCAACCACCGGATTGATGAAAGCTTCCACGGTACCGTTTCCAAGACCCAAAATCACGGAGCCAAGGTAAAGTAAGTTGTAGGCTTCGGATTGGGCTTCCTCGAGCGCTGCACCTGAGAGACCTTCGGCCATAACCACGCCATAGGCCATAAAGGCCAATACTGCATAAAGGGCATAACAAACAAAACTGAAAATCATGGCTGCCCGATAGCCGATGTTGTCAATAATGAGGCTGAATACAATTATGCTGATGGCGAATGGCCATATGCCTGCACCAAAGAGTTCTTGGGCTTGCACTGAATCCAAGCCAAAGGTGCTTGGCCAAAAGGAGGGGTCGTTAACGAGGAAGACTCTCGTAATAAACGCAAAGGCGGTTGTAATGAGGGCGATGAAGCACCCCCAGAATAATTTCATATCAGGTTGTGACTCTTGACTGCTCATAATTTATTAGACTGGGTTTTGGGTTTTAAGGACAGGGGAGTAATTCCATGATCTCAAAATAAAAGCTGTTGGCAAGCATGAATCATGCTTGAATCAAGTGGTTTCATTTATTTTGTTTGTTTTTTTTTGCCCAACTGTCTCGCATGGCGACGCTTCGGTTGATGATCAATTGGGCTCCCTTTATCGAGTCAGGGTCAGTGCAGAAATAGCCGATACGCTCGAGTTGGTAGGGGACTCCGGGTGGGAATTCGAGTATACTGAATTCGACCAAAGCGTTGCCGTTGATTTGCAAGGATTCGGGATTCAGGTTGTCGGTGAAATCACCTCCATCCACAGTCTCCTCGGGATTCGGGTCGAGAAAGAGGCGGTCGTACAGCCTCACCTCGCTTTTAACCGCCGTTGCGGCATCGACCCATTGAATCGTGCCTTTGACCTTTCTTCCATCGGGCGAATCCCCGCCTCGACTCTCGGGATCGTAGGTGCAGATCAACTCAACGATTTGTCCGTTCTCGTCCTTGATGATCTCTTTGCAGGTCACATAATAAGCGTATTTCAATCGGACTTCTTTTCCAGGGGACAGGCGAAAGTATTTCTTGGGAGGGTCTTCCATGAAATCGTTTTGGTCTATGAAGATTTCTCGAGAGAAAGACACTTTCCTTGTTCCGGTTTCAGGATCTTCGGGATTGTTGACCGCATCCACTTCCTCCGTTTGTCCCTCGGGGTAATTCTCTATCACCACCTTGAGGGGATTGAGTACACCCAATCTACGGACTGCTCGTTTGTTGAGGTCCGCCCGCAAGCAATGCTCGAGGAGTTCAACCTCGATCATGTTTTCCCGTTTGGCCAAACCTACTCGCTCAGAGAATTCGCGAATGGCTTCCGGGGTGTAGCCCCGTCTTCTCATTCCCTGCAAAGTAGCCATCCTCGGGTCGTCCCAACCGTCCACGTGTCCTTCATCGACCAAGCGAAGCATTTTGCGTTTGCTCATCACGACATAAGTCATGTTCAGTCGGGCGAATTCAATCTGTTGAGGGTGGTGAATGCCCAGGTTTTCGCAAAACCAATCATAAAGCGGACGATGATGCTCGAATTCAAGTGTACAAAGGGAGTGGGTTATTCCTTCGATTGAATCCGACTGTCCGTGAGCAAAATCATAAGACGGATAAATCTTCCATTGATTGCCCGTCTTGGGGTGTTCTTTGTGCAAAATACGATAAATTACAGGGTCCCTGAGGTTCAGGTTGGGTGAGGTCACGTCTATCTTGGCCCGCAGGGTTTTCGAGCCCTCGGGGAAGTCTCCTTCTTTCATTTTTTGAAACAATTCCAAGTTTTCCTCGATAGAACGTTTTCGGTAAGGGCTCTCTTTTCCTGGTTCGGTCAGGTTGCCGCGCAACTCTTTCATCTCCTCGAAGCTCAGGTCGCAAACGAATGCTTTGCCATCTTGGATAAGCTTTTTCGCCCAATCATAGAGCTGCTGAAAGTAATCCGACGCATGAAAGAAGCGCTCTTCCCAATCGAAACCGAGCCAGCGGACGTCCTCCTGGATTGCTCGAGCATATTCGGTTTTTTCG
>PBMI01000015.1 GCA_002722545.1 Opitutia bacterium | reverse complement strand
TTTGAGGACTGCCTTGTCCTGATCGAAAAATCCGGAATAAGATGGAATAAGATCGTTTTCCACTGTTTTTCGGAGGGAATAAGTCAAGTGGAGAAGCTAATGGAGCGTGGTGCTCTGGCATCTTTTACGGGGATTCTGACTTTCCGTAAAAACGACAACCTAAGGAAAGCGGCCCTTCGTCAAGGTTTGGAAAACCTGATGATTGAAACAGATAGTCCATACCTGGCTCCGGAACCCATAAGAGGCAAAATCAACGAACCGGCCTTTCTTAAGCATCTTGGTCAATTTGCGTCCCAACTATTCGAAGTTCCGGAGGATTATCTTGCCGAACGGACCTTTGAAAGAACATGCGACTTTTACGGAATCTGAACGCCGTGGATCGGTCGGTCGCTCCCAAACACGCAATCCTGCCGATCGAATAGAACTCGCAGGTAAACCGAGCGAGAATCCCTCTTGGGTCTAGCTTTTTTTGCGGTCGGCGTAGATTGTAACCTTTGCCCGCTCTCCCGAAATGAGGTACTTGGAGCGCTTGATGGCTTTGGCAGTCGAAAGGGTGGGGTTGGTCGCAGTATGGGGAAAGACGTTTTTACGGTTTATTCGGGAGAGAACTCCGGAATTCCGCAATATTCTGAGGGCGTCCTTACGAACTTCGCAAAGGAGGACATGGCAGTTTTTTTCCTTCAAGTAGTCCAGAAGCTCTTCCAGAGCCAAGACCGAAGTCGCATCCAAGTGGTGGGCATGAAGAAGCTTCAGAACCAATACTCTTAGGTTTTGGTCTTCGCCGACCCGTCTGATCTGTTCGTAGAAAAGATCGGCTGCCGCGAAGAACAACTCCCCTTCGACGTGAACGATGGAAACTTCGGGTTCCGCGCGTTTCGTTTTCTCCGAAAATTCCGTTAATTCCCCATCTTCGTTGTAGCCATGCTCAACCATCTCGGGCTCCGCTACCTTCCTCAGAAAAAGAAGAATGGACGTGATGACCCCCACGAAGATTGCCATTTGAAGAGAGATCAAGAGTCCGACGCCCAAAGTAACGACAAAGACGATGCCATCGGACCTGGTTGCCTGTGAAACCGTTTTGATTTGCCTTGCTTTTACTAGGGATGCTCCGATGAAAATAACAAGCGTTGCGAGGGAAGGCAAAGGAACCAGGGCCACCAAGTCACCGAGTAAGAAATATCCACCCAAGATCAATGCTCCCGCCATCAAGTTGGATACACCCGTCCTTGCCCCGGATTGGACGTTGAGGGATGACCTGGTCAGCGAACCGGAAGCGGGCATGCCGGACAAAAAGGCGCAACCGGCGTTTGCGATTCCAATGGAAAAAGTTTCCTGATTGCTGTCGACCCTTTCACCCGCACGGGCGGCCAATGATTTGCCAATCGAAAGACCTTCCAGCAAACAAAGAAGGGATACGGCCGAAGCCGACCAAAGAATTGTTTCCCAATGCATACCAAAAGTCTCAGGTTCCGGAACAGTAAGAAAAGTACGACTGGATTCGAAGGAATCGAGATAAAATACTTTCCACCCGAAATGCTCGAACAACATTCCAACCAAGGAAGAAAGCACCAAGGTAAGGGCGACGTTGGGAACGGCTTTCAGGGTGCGTTGGAGAACAAGAAAGGCACTGGCCGTAAACAGACTTAACCAAAGGGCTGGTTCGGATGCTTGACCTAGTTGAGAGAAGGTATTGTGAAGAATTCCCCAAAAGGTGGATGAGGTTTCCTGTCCTTTTCCGCCCAGACCGAGCAGATGTTTTGATTGGTTGGCAATGATCAGGAAAGCGGCTGCCGTTACGTAGGCCGTAATAACCGTTCGAGAAACGAACTGAACCATGTATGAAATGCGCAGAAAGGAGGCGAGAAGAAGAAACAAGCCGGAGAAACACAAAATCCAGGGTAGAATCAGTAGAGCTGATTCCGAACCCATGCCATTTTGATTGATCATTCCCAAACCCGCGAAAACGCCAAAGAGCAAAACCGCCGTCGCATTAGTCGGGCCGAGAGTAATAAAGCGACCTTTACCAAGTAGGCCACCGAAGATGGCGGCAAAGGCAGATCCAAGAAGCCCGTATTGAATGGGTAGTCCAGCGACAAGAGCATAGGCCATCCCCTGCGGAATGGCCAAAAGAGCGACGTTTACGGAAGCCCGCCAATCTCCCGCCCAATTTGATCGGGTGTAGCCTTTGAAAATATGGATAAAAGGAAGACTCGGCAAAAAGAAAGAGCTTAGCCCCAGTGCGGTCTTCATGTTGGCTTTTTTGTTCATTGAAGTGGAAGAAGCAAACTAAAGGAGTCTGGAGATACTCCAAGTAGATTCGAAGAAATCCAATGGCTTGCAAGAGGTTCTGCTTACTTCTCTTGTTTTAAGATCTCAATTTCTTCAAAACGAAAAGTATTTTTCGCACGCTTCCATTCTGAGAAATTACTCTGATAAATTTCTTTTTGGCTCCTAATTTCCTCATTTAGTCTTTCGAGGAGAGAGTACTTGGGACTTGACTTGACGTAACTGTCCTCGCTTGCCCGCATTTCGATCATTCTTTCTTCCAAAACTTCCTTTCTTTTGAGTCCCTCTTTTGTTTCGGATTTTAGCTGGGTGATAGCACCGGCAATTTCTCGAACGATTTTGCTCATAGTCGAGTCAAGGTTTCGAGAGACCTCCTTCCTGACAAACGAATCCGTATCCTGATTGCCCAAGATCTTTCTTAATTGACTGGTCATAGCTATTAATTCGGGAAGATTTTGGTATTTCGCGATCCTTTCGACTTCAAGGAGGGCTAGGGGGCTGGGGTCCTTTTTGTGTATTGAGTCGATCCGGCTTAGTGTTTCGTTGAGCATGGCAAGTTCCTTGGAAGTCTCAATGAGTTCACTTTGTAGTGCAATTTCTTCGATGTTGGCTCCCTTTGCGATAGATGCGCTTTGTTGGATTTGCTCGACGAGCTCGAGCTTGCGTTGCTCCAATACCCCGATCTTCTGCCGGTACTTTTGAAATCGAAAAATGAGCGGACGCTCCAAGCTTTCTTCCAAGGTTGCGAGCCTGTAGGCTTGCATTACGGTATTCGTCAATAGTCGTGAACTTTTGATGGAATGTCCACGGCATACCAAATAAATTCCGTCTCGCCTCCGGTCTGATTTTCGGGTGGAAAAAAGAGCCCGAATGATTTGACTTTCGTTTTGCTTGAACGCGTTGCTCTGAAAGGGGCTCAGGATCATCTCCTTGGCTGTGGGATTTTGCGAAAGCAAGGCAGTCAACTGCAAAAGGAAATCGGGACTTTCGAGAGCATCGGAATGAAGCGAGGTCAGGTTCGGGGTGCCATTTTCAACAACCAACAAAACTCGATGCTCTGCCCAGTTATTGGATTCAGCGAGTTTTTCGAGGGCACTTTCTTTATCTGGAACTTCGGAACCTTTCGGGACCTCGGGATCAGGTTCGGAAAAGTCATCTTCGTAACTCAGGGTTAGGGGTGCTTGGCTTTCCTCCTTTATTTCCTGATAATATACTCCGTAAAAAAAAAGGGAAAGGGTGAGTACGATAAGCAGCACGCAATGCCATGGTTGCATTCGAAGATGAAAAATAATTAATTCCACAAAGGCAACACATTAGCCATTAGGATTTCCAGAGGGGCTTTTATACCACCTAGAATGGTCGAAAGTGACTAGGTTTTTAATTTCCGAAAGGTTGACAACGAGATCATAAAGACTTTCTATGGAAGTGAGTGTCCGACGACTTGGTTCCATTCGACTTTTCCCGCAAGCTGACCGCGTTGCAACGCTCTCTTTATGCCTATATCCTAACTTTGCTTCCCAACCGCACGGATGCCGAAGACGTTTTGCAGGAAACGAACCTAATATTGTGCACGAAGGCCGGCGAATACGATCCCATGGGCCATTTTCAAGGGTGGGCTTTTCAAATTGCCCGATATCAGGTGATGGCTCACATAACCAAGTCCAAGAGAAGCCGTCTTCAGTTCAGCACTGAGATTATCGAAGCCTTGGCGGCCGAAGAATTAGACAACAACCAAATAGCCTTAAGCCAAAAAGCACTGCAATTGTGCTATGAGTTGTTGCCCGACCATATGAAGCGCATAGCCCTCCTCCGATTCAGGGAGAATAGCCAACTCAAGGAAATTGCAAAAAAGGTAGGAAGACCTTTGGGTTCCATATCGGCAACTTTACATAGAATAAGAATCAACTTAAGTGATTGTGTCCGTAGAAAAATGCCATTGGTGGAAGCTGAAAACGATCTTTGATTAATTTTTCGACCAAAAATTATTTTTTTTGGTAAGAAAAAGCCGATTTGCGCTAATAGCTCATACAATCCCATATCCCATGAATGCAATCGACGTATCATTAAAGGAAGTAGAAATACTTACAATCCGTGTCTTGGACGGTCTTCATGAACAAAAAGACATGGATAGACTATCCGCGCTTTTGAGCTCCAGTGCCGTAGCGAGATCAAGGTATGCCGAGTTGGTGATTCAGGATTCCTTGCTCCATTGGGAGACAAGTGATGTTCTTGAATTCGAACCAAGCGAGTCCAAGACTGTTTTGTTTCCTAAAGTACCTATGGTCGCGTCCTTTGCTGCCGCAATCCTTGCGATGTTCGGCGTTTGGCATTGGAAGAAAAGCACGCCATCACCCGCTCGAGAAGTCGTTGCCGATACCCCCGCCACCCTATCTGGAAAGCCTGCGGTTAATCCGGAATACATTCAAACCCCCGAGCAACCACTTACTTCCGTTGCTTCCCTATCTACAAAATTTGGCTTGGAGGTTGGAGGAGACGGGCCTTTTATTCGTTCGATCGACGCGAGGAGCGAGGCTCGTGTCGGCATTGCCATTCTTGAGGAAAACAAGAGGTTTGGCGAGGGAGGTATAGTGGAGATCCGAGATGACGTGGTCGTTTGGAACAGAGAGGAGCATTTGAGCGTTCCGGCCGAGCAGGGCATTTTGCCCTTGGAGGGTGACCGGATGATCAAGCTTTCGAAACTTGGAATCGACGTCCCGGCTCAATCAGCCGAAATTTCCGACACGGTTCGGGTTCTTGACCTTCGTGGAGTGATTGCTGATCAAGGAGTTTCCACCGTCCGGCTGAACACAAGCGTTTTCTTCAATCAAAGTCTTGGCATCGTACGGGAGGCAACTGAGTTTTCCCTTACCGTCCACGCAATAAAATCGGAAAACGGCCAAACAAATCGCTCCATTGGCCATCAAGAAACCAGTCTTACTGGCGACCTCAATCCAATCACTTGGGAGGAGTTAAACAGTGAATACGAGATTCCTCAAGGAACGGACTTTTTGATTGTTGCTCTCAATGCTCGCCGGGAAGGTACGAATGCCCTAATTCCTGACATGGCAGGTCTCTACGCGGATCAACTTAATTTGGGGCTCGTCTTAAACGAGCAGAAGTCCATTCGCTTGTAACCAACCTGCTTCTTCCCTTTGCGTTGACACCCCGTCGCGCCAAGAGAAAGATTCCGGGGATGAAAACCAAGTTACTTTTATCTTTCTTCTCTCTCTTTTCCTCAATTAGTTCATTGGCTGATGATTGGCCTGCTTTTGGAGGTCCTGACCGAAATCAGGTATCTCTGGAAAAGGGCCTCCGAGCGGATTGGGGAGATGAAGAACCTGAACGGTTATGGTCCATGGATGTCGGTTTGGGCTATTCCGCGGTAGTGGAGGTGAAGGGAAAGGCTTATACTCAAGGTTATTCAAGCGGAAAAAACACCCTTTTTTGCGTCGATGCAGAAACTGGAAAACTCCTTTGGACCCATCAATACCCCTGCGAGAAAGCACCCAAGTATTTTCAAGGAGGGAGCCGTAGTACACCCGCAATAAGCGATGGGATTTTATACCTGAATAGTCATGAGGGTGATTTTTATGCTCTTGATGCGGCAAACGGAAAAATTCTTTGGACCAAAAACCTCGTGAAGGACTTTCAGGGCAGGCGACCTGATTGGGGTTTTTCTGGATCTCCTTTGTGTGTAGCTGGCATGGTCATTTTCCAAACTGGTTCGGAAAAAGGCTCCTTGGTCGCCTTGGATGCCAAAAGCGGTGAAGAAAGATGGCGAGCCGGTTCTGATGAGGCAGCCTACTCTTCACCCATGTTGCGTACTTACGGCAAAGAAGAAATTCTGGTGTTCAATGGATTCGGACTTGTTTCGCATCGTTTGTCCGACGGTGCGGAGTTAAAGAAATATCAACACAAGACCCGCTATGGAATCAATGCGACTCAACCCATAGACTTGGGTCCTTCCGTTCTGGTTTCCAGTGCCTACGGCAAAGGTTCGGCCTTGGTTGACCTGGAAAGGCGCCGGCCCCGGGCATTGTGGGAATCCTCCTCTTTTTCCTGCCAAATGGCAAGTTTGGTCAGTTCGGGAGATTATGCCTACGGAATCGAAGGTCAGGCCGGAGGCCGTGAGGACCAAGCGAGGCTGTTTTGCCTTGAAATAAAGAAAGGCAAAAAAAGATGGGAAAAAAAAGGTTTTGGACTAGGTACGGTTCTTCTTGTCGAAAACAGATTGGTTATCCTCAGCGATAGGGGAGAGCTCACCCTCGCCGAAGCTAATCATTACAACTTTCGGGAGTTAGCCCGATTTCAAATCCTTTCTGGTAAGGAAAACTGGACCCCCCCGACTTATGCCAACGGCAGAATGCACTGTCGAAGTAGTCAGGGAAAATGGGTTTGCCTGAAAATGGGCATTCAGTCGGCCGTCATTCAGGGTGAAGGTGCCGATTGACCTGACCCAACAATCCCAGAAATTCTTCTTTTTCTTTTGGTGAAAGCACGGACAGCGTTTCTTCTTCAAGCCGATCGGCAACCTTTTTCGCCCGGTCGAACAAGTCCTTACCTTTCGGCGTACAATAGATAAGTTTTTTTCTACGGTCGAGTGCATCGACCCTTCTTTTCACAAGGCCCATTTTGTCCATCCTCGACATCAGCCCTGCGATGTTGTTTGGGTCCGTGAACATTAGGTTTTTCAGGGTAAACTGATAAACGGTACCAGCAGGAAGTTCGTTTAGCCACCGCAGAGCAATGTATTGGTCGGGCGTCAGGCCAATACCACCCACTCTTTTTTGAAAAATGGCGTTCAGTTTCATCCAGCATTTTCGAAGCAAGGGAGGCAATTGGAGGTCTTGGCTTTCTTTGGGATTCATTAAAAAAACAGGATGCGGTTACGATCGAAGTTTGACAAATAGTACATACAAGTACTAATTGAAATTTTGTTACAATTCAACCCCTCACTTTTATCTGCCATGATCGATAGATTTCCGTATCTGCTCATTTCCTTGTTTTTTTGTGTGACCGGCTGTTTACATCAACATGAACCCGCCGCTTCAGGCAACTCCACCGCCGCTCTCGCCGCCACCGACCCGGAAGCCAAGATCGTTCATTCCGATTGGCTCTACTGGAGAGGATCGGACGGTACCGGGGTTTCCGATCAAACCGGTTTGCCGCAGGATTTGAACAAATCCCTTTTGTGGACCCACGAAATTCAGGGTGGAGGAGTCCCCGTTATTGCCGGAGGCAGGGCTTACCAATTTGGTTACTACGGTGTCGAAGACGATCTACAGGAAGCTCTGGTTTGCTTTGATGCGACATCAGGAAAGGTTTTGTGGAATCGCAGGCACAGTGATTTCGTCAGCGACATCGTCTACAACCGTTACGGCGTTGGTGCGGCTTGCGTGGATCCTGCAACCGGCAATGTTTATTTCCAAACTAGCCCGGGTCTGCTCATAGGGTACGACTCGGACGGCAACAAGTTGTGGGAAAGATCTTTGATGGAGGAATTCGCAAGGCTGACTTTCCCCAACGGGCGTACGGGGGGACCTTGCGTGGACGGCAACTTGGTCATCATTCACGCCATCACAGCGAATTGGGGAAAACAAGGGCCGGCCCGCGACAGGTTCTACGCTTTTGACAAGACCAACGGAGATCTAGTTTGGTCTTCCACTCCCGGAATCACTCCGAAAGACAGTTCCTTCGCCCCCTTGGTTTTCGAGGATACGCCGGATGGCCGCCGAGTCTTCTACAGCGGAACGGGTTGCGGACACGTGGTTTGCATCGATGCTCGTACGGGTCAGCCTCTTTGGCGCTTTCAGATGTCATATGGTGGAGTTAACTCTGGAGTCGTACTACACAAGAATACCGTTGTTGCGATTCACGGAAAAGAAAACGTCGACTCATCCGTCATTGGTCGAATGGTTGCCATTCGCAAACCCGAAACCCTCCCCGAGGTTGGGGAGGAGATCCAACTTCTTGGAAAGGAATACGAGGTATGGAGAAATAATTCCATGGAAGCTTTCACCAGCACACCAGTCTATCGGAACGGCCGATTGTATACTACGATCAAAAGAGGCGAACTAGTTTGTGTCGACGCGGAAACAGGAGAGGACATTTGGGTCCTTAAACTTGCTCCCGACCAAGTTCACGCATCCCCTCTTTGGGCTGATGGAAAACTTTTCGTTCCGATGTTCGACGGCCGAATATCGGTTGTCTCGGATGAAGGGGATTCGGGAACAATACTGAGTAAGACTCTTCTTGACGGGGCATGTTTGGCGGCTCCATCGACCGCCCACGGCCGAGTTTTCGTCCAAACCAAAAAACGACTTTATTGCTTTGGTTCGGCTATGCCGGCACCTGCTTTCGTGGCCCAACCCTTGGAGGAGCCACAAGGAACGGGACCGGCAGTTTCCCTCCAAGTGATACCTGCGGAATTTGCCCTTAAATCCGGAACCAGTCAGGAATTCAAAGTTTATGCCCTTGATCGTACGGGTAGGAGAATCGAGGAAGTCAAAGAAGGAATGGCTTGGGAAAAATGGATTCCGCCGACGGCAAAAGTTCAATCCATGGTCGATGCTGAAATCGATGAAAACGGTTTGCTCGTAGCCGATATGGGAGCCAAGCTTTCGGCTGGTGCCCTTCGTGTGTCGAAAGGAGGCGTACACGGAGTTACCCGAGGGCGCATCCTGCAGGATTTGCCTTACGAGGTTACCTTCGAACAGGGCTTCGATCTCAAGAACACGAGTTCCGACGATATTGCTTTCTCTTACCCGCCGTTGGCATGGCTTGGGGCAAGAATGCGTTGGCAGATACAAAAATCAGGAGACAATTATTTGGCTGGGAACACGTTGGACCGTGTTCTCTTCCAGCGGGCGATTAACTTCGTTGGGCACAAGGACATGAGCGAATACACGATGGAAGCGGACGTCATGACCGACGGAGATCGAAGGACCAAGTCCAATATCGGACTAATCAATCAAAGGTATGTCTTCGCTCTCATTGGAAACGGTCAGAAGTTGGAGGTTTTTTCCAATTACGACAGGTTCAGGCATTCGGTTCCTTTTTCGGTTAAGACTAATGTCTGGTATAGGCTGAAGACACGGGTCGATCTTTTGGCCGATGGTACCGGAATGATCCGGGCCAAGACTTGGGAGAAAGGTTCGCCGGAACCACCCACTTGGACCATCGAGGTGCCTCATGCAATGCCCCACCGCAACGGCGCTCCTGGTATTTATGCAATGTCTCCTCAGAGTAAGAAGAAGGTCTTCTTCGACAATGTTTCGATCAATTACAATAAATAACGACCCTTTATTCCTATGAAAAACTCAAGAAAACCAATTCCAAAAGTCTGCTTTTTCTCTCTACTTTTCACTTTGTTCGCCCCTATCACAAAGGGTGCCGATTGGCCCGTGTGGGGAGGTGACGGTAGCCGTAACATGGTATCCTCGGAAACCGGCTTGATCACAGACTTCAATCCTGGCGAAATGAGCGATGACGAGGTGGTCGACATGAAGACTACGAAGAACGTCAAGTGGGTAGCCAAACTAGGTTCGCAGGCTTACGGAAACGTAACGGTCGGGCAGGGGAAAGTCTTTGTCGGGACAAACAACGAATCTCCAAGGGATCCTGGCAAAAAGGGTGACCGGGGCGTGGTCATGTGTCTGGACGAGAAAACCGGTGATCTTCTTTGGCAACTTGTAATTCCAAAACTTGGGGCCGGCAAGGTCAGCGATTGGGAATATATAGGAGTTTGCTCTTCGGCTGCCATTGATGGTGATAAAGTTTACGTTGTAACCAATCGTTGTGAAGTCGTTTGCTTGGACATCAATGGATTGGCGGATGGCAACGCCGGACCATTCAAGGACGAAGCCAACTACGTCCGTCCAAAGGGCAAGCAGGACGAACTGAACGAGAAAACGGATGCCGATATAATTTGGATGTATGACATGAGGGATCAACTAGGAGTTTTTCCCCACAACGTAACCAGTTCATCGGCTGTTATCGTTGGGGACGTGGTGTACGTGGCGACCTCCAATGGAGTGGATTGGTCACACACCAATATTCCAAGTCCCCTTTCTCCAAGCTGGATCGCGCTTAACAAAAATACCGGAGAACTGATGGGCGAAGATGGATCCGGTGCAAGCGCGAGTTCTCTTCACGCCGCTTGGTCATCGCTTACTTATGGAAAGGTCGAGGGTAAGGAAATGCTCATTTGGGGAGGCACGGATGGCTTTTGTTATGGCTACTCGACGAAGACCGAAAAGGATGCCGATGGTTATGACTTGTTCAACCCTCTGTGGAAGATCGATTGCAATGAGCCGCATTACCGCAAGGACAAGAATGGCAAAAAGATCCCTTACGCCACTCCCCCTGGCCCCAGTGAGCTTATTGGTACGCCCGTACTATACGACGGCAAGGTGTATTGCGCTGTCGGGCAGGACCCGGAGCATGGAGACGGGGTGGGGCGCCTGTCCTGCATTGATGCCAAGACCGGAAAAGTTATTTGGAAGAACACCGATATCGGTAGGACAATTTCCACTGTATCGGTAGCCGATGACTTGGTTTATTTGGCTGAATATGCCGGCATCGTTCATTGCTTGGATGCCCAAACGGGAAAGGTTTACTGGACTCACGATTCTTTTAGCCGAATTTGGGGTTCATCGCTGGTGGCGGACGGAAAACTTCTTTTGGGGAACGAAGACGGCGATCTTTTGATCTTGGACCATGGAAAGAAAAAACCGAATGTTCAGACGGTCGGAATGGGTGCGCCGGTATATAGTTCACCGGTTTTTGTAAACGGAATACTTTATGTCGCGACCCAGACCCACCTTTACGCCATTGGCAAATAGTCATGATCGACTCTCATTCTTCTTCCGGAAGCAAATTGGTTTGGGTATTCTTCCTTCTCCTCTTCTTCGCTCATCAGGACTTTTGGTTCTGGTCGGACGACTCGCTGGTTCTTGGCTTTCTTCCCATGGGATTGGCTTATCATGCTCTCTTTTCGGTAGCTTGTTCCGGCCTATGGGCTTTTGCCTGTTTTCGGTCTTGGCCCGAGAAACTAGAACAATGGGCTGACGAAGACGGCGTACCTGGCGAAAACCCTTCCTCGACATGAACGATATCATTTTTCTTGCTTCCGCGGGTGAACCGGTGACCCGTACACCTCTTTACGTCTTGATGGTGTACATGGGACTATTACTGGCTCTGGGTATATTGAGCAGCCGTTTTTTCCGGGGTACGAGCAAGGACTATTTCGTAGCAAGCCAATCGATCGGGCCATTCATGCTTTTGATGAGCGTCTTTGGGACCACCATGACGGGTTTTGCCTTGGTTGGCTCTTCGGGTAAGGCCTTTTCACAGGGAATTGGAACTTATGGATTGATGGCATCTTGGAGTGGCCTGCTTCACTCGGCTGTCTTTTTCGCCATTGGAATCAAGCTCTGGTCTTTCGGCAAAAAATATGGCTACGTCACGCAAATCCAATTTTTCCGTGACCGGTTTGATTCAAAGCAGCTTGGTTACCTTCTTTTCCCCATTCTTGTCCTGCTTATCATTCCTTATCTTTTAGTTGGCCTCATCTCCGTAATGAAGGTTGTGCAACCGATAACTTCCGGCATGTTTCCGGACACTTTCGGATTGCCCGACAAGGTTTTGCCAAATGGCAAGAGCATCACTCACCCCCTTTCCGGAGGAGTCCCGGGTTGGCTGAGCGGTCTAGTCGTTTCCACGGTCGTCTTGTTTTACGTTTTCTTCGGTGGAGTAAGGAGCGCAGTCTGGGCAAACACTTTCCAAACCGTTGTCTTCATGATAACGGGAGTCGTTGCGTTTTACATGATTGCGGACAAACTTGGCGGGGTAGCCAGTGCCGCTGAAATCGTCAAGAACCATGCCCCGGACAAGCTTATACGGGAGGGATCCATTGGTAATTGGCATTTCTTTTCATACTTGCTGATTCCTTTGAGCGTAGGGATGTTCCCCCATCTTTTTCAGCATTGGCTTACCGCTAAGAATGCGAAAAGCTTCCGCCTTACCGTAATCGCCCATCCTATATGCATCGCCATTGTGTGGGTGCCCTGTATCCTTATCGGTATTTGGGCCGCCGGACTTTACGCAGCCGGTGATCTGCGGATACCTCCACTTCCCGGTGGTGGACCAAACGCCAATGCCGCCCTTGCCACTATGGTAAGAACGCTGGTCGAGAATCCTTTGCTTTCCGGTTTGCTGATGTCCGGAATTTTGGCCGCCATCATGTCGTCCCTGGATTCGCAGTTCGTGTGCCTTGGCACGATGTTCACCAACGACGTCGTTGTAGCTGCCGTCGGCAAGGAAAAATACAGTGACCGGCAACTCATCTTTTTGTCTCGAGCCTTTATCGTTGTTATCGTTTTGGTTTCTTACTTCATGGCTCTCTATTTGCAGGGCTCAAGCGTCTTTTCTTTGGGGGTATGGTGCTTCTCGGGTTTTGCTGCCTTGTTCCCTCTGGTTTTCGCGGCAGTATACTGGAAACGGGCGAGTTTGGGAGGTGCGGTAGGCTGCATACTGGCCACCCTTGTCTCGTGGTGCTATTTCTTTTATCAAGATATTTTCCTTGATGCGGGAGCAGGCCATGGGGAATATTTGGTGCAGGGAGTCATGCCCGTCACTTTTGTTTTCCTTGCATCTGCGGCAGGCATGATTTTGGGGTCCTTGCTGACGGAACCTCCTGCCAAGGAAACGATTAAAAAGTTTTTTCCGACACTCTCCTAGTTGAGATCGGGAGATAGGCGCTTTCTATTACTTACCATGAGCATTGAAGAACAAACCAAGAAATCTGCCGAATTATTGGATTCACACACGGCCGAAATGATCAAGTGGCATTTTTCGCCTGAAACCGGATCCTCCTTTTGGCTGGACTGGGCCAAGGAACAGGATTGGAATCCGTTGGAGGAGGTATCCACTTTTTCCGACTTGTGCCAAAAATTCCCCAACTTCCAAGATGAATGGCTGAGGGACTTGCCGAATGAAGTCTGGGTTCCGCAAGCCTACAAGGGCAAGCCTTTCAATATTTTCGAGACTGGAGGGACCACCGGAATGCCCAAACAGCGCATTGGATGGGATGATTTCCGAATTGATTACACGGCATTTTCAGAAACCTTGAACGATGAACATTTCCCGAGGGATCACTACTGGATGATGGTCGGTCCGACCGGCCCCCGACGTCTTCGTTTGGCAATTGAGCATTTGGCCAATGAACGGGGGTGCTCATGTTACTTCGTCGACCTCGACCCTCGCTGGGTGAAGCGTCTGATCGCATCCAAGCAATTCGACCAAGCGAGAGCCTACATGGATCACGCAGTAGATCAAGCCTTGACCATTCTCAAGCATCGTAGTGTCAGTGCTCTGTTTACTACCCCCAAGCTTCTCGAAGCTTTGGCGGAACGAAAGGATTTGATTCGCTCAGGTATCAAAGGCGTTTTTTGCGGAGGCACCACGATGGATAAACAATATGCCCGCTTTCTGGTCGAGGAAGTGTGCGAAGGAGGAAAGATTGGTTTCGTTCCTACTTATGGAAATACCCTCATGGGCTTGGCCCGACATCATCCGATTGGTCCGGATAATGATTATTCGATCGCTTATTACGCGCCTCAACCTCGGGCCGTCCTCAGGGTCATTGATCCGGAGTCAAACGAGCCCGTTGAATACGATACTTGGGGTCGGGTAGAACTGACCACGATGACGAAAGAATTTTTTATGCCGAGGTTTTTAGAGCGAGATGAAGCCTTGCGGAGAAAACCTTGGTCGGAGGCGCCATGGGATGGCGTTGCCGAGGTCAGGCCCTTTGGCGCCATGGAGAAAAACATCGTAGAAGGAGTATATTGAATTATGAGCGTACCACACATACCATGCCTCAGATTTGGTGAGGCTTACCGCAGTTTTAACGAGTCTGAAGTCAACGACTACCGGGATGGCTCTCCCAAGGCGACCCTTAGTCAGGTCAATGCGGGGATCATTCGTCGTGATCTCGTGCAGATAGGCAAGGCCAGAGAAGCCCTTGCCCGGTTCTCCACTCGTGAGCTTGTTGACATAAGCGCCAAGGCAGGAGACCTTTTTCTCAATGAGGATCTTCCCCTTGGAGAAGGCTCGATGCAAAGTGCCCAGGATTACCTGGAGACACTTTCTTCTACTAGTGGCTTACCGCATGTCATGGTGAAAAGAAACATGGATAAGATTCATTATGCCCTTACTCACGTCGAACTCATTTTGAACGGTCTTACTCGGGGAATTAATTTTGACATTCTTGACCAAGGCCATGGTGAACAGGCTGGTGCTCCTGTATGCTTTTACCCCACGACTGATGCTCTTGGCTTGGTGATGCCCAGTAACTCACCTGCCGTCAATTCACTCTGGCTGCCCTCCATTGCGCTTAAGATACCCATTATCATGAAACCCGGACGTGAAGAGCCTTGGACTCCTTTTCGTCTCATCCAGGCTTTTATCGCGGCAGGTTGCCCCAAGGAGGCGTTTGGTTTTTATCCGACCGATCACGAAGGAGCGGGAGACATTCTTCGGCTTTGCGACAGAGCTTTGATCTTCGGCGACAAGAGCACAACCGACCTGTATGCGGGAGATCCCGGCGTACAGGTTCATGGCCCAGGATTCAGTAAAATACTGATCGGGGACGACGAAATCGAAAATTGGCCCGATTACATCGATGTCATGGCTTCGTCCATTTCGGACAACGGAGGACGTAGCTGCGTCAATGCTTCGGCGGTGATCGTACCCAAGTATTCCAAGGAAATTGCCGATGCTCTTGGAAAGAGACTGGGTCCACTGAAGCCACTTCCTGTAGACGATCCCGAAGCAGTCCTTTCTGGCTTCGCCAACCCCAAAATGGGGGAATGGATTGACGCCGCTCTTGATTCTGATTTCGAGGGAAGTGGGGCAAGTGATGCCACGGCACCCTATCGCGACGGAACGCGTCTGGTCAAAGCCGAGGGAGGCACATATCTCCGACCAACAATTGCCCATTGTGAGTCCATGGAACACCCTCTTTCTAATCGGGAGTTTCTATGCCCCTATGCAAGTGTGGTCGAAGTACCGCAAGAAGATATGCTCAGAGCTATTGGCCCAACACTAGTTGTTACTGCAATTACACAAGACGAAGGTTTCAAAAAGCAATTGTTACGAGCTTCTAATGTCGAGCGACTTAATATCGGCCCCTTATCTACGATGAAGATCTCTTGGGATCAACCTCATGAAGGCAACATGTTCGAATTTCTTTACAAGCGCAGATCGATCGGGGTAGCCGCCTAATTTCCGGCAAATTTTTTTGAATGGAAAACACCCCCTCCCGCGATCAGTTGAGCAATTTCTTCGCAAAGGGGGAGGAGGTGTCGCAGCGGGTTTTGTATGGCCCGGGTGCCAGCGAAAAGATAGGCGAGCACGCCAGGGATCTGGGTCAGAGAGCTTTGTTGGTTACGGATCAAGGTTTGTCTGCCGTGGGCCATCCTCAGCAGGTGAGGGAAGATTTGGAAAAGGCCGGCCTTGAGGTTACCCTCTTTGACAAATCCGTCGAAAACCCCACAGAGTCGAGCGTGCAAGACTGTGTTCATGTGGCCAAGACCGCCCAAATTGATTTGATCGTCGGTTTGGGCGGAGGTAGCTCAATGGATACGGCCAAGGGTTGTAATTTCATTCTTACCAATGGTGGGCGGATGGCAGACTATTGTGGAATCGGCAAGGCAACGCAGGCCATGCTTCCTCTCATTGCTTTGCCCACGACGGCGGGAACCGGTAGTGAATGCCAATCCTTTGCCTTGATTTCTGAGGACAATACTCACCGAAAGATGGCTTGCGGAGATAAGAAAGCTTTGCCGCTCGTCACTATCCTCGATCCGAAATTAACTTTGTCTCAACCAAGGATGGTTACGGCTTGTACGGGCATTGACGCATTGACGCACGCCTTGGAATCCGCCGTGACGAATAAAAGAAACGATTCGTCCGACCGCCACTCGGGTATGGCTTTTGAACTGATTCATGAAAACTTGCCAAAGGTATTTGAAAGACCGGATGATTTGGAGGCACGTGGAGCAGTCTTGTTGGGAGCTTCTCATGCCGGGGCGGCGATTGAAAGGAGCATGCTAGGGGCCGCGCACTCGATGGCCAACCCTTTGACTGCCCTACGCGGAACCGTTCATGGAGTAGCAGTCGGTTTGGCTTTGCCCGCGGTTATGGAATTCAACGCGGGGCAACCGGACACCATGACCCGTTATGCCGACCTTGCCCGTCAGGCAGGTATCGTACCAAGAGAAACATCCAACAGGGATTCCTTCGAAGCCCTTGTTGCTCGGGTACGCAGTCTGTTGGACTTGGCGAACTTCCCATCCTCTTTAAGCCAACTGGGCTTTGAGGAGAAAGATCTGGCAGGCCTGGCCAAAGGGGCATCCGAACAGTGGACGGCCGGTTTCAATCCTCGGACGATCGAGACCCATGAATTCCTTCAACTTTATTCCTCACTTTTTAAACACACGCCTTGTCTTGAGGAGACTCAGGAGTTAAGGTAAGTAATGAGTGTAAAAGCGATTCTAATGTTCTTGGCACGGGGTTTGTTCTATCTTTCCCTTTTGGTGATCGGCTTGGTTGGCTTTTCCGAGACTAAAAGCCATTGGCCGCGCCATCGTGGAGATGCCGCACTGAGTGGTAATTCGGGTCAGAAAATAGGAACTTCTCTCAAATTGGAATGGGTATTTGACGCTGGTGATTTCCTCAAATCCTCCGTCGTTGTATCCGGGGGGGTTGCTTTTGTCGGAGCGGACACCGGAATCATTCATGCCGTCGACGTAGAGACCGGCAAGGAGAAGTGGCAGTACAAAACCGGACTGGGTATCGAAGCTCCCCCGCTCGTCCATGAGGGTGTCGTATACATCGGTTCGACGGATGGCTTTCTTTACGCCTTTGATGTGGGAAATGGGAAATTGAAATGGAAATACGAGACCGACGGAGAGATCATGGGGGCGGCCAATCAAGCGAGCCGACCCAAATCAAAAGATTCCGTGATCGTCGTCGGCAGTTACGACAACTTCGTTCATTGTATCGATGCCAAAAACGGTACTATGATTTGGAAATTCGAAACTCAAAATTACGTTAATGGCGTTCCTACGATCTACGACGACAAGCATGTGGTCTTCGGAGGATGCGATTCCGTTCTGTACGTCGTGAACCTAGAAAATGGAACCCTTGGTCGCTCGGTCGAAGTGGAGGCCCCGATTGCGGCATCCGTGGCCGTTGGCGACGGTGTTGGATACGTAGGAAACATGGATCGGGCGGTGATGGCTTTTGATTTGGCAACGGGTGAGGTCGTATGGAATTACCGTAACAAAAGCTTCCCTTATTTTTCTTCTCCTGCCCTTACTGCAAAACAGGTTTTAATCGGGGGTCGAGACAAAGGACTGCATTGTATCAATCGAGTATCGGGTAAGCTTGAATGGCGTTTCGCTGCTCGCGGCAGGATAGACAGTTCCCCCGTAATCGCGGAAGACAAGGTTGTATTTGGCTCGATGGACGGAAAGCTTTATCTTGTGTCCCTAAAGGATGGAAAAGAAATTTCCTCCTATGAAGTGGGGGAGGCGATCTCTTCAACGCCTGCCCTTGCAGCCGGCTGCATTTATGTTGGATGCGAAGACGGAAAGGTTTACGCATTCTCAACCGGAAGCAAAAAATGACTGACGAAACTTTGATCAAGCCCGACCGTGAAACCAAGGACGAAACCAAGGCGGGCAGTTATTTCGTTTCGAACTATCCTCCGTTTTCGCTTTGGAATGAAAAAGACGTGGACTGTCTTCCCAGTATGCTCAACAGCCCTTCTCCAGGTTCGGCGCCTTTGGGGTTGTATTATCACGTGCCTTTTTGCCGCAAGCGGTGTCACTTTTGCTATTTCAGGGTTTATACCGACAAGAACTCCAATGACATTCGTCGTTATCTTTCGGCAACCATGAAGGAACTGAAAGCTTATGCGGCTTCTTCTTACGTAAATGGACGCAAGCCAAAATTCGTATATTTCGGTGGAGGAACCCCTTCTTATCTTTCTGCCCAACAGTTGACCGATTTGACCAATGAGATGAAATCCATTCTGCCTTGGGACGAAGCCGAGGAAGTAACCTTCGAATGCGAACCGGGAACTCTCCACGAGAAGAAATTAGAAGTGATCAAAAACTTTGGAGTGACCCGACTGAGTTTGGGAATTGAAAACTTCGATGATCACATTCTTGCGATCAATGGCCGAGCTCACCGCTCCAATGCAGTTTTCAGGGCCTATGAGTTCGCTCGCCAGCTAGGTTTTGATAATATCAACGTTGATCTTATTGCTGGTATGCTTGAAGAAACGGATGAGAATTGGTCCAACTGCGTCGACCAAGTCATTGATCTTTCTCCTGATTGCGTGACCATCTACCAAATGGAGATCCCTTTCAATACGACAATTTTCAAGTCAATGAAAGAAAAGGGCAAGCTCTCGGCACCGGTTGCCGATTGGCAGACCAAGAGGAGATGGGTCGAGGAGGCTTTCGGGCGCCTCGAATCTGCAGGATACACGGTTACCTCTGCCTACACCGCGGTGAAGGATCCTGACAAAACCAAATTCATTTATCGTGACCGTCTTTGGTCTGGTGCTGATATGGTCGGGCTTGGGGTTGCGTCACTCGGGCATTTGGGTGGAATTCATTACCAAAATCTTACGCACATTGATCAGTATTGCGATACCATCGAGAGCGAAGGACCGGTCGTCAGACGGGCGCTTCTAACCACAGATGAAGAACGCTTCGTCCGGGAACTTATTTTGCAATGGAAATTGGGTCTAGTCCGACCAAGCTACTTTAAAGAAAAATTTGGAATAGATGTCTTAAAACGCTATTCCGAAGTCTTCGAAGAATGGAGTGCTTCGGGTGATTTGATCATAGGTAAAGACGAGTTAAGATTAAGTCGAACTGCTCTCCTCAGGGTTGACTCGATGCTTCACAGTTTTTTTCTTCCTCAACATCAGGACATTGCCTGAGCTTGTTACTCCAATATGCCTGCCCAAAAGAATATTTCTCCCGACGTTCTCTACCCTTTGAGCTTTATTAGGGGGGCTCGTAATTTGCCTGCCCTGACTTACGAAAAGATCGAAGCGATCGATATGCCCGAACCCTATCGCTCTCTTTTGGTGCACGAGGGCGACATGACGTCCCGTCTCGAAGCTCATCAGGAAAGTCCGATCAAAGTCTGTCGCCTTCGCTCCTCAAACAACGGGCAATTATATTTTCGTGAAGTCATGCTCCAAACTGAAGTCGGTGACAAACCGACGGAATACGGTGCAATCGAAGTCAACCTCAGTGCGTTGCCGGAAGAAGTTCGAGTCTTGGTTTTAAAAGCCCAACAACCTTTGGGTGGTCTTCTCAACGATCACAGGATACCTTACTCCAGCGCTCCGCGGGCTTTTCTCAAAGTGGTCCCCGATGGTCCGATCGTTGAAGCGTTCGGAACCGTGGAAGCGGATTACCTCTATGGAAGAAGCAACGTCATCTCCGGGTACAACGGGGAAGTCATCGCTCAAATCGTTGAAATTCTACCCCCCCTTTAACCTTTTCTATGACTTGCGATTAGGATAAAATTAATTTGAATGTAATACTATGATTTCTCTTAAAACCAATTATGATGCGATCGTCGTGGGCGGAGGTCCCGCGGGTTCGACGACAGGAGCTTTGCTGGCCGAAAAAGGGCATGACGTATTGATTGTGGAGAAGGAGAAGTTCCCGCGCTACCATGTGGGCGAGTCTCTCATGCCGTTTTGTTATTTTCCGCTCGAACGCCTTGGACTCATAGACAAACTCATGGACTCTGGAAACCCGCGAAAGTATTGCGTACAATTCGTCCGTCAGGATGGGTTTCTCTCCCAACCCTTTTATTTCTTTCAGCATTTCGATCACCCGTCGTCTACGACATGGCAAGTTTGGCGTTCGGAATTCGATAAGATGATTCTGGACAAGGCCCGCCTAAATGGAGCCACCGTTTGGGAGGAAACCAAAGCCAAGGCTTTGCTCAAAGAGGATGAACGGGTGAAAGGCATTAGGGTTGAATCCTCCGAATTTGGATCACAGGAATTGTTTGCGCCGATTGTAGTCGATGCTTCTGGACGCGACTGCTTTGCTTCCATCAGAGAGAAATGGAAGATTCGGGATCCCAAGCTCAAAAAAATTGCTTTGTGGACCTACTACAAAGGAGCGAAACGTGATCCGGGTTTGGATGAAGGCGCAACCACCGTTGCCTATTTGCCGAACAAAGGCTGGTTTTGGTATATACCCCTAAGCGGCGATATGGTCAGTGTCGGCATAGTTGCAGAAAAGGACTACCTATTCGATGGATCGACGAAGGACCATGACGAGATTTTTCAGAGAGAGATCCAAAACAACGAGTGGATCAAAGATCATTTGTCCGGAGCCGAACAGACAGGGGAATACCGAATTACCGGAGAGTATTCTTACCGCAACCGGTATTGTTCTACCGATGGGTTGGTCTTGGCCGGTGATGCCTTGGGTTTTCTTGATCCGGTCTTTTCTTCGGGAGTTTTTCTTGCCCTCAAAAGCGGTGTTATGCTTGCCGATGAAATTGACTCGGTCATGGAATCGGGGAACCCGTTAACCTCCACCTCCTTTGACCATTACGGCAAACGCATGCAATCTTCCATAGAAATCATGCGAAAAATAGTTTATGCCTTTTACGACGATGAATTTAGTTTCGGTAGTCTCGTCAAGCGCGGGGAACACCTGCGGGCATCCTTGACCGACTGCCTTATCGGCAACGTCGATGACCAAGACTTCAAAGAACTATTCGATGCGATGTCCGATCTCGCCGATCTGCCCGAACCGGTTGAGCACGGCTTGGCTCGTGCTTCCAAGTGAAACTTGCTTTTCTAACGCCTGGAACTGGAAATTATTATTGTGGCGTTTGCATGCGTGACAATTCTTTAGCCAAGCAGTTGATGGCGAATGGTCACGAAGTGACGATGTTACCGACCTATCTGCCCCATTTTCTCGACGAAGAACCAGCATCCGAAGACCACCCGATTTTTTTTGGAGGCATCAATGTGTATCTCCAACACAAGTTCTCCCTTTTTCGGCACACTCCTGCCTGGCTCGACAAGGCTTTTGACAGTAAGTGGCTTCTTCGCAAGGCGGCCGCAAGAAGCGGGATGACTTCAAGCAAGGACCTTGGGGAAATTACTCTTTCTACCTTTCGCGGAGAAGACGGGCCATTGGTCAAAGAAGTTCACAAGGTGTTGGATTGGTTTAAGAAGCAAGGCTCGCCCGACGTTCTTTTTCTTTCCACGGTCATGTTGGCCGGAATCGGAAAAGTTCTCAAGCGTGAGCTTGGCATACCGGTGTACGCCTTTCTCCAAGGGGAGGATTCCTTCCTTGACTCACTGCTGCCCGAGTACCGTAACGAGGCTTGGAAACTCCTCGGAGACGACGTGGCTCAATTGGACGGCTGTATATCACCAAGCCGCTACTTCGGAGACTTGATGGCGGGTCGCCTTGGTCTTGACAAGCAGTCGATCCGTCACCACCCCAATGGCATTACTTTGGAGGGCTTCGAACCTCAAAGAGAAGCTCCCGGAACTCCTGCAATCGGATACCTCGCCCGCTTATGCCCACTTAAAGGGTTGGATATTTTGGTGGATGCCTTTCTTCTTCTCAAGGAAGGAGGCAAGTTTCCTGAATTGCGCCTTGAGCTGGCAGGTGGAATGACCGCTGAAGACGAGCCTTTCGTTGACGAGCAAAGAAGAAAACTCAGGCAAGCTGGTCTCTCTGATTTTTCTTCGATAA
Source organism: Opitutia bacterium (assembly GCA_002722545.1). GTDB lineage: Bacteria > Verrucomicrobiota > Verrucomicrobiia > Opitutales > Seribacteraceae > Seribacter. Next base: position 69,533 of record PBMI01000015.1, on the reverse strand, counting down.
AGCCGAACATCGACCGGAAAGAAAAACTGAATTTTCTCCGCAACCTGAGTGTTTTCAGTGTACCCGCCCGTTACCCTGAAGCTTTTGGGTTATACGTGGTCGAGGCTTTAGCCGCCGGTGTCCCGGTTGTCCTTCCCGATAGCGGGGCCTTTCCCGAACTTGTCGAGCAAACGCAAGGCGGCCGGCTTTACAAGCCCAACGATCCAGGCACTCTCTTTGAATCTTTGGAATCGTTGTTGGTTGACCCCGAGCAGTCGAAAAAAATTGGTTTGAAAGGACATGACGTCGTTTCAAAAGATTTTGCCAATGAAAGCTTGGCCTCCCGACTTATCGATAACGTTTTTAGTCCTCTACAGGAACAAACCTAACTCATATCCCCTATGGCATCCGAATACACCATTTCACGACGCGTTGAATTTAGCGAGACCGACCTTGCCGGCATCATGCATTTCACGAATTACTATCGATGGATGGAAATTTGCGAACATGAGTTTCTGCGCAGCGTAGGACTTTCCGTCGACATGGAAGATGAAAATGGCAGGTTTGGCTGGCCCCGGGTAAAGGCGAGTTGCCGATTCAAGCGGCCCCTCCGTTTCGAGGACGTAGTCGAAATCAAATTGATCGTTACCGAAATGCGAGACCGTTCGATTTCCTATGCCTTCCAGTTTTGGAAGGAGGAGGACGGTGAGCGAGTCAAAGCCGCTGTGGGAGAAGCAGTAGCGGCCTGCGTAAGCTTTGTGCAATCTACCGGAACGATGACTCCCATTATGATACCCGAAGTTTTTCGGGCCAAGGTCGAGCAAGCGTAATTCGCATCAAGGAACTCTTGACAAAAGAAAATGCCAAACTGTTTGTATAATAACCGATGAGACCACCCTTTTAGGCGTCGACATGGGGCTCATTTTGCCAAATCATCGAATCTAGAGAAAATTGAAGATATGAATTATATATACTATGCCTTACTTACGGTGGTGTGTTGGGGAACCTACGGGATTTGCATGCACACGGGCTCGGTTAATATGAAGGACCCAGAAAATGGCCGAATTATGGCTTTTCTTTGGGTCGGATTGGCTTATTTTCTAACAGCTGTTGTAGCACCCTTGATCATTCTCAAGCTCAAAGGCGGTAACGTCGCGTTTTGGAATTACCCGACATCAGGTTGGAAATGGTCTCTGATCGCCGGCACTCTTGGAGCCATCGGCGCTTTAGGTGTTCTCCTTGCCTTCGGTTCTGCCGCCGCTGAAAAACCTACCCCGCCAGGTTGGTTCGTACCTGTAGTCATGTCTATTATTTTTGCCGGAGCCCCGATGGTGAATGCAATCGTCAGTACGACAAAAGAGGGAAATTGGGGAAGAGTGCTCAGCAAAGAACATTGGCCGTTTATCGTGGGAATCGCGATGGCGGCTTTGGGTGGATACTTGATCACCAAGTACGCCCCAAAACCTCCGCCAAGCCCGTCTTCGGCGAACGCCTCCAAGGACTGAGGAACTTTTTTTCATGATGAACCCGTCCCGAGATGGGGTATCTCCAGAGGAGTGGTCGAGCCGGCGTTGGGAAAGTTTCCGGACTTTTTTGCAAAGAGTTCGGAAAACAAACGCCTTTCAAACAAATCATTTCCGGGGCCTTGCCGATTGCCATCAATGGTCGGGTTTTGATGAATTTGTCGAGAATTGTTCTTTCACAGAGAAAAACGATCTTGCCTTGGACAGACAGCAAAATCCACCTTATGGAACCAACCTGACTTTCCCCATTGAAGAATATTCCTGTTTCCATCAAACCAGCGGGACGATGGGCGACCCGATGGCTTGGCTTGACACGGAAGAAGATTGGAACTGGATGTTGGCCAATTGGGATCGGGTCCTCGATGGCGCCGGAGTTCAGTCGGGAAACCGTTGCTTCTTTGCCTTTTCATTCGGTCCGTTCCTAGGTTTTTGGACCGCTTATGATGCCGCCCGTAAGCGTAGTTGTCTCTGTATTCCAGGGGGAGGCCAAGGGAGCGAACAAAGACTTCATTCGATTCTCGATTACCAAGTCGAGTATTTGTTCTGTACTCCGACCTATGCCTTGCGTTTGCCCGAAGTGGCCAAGCAAGCGGGCATTGATCTAAGAGGGCATGCTTTAAATGCTATTATCGTGGCTGGTGAAACCGGTGGGAGCATCCCTGCTTTCCGAAAAAATGTTTCCGAAGCTTGGGGCAATGATCTCCAAGTTTATGATCATTACGGAATGACGGAAGTCGGACCCGTTGCCTATGAGACACCCGGCAACCAAGGAGGCTTGCGCGTCATCCTTGAAAGTTATTTTGCAGAGGTCATTGACCCGAAAACTAAAAAAACTTCCCCAACAGGGGAGGGAGAGTTGGTGCTTACCACCTTAGGCCGAACGGGCTGCCCGCTCTTTCGATACCGCACGGGAGACCTCGTTCGGGCCATAAGTAAGACCGAACCGAACGGTTGTCCAGCGCTTGACCTAGAGGCTGGGATCCTTGGCCGATCGGATGACATGGTCGTGATCCGTGGGGTGAACGTTTATCCCTCCTCAGTTGATTCGATCGTTCGAGGGTTTGAGGAAGTTACGGAATACCGGGTGATTCATGAGAAAAAAGGGGAGATGTCCGAGATCAGGTTACAGGTAGAGGCGTCCGAAGGGACTGCTCGAGCATTGGAGGTATCCTTGAAGGAAGCTTTTTCTTTGCGTATCCCGGTTGGGCTGGCAGAACCAAATAGCTTGCCGAGGTTTGAGATGAAGGCCAAAAGATGGAACACCGCATACTAATTTTATAATCAATAGCACAAATGGAAAAATTCGTTGAACTCGATGAAATCACTAAAACTTATCCTTCACCCGAGGGTTCGGAAGCGGTGGAAGTGTTCGGAGGCATAAACCTTGCTTTTCCTGCGGGAAGCTCGAATGCCATCGTTGGACCATCGGGTTCAGGTAAAAGCACCTTGCTTAACCTCATCGGCACACTGGATAAGCCCACGGCTGGAGAAATTCGAGTAGATGGAAAAGACCTCGCCGGCATGTCCCCCCAAGAGTCGGCTCACTTTCGAAACCAAACGGTGGGTTTTGTCTTTCAGTCTCACCACTTGCTTCCTTCCTGTACGGTATTGGAGAATGTAATGGTGCCCGCCTTGGCCGGTCATGGAGATGTCACGGGGTCGGCTTTGCAGGATCGAGCCAAGGGCTTGCTGGAAGAAGTCGGACTTGGGCACCGAACCGGTCACAGGCCGGGAGAAATTTCAGGGGGTGAGCGTCAACGAGTGGCAGTGGCCCGGTCTTTGATCAACGAACCAAGCCTTCTTTTGGCCGACGAACCCACGGGAGCCTTGGACAAGAGCAACTCCTCGAAACTCGTCGATTTGATTGTTCGATTAAACGAATCTCGGACCTTGACTCTGATTCTCGTTACTCACTCCCAAGAGACTGCCCGGAGAATGGATACCGGATTTCTGTTGGACGAGGGCGAATTGAAAAAACTTTGACCATGAGTTTCTGGGGAATCCTTTTTCGAAACCTTCTTTATTTTCGCAAGCAGCATGCGGGAGCTTGCCTTGGCGCCGCCCTTTGCTCGATGGTATTGGTTGGAGCTCTAACGGTCGGAGATTCGGTTCGGGCTACTCTTTCGGCTCTTGCCGATGAAAGAATCGGCAAAGCGGACTTGGCCTTGTTGGCACCTGATGGTTTTTTTCGCGTTCAATTGGCTCAAGAGATCGAGGATGAGTTTGGTGCTGAGGGCACGGCAGCTCCTGTTGTGATTACCCGGGGAACGGTCTCTTCACCTGATGGATCGGTACGCGTCAGCAATGTCCAAATTCTTGGTGTGGACGATCGTTTTTGGAGCTTGGCCCCTGATCCTACTCAAGTTCCCTCCTTTGAGGAAACAGGATTTCTGGCAAACCCAAGGCTCTACAAGCATCTCAAAGTTTCGGCTCGGTCTCGTATCATTCTCAGGATTGAGGAACCAGGTCTTTTTTCCCGAGACGCACCGCTATCAGGGGAACGGGACGATAAATTCGTTTCTTTCAATGAAACCCTTTTGGGCGAGGTTCCGTCGGAAGGTTTCGGGAGCTTTGGTCTACAGGGCAACCAAAGGGAACCGCTTACTCTTTTTGTTCCCATTAGCCTTCTACAGAAAAAAATGTTCAGGTCCTTTGACGAGGAGAACGGGAGCACAAAATTCGCCAACTTCATTCTTTTTGGGAACCCCAATGGAGAACCGGTTGATTTGAGGTTGGCAAAGAAGGCTTTGGATAAGAAATGGACTTTGGGTGATGCCGGTATTTCCATCAAAAGCTTGAGAGATTCTTCGGAGTGGAGTGTAAGAAGCAGGCAGGTCTTTATATCCAAACCACTTGAAAAAGCAGTTCGTGAAATCAAACCTTCTGCCAAGGGTGTACTTACTTACCTTGTGAATGCAATTGAAAAGCCATCTGCAGACGGCAATGATTCAGGTTTAATACCTTATTCCATGGTCTCCTCCGTGAACCCCGGTTCGTTATCTTTTGTTCCTGAAGATTTCAAGAGTGATGAAATCATCCTCAATGAATGGGCCGCTCGTGATTTGAACGCAACCATTGGAAGCGAGCTGACTTTGCACTATTTCTCAGTGGGGGAGCGACGAAAGCTCATCGAACAAAATGCAAGCTTTCGATTGCGGGCGATTGCTCCGATGCCCAAGCCCGTTCCGGAGGGTGAAGAAAGTGACTGGACTCCCCGTTTTCCAGGGCTATCGGATGCCGAGTCTTGTGGCGAGTGGGATACTGGTATTCCCATTACTCATGAAATTCGCCCTCGGGATGAAAAGTATTGGGATGAGTTCAAGGGCTCCCCCAAAGCATTCGTATCCTTGGACGCAGGGCAAGGCATGTGGAATAATCGTTGGGGTTCCTTAACCGGTATACGTTTGGAAAAGGACGGAAATTCCTCGGAATTTCTAAAAACCGAACTGCAGGGATTGCTTACTGCGGAAGAGGCCGGCCTGGTCTTTGCTTCGTTACGCGCCGACGCACAAACCGGGGTTGAATCATCGCTTGATTTCAGCGTATTGTTTCTATCTTTCAGTTTCTTTGTAATTGTAGCTGCCTTGGCTTTGACGGGCATGCTTTTTTCCTTTTCCATGCAACAGAGAAACCAGCAGGCAGGCTTGTTGCTGGCTTTGGGCTTTTCCAGACTAAAGGTCCGGGCTCTTTTTTTAAGCGAAGGGTTTTGCATATCTGCGGTTGGGGTGGCGTTGGGCCTGTTGGGTGCGTGGGTTTACGGCAAGACGATCCTGGTCTTGCTTTCAGGAGAATGGAGCGGTGCCGTGACTGGTGCCCGATTTGAGTATGCTCCGGCAGTTGGCTCGATCGCCGCCGGTGGAATCGGGGCTCTTTGGGTATCTCTGGCTGCCATGGCATGGGCGAACAGAAAGCAGTTGAGGCGTGAGCCGACCGAGCTTTTGAACAAGGGCGAGGACACCGATGAAAAAAGATTTTCCAGGAGCAAACGGCGATGGCTTGATTCGTGGATTCCCGGTGCCTCGGCATTGATTGGTGCCGTGAGCTTGGCCTGGATGATTGATCTTTCTGGGTCTTCTGCATCAATGGGTTTCTTTGGCGTCGGGGCGCTTCTTTTGGCAAGCGGCATGCTTTTCTTTCGAAGCCGTTTGGCTACTTTTGCATACGGAACAACGGTTTGGATGAACGCAACGGACCTGAACCGCAGGAATGCAAGTCGGCGAGCAGGGAGAAGTCTGGTCACCGTTGGGGTGATGGCCGCAGGTTCCTTTCTCGTCGTAAGTACGGGGGCTTTTCGTAAAGGTCCACCTGCTTCGGTACATGAAACAACCTCCGCAACGGGAGGATTTTCCTTTTTGGGAGAATCCGCATTGCCGGTTTACGACGACCTTAATGGCATAGCTGGCCAAGACGAGGATCCCTACGACCTGAATGCAACATTGATGAGCATGTCCAAGGTAGTGCCCTTGCGGATAAGACCGGGAGATGACGCGAGTTGCCTCAATTTGAACAAGGCTATTCGCCCGACCCTTTACGGAGTCAACCCGGATGAAATAAAAGGACGCTTTTCTTTCGCCGAAGGAAACTGGTCTGTCTTGGGCCAAACAAGAGAGCAAGGTGCGCTTCCTGCCATCGTGGATCAAAATACCTTGACCTGGGCATTGAAGATGAAGAAGGGAGAACGAATCGAATTTTTGGATGGCGAGGGCCAGCCTTTCTTCGTGGAACTTTCAGGAGTGGTCAAGGGGTCGATGCTCCAAGGAGCTCTTTATCTGTCTGAAAAAAACTTTCTCGAAAAGTTTCCCAAGCAGGGAGGATATAGAGCCTTCTTTTTGCAGGAAAAACCCGCTTTCGAAGGTCAGGTTGCAGCTCATCTCGAGAACAGACTTCAAAATTACGGTTTGGAGTTCGTTTCCTCGGCCGAACGCGTGGCATCACTACAAAAAGTGGAGAATACTTATCTTTCGATTTTTCAGGGCTTGGGCGGTCTGGGGCTTCTCCTTGGTACTGCCGGCCTAGGAGTGGTAATTGTCCGAAACCTAGTCGAAAGAGGAAAGGAATTCGCTCTGATGGAGGCCGTCGGTTATCGTTTGAGTTTACTTCGTAAGCTGGCTTTCCGTGAGCACCTTGTTCTTGGCTTGTGGGGTTTGGTGGTCGGAGCCACATCTGCGGTAGTGGGAATCGCTCCTGCTCTTTTCGGCGATTTGGGAGAATTGCCCGGGATGGGCTTTTTGCTGTTTTTTCTGTCTTTGCTTTTACTTTCCTTATTCTGGACCTGGCTTGCCGTAAGGTTGAGCCTTCCAACGAGTCGGTTGGATCAATTAAGAGATGAATAATATAAAAAAACGTTTAAACAAAAAACTACCTTGCTTGGGTCTTGTTTTGTATAGTCTGTGCCTTATTAATTTCGGTTGCGTGACCCCAAAGGGAAAGACCCCAAAGGAAAGTCCCGAGCTCGAGCAAAAAGAGGATTCATGGACTGTCGAATTCGAGGAAAGCTTTTCCAGCGTGGAGGTAGGGAGCGAACCGGAAAACCTCTTTATCTTGGATGGAGCCTATGCGGTGAGCGAAGAAGACGACAACCGCAGGCTAACCTTGCCAGGTAGTCCGGTGGGTGACTTCGGTTTGCTCTTTGGACCCCGAGTAAGGGAGAAAAGCTTAGAACTCTCGTTTTCGTTTTTGGGGATGAAGAAGGGAAGAAGGTTGCCTGCCTTGGCTGCCGGATTGGGGGGGGTGCGCTCTTACCGCTTCCGTTTGAACGCCGCTACCAAACAAATTATTCTTACGCGACAAGATGTTGAGATTGGAAAAGTTGCCTACCAATGGGAAAGCGGGGCTTGGTGCCAAGTACGCTTTCAAGCCCTTCCGGGAGATGGCGAGAATACTCGCATTAGGCTGAAACTTTGGAAGCGAGCGGAAGAAGAGCCTGGAGAATGGCTGTTCGACGAGATTGACCGAAGTGCATTTGCCGGAGGAAAATGCGCTCTTTGGGGATACCCCTATGCGGGGACACCAATCCATTTCGATGACTTGAAAATTGAATCCAAGGCTTTGTAGAAAGCTTTGTCTTGGGAATTTTTTTTGACCCAGCAGTTGTCTGCAGGTTGCTAGAGTTAAGAAATTTTTTATTCTAAGAATTATGGAAATTTTTCCCAAGATCGGTAATCTCGCATGCTTTTCGCTACTAGCCTTTATCACTGGTTCGGCTTGGGCGGAAAAATCGGATTCTTATGTGAAAGAGGTCCTGCCTCTCTTGCAGGAGTATTGCTATGATTGTCATGGAGAGGGGGCCAAGAAAGGAAAATTGACTCTCGATCATCACTCGAACCTTGAAGATAGTATGGGTGATCGGGAGTTGTGGAAGAAAGTATGGGAAAACCTTCACAGGCGAAATATGCCTCCTGCCGATAAGGATCAACCCGGAGATGAAGAAATCGACCGGATTCTAAGTTGGATAGAAAAGTCCGTTTTCCAGCACGATTCGGAAAAAATAAATCCTGGAAACGTGGTTTTAAGACGATTGAATCGGGCAGAATACAAAAACACGATACGAGATCTTTTTGGCGTAAATATTGAAACTGAAGCCTTGTTTCCCGCGGACGATACGGGTCATGGGTTTGATACGATTGGGGAAGTTCTGACATTGTCTCCACTCCTTATGGAAAAATATATGGAGGATGCCGAGTTGGTTTTGGAGAGGGCTTTGGGCGGCAGCGCCAACGATAAGGGACTAACCTATGGCGGGGACAAGATCAGTGGAGGCAAAGCTTTTGGAGATGTCCGGGTTCTGCCATCGACTGGGTCGTTTTCGGTAACCCCTGTTATTCCCACATCAGCGACCTACGCTGTGGAAATTGAGGCCTCTGCAAGTCGTGCAGGAAAAGGTTTTGCCGAAATGGGGGTTCGGATCGGGAAGAAGTTTTCTCAAACGATCGAAGTGAAGGCTGAATACCCATCGTTCACGACTTACCGTTTCGAACAAGTTCTCGATGAAGAGAAGGGCTTGGAAGTACGGGCTTCTTTTCTGAATGATTTTTACGATCCGCGGAACAGGGACCCCAAGCGAAGAGACCGTAATCTTTTTGTCCGCAAAATTTCGCTGACCCCCAAGAACGTTCTGTCCCCAAGTTGCGCTCACCGCAGAAAAATCCTTTTGGGAGGCATAAGAGACGAAGATTTCAGCCAGGAAAAAGTGAATGCAGTCTTCCGGAAACTTTTGCCCCGTATTTATCGGGTAGACTTGAGTGAATCTGAAATCGCAAGACACCTCGAACTTTTCAAGGCGACCAAACAAGGCAAAACCGGAAGCTTCGAAGCGCTCCGCGTGGTACTCAAAGCCGCTTTGGTTTCTCCGCGCTTTCTTTTTCGGGAAGAAGCAAGAATTGATTCGCGATCCGAAGCCGAGGCTTATCCGCTCGATGATTTTGCCTTGGCAAACCGCTTATCCTATTTTCTTTGGAGCTCCCTGCCGGATGAAGAACTTTGGGAAAGGGCTCGTTCCGGTACTTTGAGGAATCATTTGGAAAAAGAGGTTCGTCGCATGCTTGCCGACCCCAAAACCGATGCGTTCATCGGCAATTTTGCCGGTCAATGGTTACAGCTTCGTGACTTGGAAATGTCAAACCCCGACAGGCGTCGGTTTCCAACCTTTACGAATGAGTTACGAGAATCCATGCGTATGGAAACGGAATCCTTCTTCTCCCATCTTCTTCGTGAAAACAAACCGATTTCAGAGTTTTTGACGGCAAATTATACGTTCTCCAACAAAAAGCTGGCCGATTATTACAAATTGAAAGGGAAGTTCGACAGTGCATTCAAGAAGGTATCGCTAAGCGGGGTAAATCGAATGCAGCGAGGGGGCCTCTTATCTCATTCTTCCATACTCACCATTACCTCAAACCCAACCCGGACTTCACCAGTTAAGAGAGGAAGATGGGTTTTGGACAACCTACTTGGGGCTCCTCCCAAAGAACCCCCACCGGGAATACCGGAGTTGGAAGAATCATCTCCTCAACAAAAACACAAATTGACCTTTCGCGAACAACTCGCCCGACACAGTCGTAGTGCCGATTGCTCATCCTGTCACGTAAGTATGGATGCAATGGGTTTTGCCTTGGAGAATTACGATGCTATCGGAAAATGGCGCACTAGTGAGGAGGGCACCCCGATAGACTCTACGGGCAGATTGGCAACGGGGGCAAGCTTCACGGGCCCTATGGAATTACAGCAATTTATTGCAGAGAAAAAGCTAAGTGCTTTCACGCGTTGCCTTACTGAAAAGCTTTTGACTTATGGAATTGGTCGCGGGATGGAATATTACGATCGTGTGGCCATTGATACAATCGCCCGCAAAATCTCTCTTGATGGAAAAGGTTTGCAAGATTTGATCGTAGAAGTTGTGGCGAGCCCTCCCTTTACGTTTGTCGGGAAGCGTCCGAAGTCATTGCAGGACAACTAATTTTTATTGTCTTGAAAGAAAACTTTAGAGATATTGGGTATTATGATTTCAACAGATTTGTCCCGTAGGACTTTTTTGAGAGGGTTGGGCGTTTCTTTGGCATTACCCGGTTTTGAATCGCTCGCTAAAGATGGAGTACGTTCGGTACCTCTTCGCATGGGTTTTGCATATGTGCCCAATGGCGTAATCATGGAAAATTGGCGCCCCAAGCACCTTGGGACTGATTTTTCCTGTCCATCGGCTCTCAAGCCGTTGGATAAAATGAAGAAGGACTTTCAAATCCTTAGTGGATTGGATCATACGAAAGCCAACGCAAATGGGGATGGTGGTGGTGATCATGCCCGTGCCAGCGCTACCTTTCTAACGGGTTGCCAGGCCCGCAAGACAGCCGGTAAAGACATAAGGATCGGAGTATCAGTCGACCAAGTTGCGGCCCAATCAATTGGTAAAAGGACCAAACTTCCTTCCTTGGAGCTAAGTTGTGATGGAGCTCGTGGTTCTGGGAAATGTGATTCCGGCTACAGTTGCGCGTATCAGTACAATCTTTCTTGGAAGAATGAATCGGTTCCCGTGCCAGCGGAATCGAATCCTCGTTCCGCCTTCGAGCGTTTATTTGGCCAGGCTCAGTTTGGATTGGATGCAAAAGCCGTTCGGCGACGAGTAGCGCTGGACAAAAGCGTTTTGGATTTCGTTTTGGAAGACGCGAAAAAAATGAAGGGAAGATTGGGCTACGACGACAAAGAGAAACTGGAAGAATATCTCGAAAGCGTTCGTGAGGTCGAGTCGAGGATAAGCGGCAGTCTTGATAATCATGAAGGCTTTACCGATCTTAAACGCCCCGAAGGAATTCCAGGTAGTTATAAAGAGCATATTCGTACTATGTTTGACTTGATGTCTTTAGCCTACCGATCCGATATTACGCGGATTTCGACCTTCCTTCTTGCTCATGACGGAAGTAATCGAAGTTTTCGCGAGATTGGTGTGCCGGAGGGTCATCATAGTCTCTCTCATCATCGGGACGATCTGGAAAAAATGCGGAAGCTTTCCAATATAGACCGCTTTTACAGCGAACAATTTGCATACTTTATTAACAAACTATCCTCCTTCAAGGAAAGCGACGGTAGTCGCTTGTTAGACCATTGCATGATTCTTTACGGAAGCGGAATCAGCGATGGTAATCGTCATCGACACGTTGATCTTCCTGTTTTGTTGGCAGGTGGAAAAGCTCATGGTTTGAAAACTGGCCGTCATCATGATTTTTCAGGTAAAATGGCGTCTCTTTCTCCCGGTGAAAAGGAAGAGATCAATCGCAGCAAAGAAGGTTATGGGATTCCCATGTCAAACTTACATCTCGGATTGCTTGCAAGGATGGGCGTGCAAACGGACCGACTTGGGGATAGCACGGGAATCGCAGATAGTTTCTAGTTAGGTTCTCCGCTATTTTGTCCTTCGGTGTCCCGAAATAGTGGACAATGATATTGATTCAGGCAAGTTCTCGGGAAAGACGTTCGGAAAGGAAATTCTTGCCAGTATAGGATTTTTACTTTGTGACTTAATGTAAGAATCTGAGTATTTTTTAGTGTATAGTATAAATCGGCTGTTTTTCTTTTCATTGGGAAGCGTTTGCTTTCTTTTGGTTCCTGTGTTTTGGTTGTCCCTGGCCTTGGATTTCAGTGCCTTGGAAAACTTTGTAGTCAAACTGTCTACGACTGAATTCGTTGGTTATCCAATACCCGAGCTACTCGGTTCGACCAAGGGGGAAACCGTGGTTGATCAGGTTCTGAGAATAAAGGTTTTCTTTACCGTGCTTATCGTCGTTTACTCCCTTCTGTTCATTGGTCTTTCTTACTTTGAAGGAGCAACCAGGAGAATCCGTTTTTGCGCGCGTGGGATTTCAATTCCATTGTTTTTTTTAATTCTCGGTTTTTGGCTCAAGTTCATTCACGACGATCACATCATTTCCAAACTCGAGAAGAAAGAGCTCTTTCAATACACAATTATTTTTCTCATAATCTCCGTATTGTTTTTTGCCTACTCTTTTCATTCAAAAAAGAAAGTCAAACCGACAACCTTTTCGAAATCCAAGAAAAATGAGAGTACAAAACCTTCTAGTTCCGTAAAAAAACATTCCCCTGACGTTGAAGACGCAGCAGGAAAGCCTCCTGTGGACAACGAGGCACCATCAACAGGAGGAGAACTTACTCCTGAACTGTCCTCACCCTCTTCCACGGAAGAAGAAGTTCCCACTCCCGAACCGACTATGCCCCCGCCCTTGCCTGAGGAAGCACCAGTTCCCGAAGCCGAAGTGGAGGAACCAGATATTGCCTCGGAGGAAGAGATGATCCTTCCTCCCTTCGTCGAGGAAGCAACGCAAGAGGAGGTTCCCACTTCCGAATCGACTTTGCCCCCGCCCTTGCCTGAGGAAGCACCAGTTCCCGAACCGAGTTTGCCACCGCGCTTACCGGAGGAACCACCAGTTCCTGAAGCCGAAGTGGAGGAACCAGATATTGCCTCGGAGGAAGAGATGATTCTTCCTCCTTTTGTCGAGGAAGCAACGGAAGAAGAAGTTCCCACTTCCGAATCGACTTTGCCCCCGCCCTTGCCTGAGGAAACACCTGTTCCTGAAGACAAATCAGTATTGCCACCCCCAATTTCTTCCCTTCTCCCTCCGTTGGAAGAGGAGCCCGCCGTATCAACTGAAAGCATTGCCGAGTCTTACAAGTTTCCTTCTGAAAGTGAAGAATCGCCCGAAAATCAATCAGAGGATTCTTCTCTTGATGACGAAGCCGAAGATACGGAAGAACTCAAACCACCTCCATTTTGATGAAGCTGATCAAATTTTTCGTAGGTTTCATTTTGGCCTTCTTTGCCATTTTGGTTTTCGAAGGTGCTTGTTTTCGCTTGGTTGAAAAATATGCCGATTTTAGGCACAGGGTGGCTTGGGGTGTTCCCGATCAGGGATTGTATAACCCGTTCCTCAAGATTTTACCCCTTGATCATTTTTCCGAAGCTCCGACCCACGGTCTGGCTTCAGACCAATCTGCTTATGAGGGCGTATCAGTGGAAAGTGATTACGCCGAGTCAGTGATGAGTTTTTCAAGACCACTTCGCGATCGTTACGAAGACTTTTTGGAGAATGAATTCTCTCCACTCGCAAATTTCGAAATTAGGGACTTTGGTCCAATCGCGGGAATCGTGCTGCCTGGATTGACACGGCCTGCTACTCTTGAGGAGGTGAACCAAAAAATGGCTCGTAGGGTAGGGGACGAATTGGAGTATTCGAAGGGTATATTGATACGAGTCATTTCTTCAATGGAGGCCGAGGATTATGAAAGTGAATTTTCAAATTTGGAATCTACATTCGGCTTTGTCGCGAAGAGGGGGATAGCCTGCTTTGTTCTCCCGGCTCTGGATGCCGATGACGTTCTCAATAAAATTGACTACTTGCAGGGAAACCATGAGTTGTTGGCGGAAAATGTTTTTGTCTGGGGGGATGAGAAGGCTGCTGGTTACGTCTTGGAGTTAACCAAGAAGGCCCCTGAAAAGATCAAGGCAATCTTACTGAGTGACCCCGAAGGAGTCCCCTCTCCGCCGGGCATGGTAGGTTTGCCCTGGTTAACGCTTCACCTGTCGGAAGAAATGGTTTCAGAGGGCGAGGGCGTTACCGATCTTTTGCAATGGGTACGCATCGGAAGGATTTCAGATATGCTTTATCCATCTCGCTTGGGTGGTTTGTTGCGCCTGGAAGAGCTGAGTGAAACTCCTCGTATGCCGTCTTTTTTTGTGGCCTGTCTTTTCCAATGTTCGGACTATCTTGACCATGCTGGACATCTATGGCCGAGTCCTCAACCCCTCACTGATGGTCAGTTTGACGACGAATGGAATCTACAATCATTAGAAGAACTGGAGAGCGACACAAGGAAGCCGTTCGACTTTGAAGTGGCTAAAGATCAAATAAGAGAGATTTCAAAAGAGAATGAGATGATGGCAAAACCCGAAGATGCGACTTTCGACTGCGAAATCGTAAGGGGATACCGAAAACTGCGACAAGATGACAAGAAGCTTAGGCAGGTCAGCAATCGAGACCTCGTTCTTCTTTTGGGAAGTGAATTTGAAAAGATGGGGCCCGGCGTTATGGATCAAGTTTTGGAAAAAGACCCAGTTTTTCATCGTTACTACTTCTCCCTCAAGGCTCTTGAGGATTCACCTCTTTATTAGAGGAGAATTCGATTTGAGGATAAACGATCTTAATCGTTTTCCTGAAAGATTATACGAATGTTCTTGGCTTCTTCTTTTGAAGGTGGGTTGGGAACAACTATGAAAGTATCCGTTATGACTGGATTGTATTCTGCTTCTGAGATGATCCTTACGTCAGGTAGTCTTCGATCAAAAAATTCTATAAATGGCCTATAGCCTGTCTGGACTCCGTTGGTAGTGCGGTTTGAAGCTGTTCGGTCCATTCGTAGGCGTAACGGTAAAAACAAAGCTGTTTTTGTTTTTGGATAGTTTTTGTATCCAGTTTGTTTTGCCTTCTGCCATTCTACCCTGCCATGCGGGATCGCCGTAAAAAGCAACGATATCACGGTCGAACAGAAGCCCCTTCAAGTCCTGTCGCCCCAACCGAAGTTTTTGAGCTAAAACGGTCGAGCGTATTTTCCGAGGAGATGGTTCCGTATCATTGGAACCGGTAAAACATGTTTCAAGCCTGTGGATGCGGGCATGGTGGTTGGCAAAGAAAGCTTGATTGAACGAATAGCGACCAGGCTGTTCGACGAAGTAATCGAGGCAACCACAACCCATGTAACCATACCAGGTGACCTCGACGTTTCCCATCATTTGGCGCACTGCCGAGCTTTTCATAAAAGCCGCCGCCATGGAATCGGGTCCGCCCAAGTGCTCGATCAGGCAGTTTCCTATTGGCATGTAGATTTTTGGGTTGGGTGAGCTTACGGTATGCGTCCTTCCAGTTAGGTCAGAGCCGTACGGGCATCCATCGGACTCGTTGCGGAAAACTCCGTTTCGGTAGGCATAACCTAATTGGAGGTCTTTTTCGGTAGCGTGACCTGAAGTCACGAAAAGATCGGGTTTTCCTTGGTTTAGTTCTTTGACGAAAAGGGAAGTTGTATCTTGCGGCAATTCGATTGTCTCCGCTTTATTTTGTAGTCCCTTGGTAACGCCATGTCCTCTCTTCAGCTCGCAAAACCATTTCCCTCGATCTCATCGATCCAATGCTATTTCAGTGCAAGCGAGCGAATTACGAATGATCAAAGGTTTGTTCTTCCGTGCTGTTAGGAGAGCATTATCGGCATCATATCCCGAAAGTATGCCCCAAAACAGGTCGGCATAGGGATCATCGTCCAATTGCCTGGAAAGAAGGTGAATGGCCCGAACCAAATCCTTCGTTGTCTCATGAGGGGTGGCGACGAAGCAGGCGTAACGAGGAAATAATTTCTTGAGGAGGGAGAGGCTTTCCTTTACCGAATTTTCGTATCGAATGATCTGAGCATCGCATTTTTTCTTGCAGAGCGGAAACCACTTTGGACCAACTTTCATTAGCTACGGTCTTTTGTGAGACCACGATAGCTAAATCCCCAGCAAAAGAAAGATGGATGGAAAATAGAAAAAAAAGAAGACTTTTCACAAAGCCCTCAGCAAAATCCCAAACGCACTAGGATTAAATAAACCTAGTTACTCCGGGAACCGGAGGATTTGGCGTCTGCAACTCTTGTTCCCAGTCGAGATGCGGAGGGAGCAGGTCTTCCTTTGAGTTCAAAGCGTCCTCATAAGTGAGTTTTTGCCCGGTATAGGCAACCATCCTGCCGAGAATGGCGACCATCGTGCTGTGGGCGGCTCTTTCTCCATCATTAAAGGCTTTCCCTCCTTCGCGAACGGCCTTGAACAAAATGTCATGTTCTGTCTGATACATGTCGTTGGTTGAGCCTCGGTATCTCCATGCGCTGTCTCCTGTCATAATGGCATGCCTGTTTTTGGCCGAACAAAAGCCCTTTTGTCCATAGAGTTCTAGCTCGTAACTGCCGGCAGTTCCGTTTTGTTGTCTTGAAAAGTGGTAGCCTCGAGTGCCGTTTTGCCATTGGTAGGCAATTGCAAAGTGATCGTAGATGTTTCCATATTTATCCATGTCGTCATAAACCTGTCGACCTCCTGATCCCTCGGCATGGGTAGGATGTTCCTCGCCCATTGCCCATTGCATCATGTCTATGCAGTGTACGGCTTGTTCAACTATGGAATCACCGGAAAGCCAAAGGTGAGCGTTCCAGTTACGTGATTGGGCTTCTAAATCACCCCATCCTCCTTCACGTGCTTTTTTCCAGACCTCGCCACCATTGTAAGTGCTATACATGGCATTTATTTCTCCAATCTCTCCATCGAGGATTTTACCGAAAATTTCCTGCTTGGGCTTATGGTGCCTCCAACAGAACCCCGACATGAAGTTGAGGTTTTTCTGTTTTGCCTTCTTGGCCAATTCGATCACCTTTCTTACCCCGGGTGCATCGACTGCCACTGGTTTTTCAAAGAAACAATGAACGTTCTTTTCGATCGCGTAGGCAAGATGTTGTGGGCGGAAAGCCGGTGGAGTGGTCAGAATGACGACGTCGACTCCGGAATCGATGACCTTTTTGTAGGCGTCAAATCCAGTAAAGGTCGTTTCGGGGGTCACTTGAAACTTGTCTCTTCCGCGGGCCTTGAGGACCCGGCTGCGAAGTTTGATACGATCTTCAAAAAGGTCACCAATGGCCGTCAAAGCAACGTTGTCGTCGGCGCCCATCGCTTGAGCTGCTGCTCCACTTCCTCGCCCTCCGATACCAACCAAGCCAACTTTGATGACTTTGTCGTTCTTGGCACCCCGAACTACGTTAGGGGCTGCCAAAAAGGCTCCAGCAGTAAATGAAGAACCGGCTTTTACGAAATCGCGACGAGTAGTAAATGGACTCATGTTATGCACCTTGAAGAGATTTTATCCCGATGTGAAGAGATTAATTCGCCAAAACCAAAAATTTATTAGAGGGTATCCGTTGATCAAATGAGTGTCGAAAGCTTGTCTTCAAGTGGAAAAATTAAATAGGTAAGGTTTTGATCCATTCAATAAAAAGAACCAAACGGGACCCTTTTAGGATTGATGTAATTGCGACATCACCGAATTTTGAAAAGAGTTCAACCCAATAATGCGTTCCATGATGATAAAAAACCCAATCCCAATCCTTGCGCTATGCCTCGCCTCTCTTTTGGCGGATCTGGGCGCTGCCGACAAAAAAGTCGTTTTCGTGGCCGGAGCCAAAAGCCATGGATACTTTTCGCACGAGCACATAGCTGGAAGCAAACTACTTGCCAAGCATTTGGATGAAGCCCAAATCGGACTTAAGTCTGTCGTGGTGACGGACAATGGGTATCCCAAAGATCCTTCAGTCTTCGACGATGCTGCGGCGGTTGTCGTTTACTGCGATGGAGGGGGTCGTCATTTGTTGAATGCCCACCTCAAAGAATTCGACAAGATTATGAAGCGCGGTGTTGGATTGGCTTGCCTCCACTACGGAGTGGAGGTTCCCAAAGGTGCTCCGGGCGATCATTTTCTCAAGTGGATTGGTGGATATTTCGAAACCAATTGGTCGGTCAATCCTCATTGGACGGCAGATTTCAAGTTGTTCCCCAACCACCCCGTCAGCTCGGGGGTCAAGCCTTTCGCGATCAATGACGAATGGTATTATCATATGCGCTTTCGGGAGAACATGAACGGTGTAACCCCGCTTCTTTCCGCTATGCCTGGTGCTGACACGCTCAAGCGTCGCGATGGGGCTCACAGTAACAACCCCCATGTCCGCGAGGCTGTGCTCAAGAGGAAAGAAGCCCAGCACGTAGCCTGGGCTTACCAGCGAGGTAAAGACTATTCCAATGGGAGGGGATTCGGTTTCACAGGAGGTCATAATCACGTCAACTGGGGTTCCGATAATTTTCGTAAGCTAGTCTTGAATGGAATTGCTTGGATCGCGAAGACCGAAATTCCCTCCAAGGGCGTGTCGCCCGGTGAAGTATCGGTTACCGGATTACAGGAGAACCAAGACTATTCTCCCCGAGGATGGGAGGCCGAGAAAATCGTGACCAAGCTCAAGGAATTCAATGGCAAGACACCGAAAAAAGGTGGCTCGAACACTTCACCGAAAGCCTCCTCTGATTCCAACCCCAAGGCTCTTTTTGCAAGCAAGGTCGTGACTGCTCAAACTCCTGGTCAGGGTATTGAAGTTTCCGTTGCAATCAAGGGAGTCAAGGAACTGCACCTTTACGTTAGTGATGCGGGCAACGGGTATGCTTGCGATTGGGCAGACTGGGTCAACCCGAGACTAGTCGATGGAACGGGGAAGGAAACCAAGCTTACCTCCATGAAATGGAAGCATGCGTCATCCGGTTGGGGTGGAGTCAACCTGAACAAAAATGCACAAGGAAGCCCAATGAAAGTAGCGGGCAAAGAAGTTCAAGGCATAGGTTGCCATGCGAATTCGTTGATCAGTTACCAATTGCCCGCCAATCATAAATTTACGCGTTTTCTGGCCAAGGGGGCCTTGGACGATGGCGGAGCAAGGCAAGGTGCTTGTGGCAATCAATCCAGTGTTCAGTTTTACGTTTATTCGCAAAAGCCCAAGGTTTTGGGCGGTGTCAAGGTGGCGTCCGGTTCAAGAGGCTCGGGAAAGAGGGTGGGGGAGCAGGGAGACCCGGCTCACGCGGTTGATAATTTGGAGGTCCACGAAAAA
Source organism: Opitutia bacterium (assembly GCA_002722545.1). GTDB lineage: Bacteria > Verrucomicrobiota > Verrucomicrobiia > Opitutales > Seribacteraceae > Seribacter. The sequence goes on along the minus strand of PBMI01000015.1, from coordinate 50,814 downwards.
GTAAAAGCAACTTTGTTTGCCAGCGAGCCTATGATTCTCAGCCCTTCGGCCATCGACGTCGATCATAGAGGGCGCATTTGGGTATGTGAGGTGACCAATTATCGTAGGCACAAGAACAAGCGTGAAGAAGGTGACCGTATCCTAATCCTCGAAGATACCGACGGAGACAATAAGGCGGACAAGGTGAAGACTTTTTATCAAGGACGAGACATCGATTCTGCTCATGGCGTGAGTGTATTCGGAGAAAAGATCGTCGTTGCAGTCGGTGATCGTATTACAGTCTTCACGGACAAGGACGGAGACGATAAACCAGACGGTCCACCAGTGGCTCTTTTTACAGGTATTTCGGGTACGCAGCACGATCACGGGATCCATGCCGTACACTTCGGTCCCGATGGCAAGTTCTACTTCAATTTTGGTAATAGTGGACGTCAAATCAAGGACAAGGATGGAAAACCCATTATCGATCTGGCCGGCAACGAGGTGAATGACAAACGCAAACCATACCAACAAGGCATGGTCTTTCGTTGCAACGAGGATGGATCGGATTTCGAGACCCTTGGTTGGAATTTCCGTAATAATTGGGAAGCAGCGGTGGACAGCTTTGGAACCGTTTGGCAGTCCGATAATGACGACGATGGAAACCGTGGTGTACGCATCAATTACGTTATGGAATTCGGAAACTATGGATACCGTGGTGAGTTCAGTGGAAAGGGATGGCGAGACAAGCGGACCAATATGGAGGCAGACATCCCCTTGCGTCATTGGCATCTCAATGATCCCGGCGTGATGCCCAACCTTCTTCAAACCGGAGCGGGTTCACCTACGGGAATAACGGTCTACGAAGGCACTCTTCTACCAAAGGTTTTTCACGGGCAGGTTATCCATTGCGATGCCGGTCCTAGTGTCGTCCGGGCGTATCCCGTAACAAAGAGCGGTGCGGGCTATGACGCCGAGATCGTCGACGTACTCAACGGGGCAAGCAAGGACAAATGGTTCCGCCCCTCCGACGTGGCTACGGCACCCGATGGATCTTTGCTTGTCGCGGACTGGTATGACCCTGGCGTCGGCGGACACAATATGCGTGACCTCGATAGAGGCCGTATATTTCTCGTCGCTCCCGATGGACATCAATACCAATCACCCAAGGTCGACGTTTCCAGTATCGATGGAGCAATCGCCGCCCTCAAGAGCCCGAATCAAGCAACGCGTTACCTTGCTTGGCATGCTCTCCAAGAGAAGGGCAAGAGTGCTGAGAAGGCTTTGCAAAAGCTCTGGTCCGATTCCAACCCACGGCTTAGAGCCCGAGCGCTTTGGCTTTTGGGTAAGATCAAGGGGCGGGGAGAACGTTACGTGGACCTTGCAACCAAGGACAAGGATCCTGATATTCGCATTGTTGGTCTTCGCCTTGCCCGTCAATTGTCAGACCTCAATGCGGTCGAGGTTGTGCGAACACTAGTCTCGGACGATTCGCCCGCAGTCCGACGAGAATGCGCGATTGCTCTTAGGCATGAAAAGACTACCGATGCAGCCGCTCTTTGGGCTGAGCTCGCGGTTCGCCATGACGGTAAGGATCGTTGGTATTTGGAGGCTCTGGGTCTTGCCTCCGATCTTAATGCGGACGCCTGCTTTGACGCTTGGCTGGCCAAGGTGGGGGACAAATGGAATTCACCCGTAGGTCGCGATATCATTTGGCGTGTCCGAGCAAAGTCCGCTCCCAGCTATTTGGTGAAGATTCTCAAGGACGCAAAGGTTTCCGCAGAGAGTCATCCGCGTTTCGTTCGGGCATTGGATTTCCACTCCGGGCCCGAGAAAGTCAAAGCCCTTGAATCCTTGCTTGATATTTGAGTAGCGTCCTGCCTTGGATTGAAGTCAACCAAGCTGTTTTACTTGGAAATGAGGTACGAGAGATTACTCATCTTTGTTTTCTTCACTGCCGCCAGTTGGATCTGTGGGAAAGAAGAGGCTACGCCAAAAGATCGGCTTATCGTCGAGACACTCCTTCGCCTCGAGCGTTTCGACGTATCGGGGAATGAAAAATGGAAAGGGGCAGTCCAACGCTACGTCTATTCGCAAAGAGGCCAAGAGGGTTATTTCGAACTTGTCGAAAAGTTTTCGGTTCAAGCCGAATTGCCCGAGTTACTTCGCCTCGTGGAAACGGATCCGACTTCCGCTCAGTCTGCCAAATCTGTCCAACTCCTCTTCCGCTTCGGAGAGCAAAAGTCGCTTTCGAACTTACTTTTCGCAAGTACCGAAGAAAAAGCCAATGCAATTGCCGCCCTCATAAGCTTTCTTAAAACCCCGCAGGCTGAAAAACTTCTCGCTCGGCATAAAGCGCTCAATGATCCCGCGAAGACGGTTGGAAAGGAGGCGCCAGCTCTTCTGTCTACGCCTCAAGATATTGATGCACTCGCTAACAGCACCGGAAACCCAACGAAGGGAAAAGCGGTTTATCAAAAGTTTTGCTTCGCCTGTCATATTGCAGGAGAACTTGGCATCGACTTTGGCCCCGGTCTGTCCGAGATTGGGGACAAGTTGCCCAAGAGCGAACTTTTGTTGGCCATCGTAAAACCCAATGCGGGTATTAGTTTCGATTACGAAGGTTGGACAATAGAAACCAAAGAGGGGTCGTTTTGGGCCGGAATAGTGAGCGAGAGCGATCACGAGTTAACGGTTCGAATGGCGGGAGGCGTCAGTCAAAAAATTAAAAAAACGGATATTGCAAGCCGCACCAAGATGAAGGCCTCCCTTATGCCCGAGGGTCTGCATCTTGCAATGTCCGAAAATGATTTGGTCGATTTGGTCGAGTTTTTGTCCGTTTTAAAGAAAAAAAAAGTGCTTCCTTGAAATTGTTTTTCATGGTGCTTGTACGCTAAGCTCCCCAAGGAAAAAAGATGGAAACTTTCCTCCGAAGAGACCCAATCCCCCGAGCGAAATTACAAAAAACCGCCTCTACTTTTAAGGAAAATAAGCCGTGAAATGTCCAATTGCAATTATTAGAAATATCTCTAACGTTATAAAAATACCCGATTAGGCATTCATTGCCAAAAAACCTTTTGCCCGGCTTACAGTTTGACCAAACCATGAACAACAAAATTCTTTGCGTGGATGACGAAGAGTCCATCCTTCGTGGTTTTCAATTGAACTTGAGAAAGGATTTCGAACTTCATCTCGCTTCAAACGGAGTCGAAGGCTTGAAGGTTTTTGATCAAGAAGGCGGTTTTGCCTTGGTTTTATCCGATATGCGGATGCCGCAAATGGATGGAGCGACCATGCTTTCGGAAATTAAGAAAAGAGACCCTGAGGTTGTTACCGTGTTACTGACGGGGCATACTGATTTCGAGTCTGCCATGTCTGCTGTAAACGAGGGAAGTATTTTTCGCATGCTTTCCAAGCCATGCCCTCCTGAAATGTTGATCAGAGTACTTGGAGATGGCTTGGCCCAACACGATTTGATCAAGAGCAAGCGAATCCTTTTGGACCAAACTCTGCGTGGTGCAGTCGATGCCTTGGCTCAATCTCTTTCCACCGCAAAGCCCCTCTTTTTTGGCCGTGCTCAACGAGTTCGAAGAATAGCCAATGAGCTATCCGACATGTTGAAAATCGAAGATACCTGGCGGGTTGACATTGCAAGCATCTTCTCTCAGTTAGCCTATATCTCGTTGCCTGAATCGGTAACCGAGGACGTTTATTACAAGAGGGATTTGACCTCCGAGGTCAAAGAGATGGTTAGAAAATTTCCCGAGGAAACGGAGAAAATCATTGAGAAGATTCCTGGCTTGGAAGACGTCGTTGAGATTTTGGGAAAACTTACCGTACAACATAGGTTCGAAGAAGACGACGATACCGGCTTGAGAAAGGCAGCCTCTATCCTGCGTGTGGCCTTGGACTTCGATTATTATGAAGAACAGGGTCATGACAGAAGCCTGATCGTTCAAACCTTGAAAAGCCGAAAAGATGATTACGACCCGGAAGTGACGGAATGTCTTTCCCAATTGCTCGTAGTTGCGGAACAAAAATATCGGCTCGAAGAAATCACCATTCGAAAACTTGAAGTAGGCATGCGACTGGCCCAAGAGCTTCGATTATCGGACGGCCTTCTTGTTGCCTCAAGTGGTGCAGACGTAGATCGGCAACTTCTCAAGGTTATTCGGAATTACGTATCTTGTTACACGGAGATGCCATTCCCCAAGAAGGTTCAAGTTACGGTTCCTGCCTTGTAAGTTTTACGCATCTTTTTCTTTCTCTTGAAAGTCAAATCCTACATCGCCCTTTTGTCAGTCGTATCGCTTTTAGGCGCATCCCTTCTGATTGGCTTGGGTTGGTGGGCTTTTACTGATTTGGCCAAAGCCACGAAGGCCCTTGATGAAGAAACCCGAAGAACCGGTGAATCTTCGATTGAATACAAGGACGTGAGGGCTTTTCTCGATACAACTCGTAACATTTTCACATCCCTCGAAATCTACCCAGAGCGTTATGCCGGACTTTTTGGAGTGACGAGGGACGAATTGGCCTTGGCGAAAAAACAGCTCAACACCCTCGCCGCGAATTACTCCGATCATTACACCGAGGAAGTTCTTGAGCCAGTTAGAAGAGACTTGTCGAGAACGGAACAAGCAATTCTCAAGTTGGAGGAATTTGCTTTTTCCGCAAAAGATAGTGAGAAAGCTGAAAAGAAGAACTTTTGGAAAAACAGGAGCAATGCGAACATTAAGTATGAGAAGACACGCGACGAATTAAAAAGAAGCTTGGAAAATATAGAGGTGGAATCAGAAACGTTCAGGGCGCAATCCGAGCAGGAAGTTTGGAACAAATGGGATGCCCTCAAAGACCAAGAAGATAGAAATGCGATTTTTCTACTGCTAGCGGTTGGGTTCTATCTCGTATTGATATCCTCCTTGGGTTTCATTACCTACAAGAGTTTGGCTAGTCCTTTGAGAAAGCTCGAACAGGCTGCGGAGTCTTCGATTGACCACAACAAGCCTTTCTCAATGGTGGAAGTCGGGCCCTATGAAATACGTTCCCTTACTCGGCGGTTGCAAGGCTTGATCTTTGGCCTCGAAGAAACCGTGGAGTCGAGAACGCGCGAGCTTAAAGAAAGAACCATTCAGTTGCAGACTGAAATCCACCAAAGAAAGGAATTGGAGACTCAACTCGTCCATGCCCAAAAAATGGAGGCGGTAGGACAATTGGCCTCGGGCATCGCTCATGAAATCAATTCGCCCTCCCAATTCGCCAACGACAACATACTGTTTCTCAAGGATGCCGTGGAAGGGTTTATTGCAGAGATCGACCAAAACGATAAAGCCCCTGATGAAAAAGAGATCCTGTTTCTCAAAGAAAACGCTCCACAGGCCGTAGAGCAGGCCAAGGAGGGAATCGGCCGCATTACCACGATTGTAAAATCGATGAAGAATTTCGCCTACCGGGATGCGAATTCCGAAAAGAAGCCCAATGACCTGAATCAAGCGATTCGGTCGACTTCGGTAGTCGCCACAAACGAATGGAAATACCATGCCGATTTGCAACTGAACCTTGATGAAACCCTACCCATGGTTCCCTGTAACGTTGGAGAAATAAATCAGGTGGTTCTAAACCTGATCGTAAATGGAGCTCATGCCATAAGAGATCGATTTGAGGACGGCCAAAAAGGCACCATGGTCGTAAGTTCCAAACATTATCCCGATGCTGATTGCGCTGTGATTTCGATAACGGACAATGGCGGAGGTATCCCGGAGAAAGTGCAAAGCAGAATATTCGAACCCTTTTTTACCACCAAGGACGTGGGCGTTGGAACTGGTCAAGGACTTGCCATTGCGCATAACGTAATCGTGAAATCGCATGGAGGCCAAATATGGTTTGAATCCAAACAGGGAGAAGGCACCACTTTCCATATCAAGTTATTGATGACTGTGCCTGGTTGAGAATCGAGGTTGAAACTTATGTTCATTCGATCGATTACTTCCGGATTCCTTTTCATTTTGGCCTATTCTCAATTTGGTTGTTCGGACGAAATCGCACCCGAAACCAATAAGCAAACTTCTTATGTCCCTTTCCCTCGGAAACCCATTCGTGAATTGACCGGACAAGAGAAAACATTGTTGGTCCGCAATGATTTCGTACGAATTGAGCCAGGAGAATTTCTTATGGGTAGTTCCGATCTTGAGATCGGACACCAAGTAACCGAAGCCCTTCATAAAGTTAGGATTACCAAGCCCTATTACATGGCCGTTTCGGAAGTTACCATTGACCAGTGGAATATGCTGCAGCCAAAAATGTTACGAAAAGACGAAAACATTCTATTGCCCGATAACCTGAAAAAAACAATCAAGCGTCTAAAATTAGAATTACCCCAAGAGAAAAGCAGAGAACTGATGCTAAACCCGGACGAAAGAGTGTACACGGTTGAAATACTCGAAAAGTTATTACCCCTTTTACAAAGGAAAATAAAGCTTACGACCGATGCAACGAAGAAAAAAAAGAAGGTTTCTTGGAGCGTTGGAGACATCCAATTTGGTTTGAAAGAAGTACAGGAATTCATAGTGGGTAGAAAAAATTTACCGGTCACCGACATTTCTTATCCTCAGGCAAAATCCTACTGCTGGAAGAGGACCGAGCATGCATGGAGCGTGGCAAGGATTCCCAAAAACATGGTCTTTCGTTTACCCTCCGAAGCGGAATGGGAATATGCCTGCAGAGCGGGGTCGTCAGGTGTTTGTGGTTTGGGGGAAGGTGACAAGCTTTCGGGAATGAACGCTAATATCAACGGGGGAAAGAAAGAATTCATAATTGGCGAAGAAAGCTATTTGATTAATCAAAAAAAATTGGTCTCAATTCGTCTCAGCAAAAACAAATATCCAGCGAATGCCTGGGGTCTTCATGATATGCACGGCAACGTTTACGAATGGTGCTATGATTATTACGATGCTTATCCCGCGGATGAATTGACCCTTGATCCGATTGGACCGATTCGTGGAAAAGAAAGAGTATTGCGGGGGGGGAGCTTCATACGAACCGCTTACGATTCTCGTTCAGCTGCGAGGCATTCGGTGGAACCCTCTTGGCGGGGCTCGGAAATTGGCTTCAGGTTGGTGCTCGGTTATCCGCTCTAAGCTTAGTTCTCTTCCCTCAAATACTTATTTCCCGAGGAACTTCGACAAGGTATTGCGTACCTGTGATTCGGGCAGGGCATAAATAGTGACCCGGTCAACCCGGGCAATATTGAAACCGATGCATTCCCCCTCGAGATTAAAAAGAGGTCCGCCCATTGAATTCTTCGGGAGAGGCAGATCATGCTGCAGGATCATGGGGAAATTATCTTTTCTCTTGGATACGGGACCACTCATTTGGAGGTTCCTATTGAACAAATCAAAGGTAACGGAGCGATGGCCTAGAGTCACGTTGTAAGTTTTCAGATCCGAATCGCGTTTCACTTCGATCCTCACCACGTCTCCGGGGTCATTCCTTCCGACTATTTTTACAACCTGATCTCTTTTCTTCACACGCCTTCCGTCTGCTTTTGTGATCACGTCACCTTCTTGGATGCCTGCTTTGTATGCGGCAGCTTGTGGAACGACTTCGGAAATACGAACGCCTCCAATATCGTCTCCTTCAGCTCCGAGGATCACACCCATCACTCCTCCCTCCCGTCCAATTTCCCGTGGTTTTCCACTCGTCACACCTGCCCTGATTTCCTTGAGCATAGAGTAGGAGGACAAAACCCAAGAACCGGTTCTGGTTGAATTCCCTTCTCCCCATTTCAAAACTGGAAAAACTTCATCGTTGGAGAGTAATTGATAAAGAGCCAAGTCAGTTTTCTCGTCGCGCTTCTTGATTTTCAACCGATATGTCTTTCCATCGGAGGTTTCCGCCTCTCTGGCTCCAACGCAATCACTCGCTTTGGTCAAAACGTAACCGCGAGAATCGACGATGCCTCCCATGGCTATGAGTTTGTCGTTACGGATCAAACGAACAGTCGTAGAAAGGGCTTGTTTTTGGGCATGCCCAAATGCTTTTTGGGTTGAAACACCGTTCAAGCGAAATTTCTCTGCAAGCAAAAGCGTGTTGTTCTTGTCCTGAGGTTGGGAGGAAAACCAGCTTAAAAGCAAGGAGATGAGTACTGCGACCTTCATTCCCTCGGTCGATTTCCAAGTTTGATTTTCAAAGATTGCGATTTACCGTCTCTTTGGTATTCGAGTTTGATTTCGTCGCTCGGTTTCTTCGATGCCAACAAAATGGTCAATTCTTCTCGGTTGTCTATTTTTTCGCCATTCACTGACAAAATAACGTCGTTTGGTTTCAATCCTGATTTTTCGGCGGCTGAACCTTCAATGGCTTCGATGACTTTTACTCCGTCCGGGGTTTCCTTGCAAGCTAACCCCAAAAAACCGCCTTCTTCCATTTGGGCCAAAGTAAAGAGCTTCGAATTTTGGAAAAAATCCCAATTCGCAAGAAAGGACTCGATGGGTACGTGAAAGTTCTCGTCGGGTTGCTTGGAAATGCGACTGTGTATGGCAATGACTTGGCCATGAAAGTCAAAAAGAGGGCCACCTGAATCACCACCGAGTAACCTACTGTCGGTTTGCATGGTTTCATCTTTGTTGCCGATTACCCGACCCACTCGTACTACGATTCCTCTTTCTTTGTCAAAACCGCCGGGATGACCAAGACCAAAACACCAATCTCCCAATGTAGCACTGCCACGAGGGGCCATTTTTGCGTAAGGCCACGAACCGGCTTTGGTAATTTTGAGCATACCGGCATCGGACAATTCCGAACCACCCAGGCTAATCGCTGGAAATCTTTTGCCGTTTGGTAGACGCACGCTCATCTTTTTATTGCTCGTACCAATCACGTGGGCTGCCGTTAGGACAAGGCCATCTTTGGAAATGATAACTCCGCTTCCTGCCCCGTCACTTGCTTCGATCGATACTACGGCTCCTTGCACCTTGGGAAGCAGAGACTGCAGTCGATCTTGAATTTCTAGGAGGTCATCACTGTTTTCCGGTACGATTTGATTCCATGCATGATCTGCTTTATCTTCAGCCGACAGGATCGGGAAGAGAAAAGTGGCCAACAAAAGAGCTAGGCTCGCTTTATGCATCCACCTAATGAAATGCTTCTGTCGCAAAACCGCAAACTGGATTTAATACAATCCTGTTAAAAGTTGGTTGATTTGAATAATTTCATTTCTTGTTTTTTTGGTTCAAGCAAAGAAAATCATGAAATTTCTTGGATGATACGGGGAAGCGAGTCGATTTAAGAAGGTAAAGGGAAATTTGAGTATTGTTGATTGGAGGAGTACCCGAAAGCAATTGGTATTGATCGGGCATTTGAGTAACCGAGCTTGCAGGTAGACTGATTACCAAATCAGGAAGAGCTCTTTTGGCTTTGCTTTGAGCAATCAAATTGAGAGACAGCCCGATATTTTTTTGATCCAAAAAATGTGGTTCAATTGAGATGAGGCAGCTTTTTTCGAATCGGACGAACTCATCTAGAATAAAAGCCTTTATTTGATTGGCGCCATAAACGTACAAGGAAGGTTTTTCAGCCCATGCATCACCATTCACACCTATGAATCCAGATTCGGCAAAATAAAATTGTCCTTTTGTGGGAGCGGCGAGGAAACGTGCGAATTGCATGGGGGCAAGCCGATTTCCCTCTGAATGATAGGTTCTTGCGAGCAAGGTTTCCGTAGCCCGCCTCAACTCATTGACGCGGTGGATTTTTAGATCAAACTTTCGGGCGGAAAAATCCCACATGAATGCTCCGTCCAAATCGTTACCGGAAGCCAAGGCCAGAGCTGCGGCGCTTGAAGACGGATAGGTTTTCTTTCTTTTTTTCAATACTTTCTCCCACTTGCCGGCTTTCTCAAGAGAGTTTTTCAATAACCTTCCGTCCTTCGCTGAAATTGGAACCGTTGAGTAGTTCAGGTTATTTTGAAAAACCTGCACCAACTCGGTTAAGTTCGGTTCGAAATCCTTTCGGGTAGCGAAGATAATCGAACGAAAGGCACACGGTATTTGATTAAGGGCCAGGCCTTCCGAAGAAGGTTTTCCCACAGAGAGGTCAAGATCATAGACTTCTTCCTCAGCTCTGGATTTGTTTTGATCCCAAACGGATTTTGAATGAACGGAAACTTTTATCTTCATCTCCCGTTCGAATTGTTCGGCGCATTGCTTCACCGGAATAGCCACCGCTTCATCGCAAACTATCTTTATCGATTTATTTATGCGGTTCTCCTCTTGTTCGCCAATTTTGTTCCAAACCACGATCATCGATGCAAGCACGAACATGGAAAGAAGGGATAAGGTTATGCCTCCGTACTTGGGAGTTTTGAATGTTTTGACTTCGTCTGGGTTAAAAGGCTTCACAAGAGTTTTGGATAAATCGTACTTCGACGGTATGGTATACCTAATTGAGCGAAGGGTAAAAAGATAAAATCGCAAACCTGGAGTGAAACTCGAACCAAGGGGTACGAGTTTACGACAAAAAACCTTGGATCGTCATGCCTTTCCCATTTACTCGATAANACAGGTGTCATAAGACCANGNGATCAATTTACGAAACTCTTTGGNCCAATGGATTTTNGCNCAAANATTNTAAAAANGTTAGNATTGGAGTCNTTCGTGGATACAAAATCCGTTTAAAATATACGCCCTTGCATCAGCATCCTGCTTGCCAAGCGAGTCTTGTTTCGTTGCCATGNGATGGTTCGAATATGTCCTTTCTTGAAGTTCAGCATTTACGAAAGAGTTTCCCTTCCCCCGAAGGCGGGGAGTCTTTGGTCGTCGACCTCGAAAGGTTTTCCCTTGAGTCCGAGTCGCTATGCGGAATGAAAGGGGAAAGCGGTTCGGGAAAAACCACCTTCCTTCATCTTCTGGCGGGCATCCTAAAACCGGACAACGGGTCCATCATTCTGAATGGGCGGGATATTTCCCAGTTGAGTGAAGGGGCTCGAGACCGTCTACGGGCAGAATCGGTCGGTTATGTATTTCAGTCGTTCAATCTTCTTCAAGGTTTTACTTGCCTGGAGAACGTATTGCTCGCGACGTCCTTTGCCGGTCAGGCAAACAAGACTTGGGCCAAGGAGTTGCTTGATCGGGTGGGGTTATCCCGAAGAACGAATTATTATCCTCGTCAACTCTCCGTTGGTCAGCAGCAACGGGTGGCAGTAGCAAGGGCATTGGCCAATCGCCCGCAGCTGGTCCTTGCGGATGAACCCACAGGGAACTTGGATCCCAAAAACAGCCACAAAGCGCTTTCCCTACTGAAGGAACTCTGCCGGGAAAACGGCAGTTCTCTCCTGCTCGTCAGCCACGATGAAAAAGTAATCGAATCATTCGAAAATCAATTCACATGGGAAGAGCTCAATCAGGCCCCTTCCAGTGCCGCCGAGGAATAAAACTATGTTTCGATCTCGTTTTACAGTAATCGCATTACTTGCTTGGAGAGGCTTGAAGCAGCATGCCTTCTCCTCCTTCGTGGCCGTGTTTACCATATCAATGGCGGGTGGCCTCTTCCTCGGCACATGGAAAATAAAAGAGGAAACCCAGAAAGCGTTTACTAACTCTTCGGGTGGTTTTAACGGAGTGCTTGGAGCTCGTGGTTCCAAACTGCAACTCATTCTCAACGCGATTTTTCATATGGAGGCATCGCCCGGTAATTTACCATGGGAACAATATGAACTTATTCGTGATAACCGTGGCGTGAAAGAAGCTTACCCGATTGCAGTTGGAGACAACTATCATGGTTATCGATTAGTAGGTACCTTGCCCGATTTGTTTCAGCAGCATGAATGGAAGGCGGGCAGGAAATACGAAGTTAAAGGTGGCGGTCGAATTTTCAGTGAAAATGCAAAAGAGGCCTTGGTCGGAAATTTTGCGGCCCGAAAATTAGGCTTTTCCATAGGCAGTAAGTTTCATCCCTATCACGGATTGGATTTTGATGAGACAAAACGTCATGAGGAGACCTATGTCGTGGTGGGTATTCTGGAGCCAACGGGAACTCCATCCGACAAGGTTATTTGGGTTCCAATCAAAGGGATCCAGCATATGGAAGATCATGATCCTGCCGCGGCCGATTCCGTCAGCGCCGTTCTCTTGGTCTTGCGGACCGCAGCCGGATTTCAGCTCGATATGAAGTACAACAAGCAAGGAAACCAAGCGACCTTGGCTTGGCCGGTGGCTGCTACCCTTGCATCTTTTTTCGACCGACTGTCATGGTTTGAAGATATACTTGCCTTGGTTGCTTTCTTCGTGGCTTTGGTCGGATCCCTCATTATTTTTGCAACCCTGCGAACGGTTATGAACGAAAAAAAACGGGAATACGCGATTCTTCGTTGTTTGGGAGCCAGTCGATTGGTGGTTACCTGTGTGGTTCTCGCGCAGTCCTTGTTTCTCTCTTTTTCCGGTCTTGCGGGGTCGTTTCTCGCCTACGGGGGCATTGGTTTCACCGCGGCTCGCTTGATACGCGAACAGACAGGTGTCGTTATGGATCCATTGAGTTTGGTATCGCCCGGACCTAAGAACCCCAACGATACTTTTTGGACAACGGTTGAGCCGTTTTTGCCTCTTCTGACACTCGTGCTTGGTATTTTTCTAATCGGATTTGTCAGTGGTTTGCTTCCCGCCTTGCAGGCCTATCGCTCTAGCCTATCCGAAAATTTGAGTCCGAAATCTTGAACTCGGTCAACAAATTGATTTACAAAAAACATTTGAAAACTCCTTAGCTCCATGAAGAACATAGCTGCCACTTCCGCCTTGCTTTGCCTGATCATTCTTTTGATCTCTTGCGAAGAGAAAGAGCAAACCCAACCGTCTTTGGAATCTCCGCCGGTTGGAGAACCCATCCAGATCGACAACTGGAAAATTGTGACTTCCGCACTGAAGGAACTTCCCCAAAAAACGGACGTTGAACTTTTGACGGGCGGATTCAATGCCGTTTTCGGACCACGCGGTTCACCAATCGAATTAATTCTCAATGCCATGTGCCACATGGGATCACCCACAGGATTTTTGTCGTGGGCCCACTACGAAGAGATTCGAGACATAGCGGGGGTCGAAGAAGCTTATCCCATCGTAGTTGGATATAACTTCAAAGGCTACCGTTTGGTTGGAACCTTGCCTGAAATGTTTGAGGAGCACGAATGGAGCAAAGGAAAAAAATACTTGGTGAAAGAAGAGGGACGTATTTTCACGGAGACGGGCAAGGGTGCCTTGGTTGGAGATATAGTTGCCCGTGAACTGGGTTTGTCGGTAGGAGATGAGTTTCAGCCTTATCATGGATTGGCGTTTGACGAGAGCAATAGACAAGATGAAACCTATGTCGTAGCTGGGCTCCTTGAGGCAACCGGCACCCCCGCCGACCAAGTGATTTGGGTCTCCCTCAAGGGAATTCAGAAAATGGAAGGGTCCGACTTCTCATCCGCTCCATCCATTAGCGCAGTTCTTCTTTCCGTAAGCGGAAGAACTGGTTTTGCCCTCAGCACGAAATACAACAAGCAAGACAGCCAAGTGACCCTGGCCTGGCCGGCTACGACCAACATTAATTTTTTTCTCAGCCAAACAATTCCCTCTTACTTGAACTTTGCCCGTCAATTGGATGGAGAACAAACGTTCTCGACTCTAGGCACGGTGTCCAGCGTTAAGGAAGGATACGTAGTGAAAGGAAGACCGCAACCCTTCGATCAGGCAGAAGCCAACTCTTCCTCGTCCGAAGGTTCCAACGTGAATCTCCCTCCGCTTGCCAAAGGTAGTGCCTTCAAGCCTTTGGCCTTCAGGGATCTCACCAATTTCGAGTACTTGGTGGAATGGGAGGCAGACGGGAAAGATTTTGACTTCTCCGCCTATGCAAAGAGGGTACCCTCGAGATTGAGGGAAAAATCAGGATCCAAGGTAGCCATCGAGGGATTCATGATTCCGACCGTCGTTGATGAGAACAACCAAGTTAAGGAATTTTTGTTGCTACCGGACCAGATGAGTTGTTGTTTTGGCCAGTCGCCTGAGGCCAATGGCTGGGTGCTCGTGTCGACTTCGGCTGGAGTGGAGGTTCTTATGGACCGTATCATCCGGGTTACCGGAACCCTGACCGTTGAGGAACGCTGGGACGAAGAGTTTTTCGTCGGCCTTTATCACTTGGATTGCAACGATATAACCGGCCCTGCTCTCTAGGGTGCCGCGGGCATAATTTGGCAAGATGCCTAATCAGTTTTCTTTTTGGAAGCCTTCTTGGCTTTTTTTGCGGGCTTTTTCTTGCCGGGTTTCTTTTTCGTTTTTCCGACTGTTACCTTGATCATGACGTCAGGATCCTCTACGGCACCACTGCCTGGAGCACCTCGCTTGATCTTGTCGACATGGTCCATGCCATCGATCACTTGGCCCCAAATCGTGTATTGGTTATCCAGAAAAGTTGCGGAATCAAAACAGATGAAAAATTGACTATTCGCACTATCGGGCAAATTGGACCGAGCCATTGAACAGGTTCCCTTTTCATGATTACCATCGTTGAATTCGGCCTTCAAATCGGGCAAGTCAGAGCCACCGGTTCCAACCCTGTTGTCACTATACTTTTTGGAGTTTCCGAACTCAATATCTCCGGTCTGGGCCATGAAGCCGTCAATAACACGGTGGAAGGCAACACCGTCATACTTTCCTTCCCCGGCTAATTTCTTGATGCGTTCCACATGACCGGGCGCTTTATCGGGGAACAACTCGATCAAGACGGGTCCGTCCTTGAGTTCGATCGTGAGAAAATTTTCGGTATTGTCTTTAGTCATTGTGCTTTTCCTTCACTTTTGGCGGTTCCTACGGTTACTTTCTTCATTATATCCGGATTGCTTACCGAACCACTGAACGGGCTTCCCCTTTTGATTTTGTCGATGTTATCCATTCCTTTGATCACTTGACCCCACACCGTATATTTTCCATCTAGGTGACCCTTGCTTTCAAAACAAATGAAAAACTGACTATTGGCGCTGTCGGGAGAACTCGAGCGTGCCATGGAGCAAGTTCCTTTGACGTGCTTTCTCTTATTGAATTCAGCTTTCAAGTCAGGCTTGCTTGAACCACCCGTTCCCACTCTTCTTTGGTTGTAGTTCTTGGTGTTACCAAACTCAACGTCTCCGGTTTGGGCCATGAATCCGTCAATCACCCTATGAAATGCAACCCCATCATACTTGCCTTCCTTTGCAAGTTCTTTGATACGCTTGACGTGATTGGGTGCGTCGTTGGGAAATAATTCAATCACCACGGACCCACTCTTGAGTTCAATGGTGAGGAAGTTTTCGGGCTTCTGGCTTGTTTCGGTTTTTGCTTCGGTCATTGCAACGGGAAGCAAAAACATGGCAAATACGAGTAGTTTGTTCATTTTTGATGGTAATACTTTATAAGTTATAAACGCGATGAGGTCCCCGACATAATTTAATGCGCAAGGTGAGAATAGTTAGGCCAAAGGATCACAATGCTTCCTTCTTTGATTAGTTTCAAACCAAATCTATCCTCCTTTTGCAGAGGGAGGGTCGCCTGCCATGACTGAACATGTCGTTTCGTCCACTGGGCGAAACTGAACCCAAGGGCTACCTTGTGATCGAACTAAGTGAGTTGGGTCAGGGGGTTTCCTTTGTCGGAAAGAGTAAAAGGCCTGCGGTTGGGGGAGTAAATGATTTCGTCGAGTGGAAGGCCCAAACAATAGGCAATCGTAGCATTCAAATCAGGAATCTCGATGCGTTGATCAACGACCTCTCTTCCTTCTTCATCAGTTTTGCCCCAAACTTGTCCGCCTTTTATTCCTCCTCCGGCAAGCATGCAAGAAAAGGCCTTGGGGTAATGATCGCGCCCTTCGTTGACGTTGATGTTCGGCGTACGCCCGAATTCCGTGGCCAGAACAACGAGGGTTTCCTCGAGCATGCCGCGCTTTGAAAGGTCACTCAGAAGAGCTGAGAGAGCCTGATCCAAAATGGCCGTTCTTTCCGGAACTCTCGTGAAGTTGTTTTGGTGAGTATCCCAACCACCGAGTTGCACTTCCACGAACCGCACCTGGCGTTCCACTAGACGTCGGGCCAAAAGAACGCCCTGTCCAAAATTATCATCGCCATAGGACTTGCGTAGCTCCTCCGGTTCCTCGGAGAGATCAAAAGCTTTGAGATCCTTGCTCTTCATGAGACGAGCCGCGTCGTCGTACATATTGGAATAGGCGCGTACTTTGTTCAAATCGTACTTTTCGACAAAATTGCGATCGAGCTTCTTCGATAAGTTGAGGCTTTTTTCAAATCCTTCCTCGGAAAAACCCTTCAGCATTCTGCAGTTGCGCAAGCCCTCGTTCGGATTTCCAACGGCAAGAGGTTGATGAGTGGAGGGGAGAAACCCGGCTAGAGGATGACGACTGCCTCCGTTTACAACCACAGCGCCTGGAAGCGTCGGGTTGAATTTTCCGTCCAGTTTGGTCATCCATGCCCCCATACTCGGGTGCACGATGGTAGCCCTTTGGGCATAGCTGGTGTGCATGAGGTAATTGCCTTGCTGGTGGGCTCCGGTGGTGGAAGTCATTCCCCGGAGGACCGCAACCTTGTTGGCGTGGTTGGCCAGCAAAGGTAGGTTCTCCGCGATTCGAACTCCTTCTGCACTGGTCTTGATTGCCTGCGTGGGGCCACCGGTTTCCGCTCCGGGTTTAGGGTCGAAAGTATCGATATGCGACATGCCACCGGACATGTACAGGTAGATCACGTTCTTGGCCTTGGGAGCATGATTCAATGGGCGGTTCAGTCCCAGTCCCGCGCCATGGACAGGTTCGGGAATGGCCCATGGCAAAATGCTGACGCCCAAAAATCCTTTGGCTGCCAGGCTCATGAACCTGCGTCTTTCCAATTCTCCGGAGGTAGTGAATTCTATGCTCATAACTGATTCGGTGAAAATTTCTCTTATTGGATGAATGAAAATTGACGAGTGTTCATCAAGGCCCATGCTACCCCCAAAAAGCGTCTGTTTTCGGAATGTGCCAGTGTTTGCATTCTTTTGGCCATTGCCTTTCGATACTTCACCTTCTTTTCATTAGGCCAATGATCGGGGATTTTCAGAGAGGGGGGCGGCAGGGTGCTTTTTCCTTTGACGACATCGAGACAATCCTCGATTTCGTCCTTTGAGGGTTCGCGGTTTAGAATCGAAAGAAACAACACCTTGATCTTTTCTTCTTCGGAATCCACCCGGGAAAGATTTTTGGACAAGGGAGATTGGGGGCTGAAAACGGAACCGTAAATTACGCCGTTGAGCAGGGTGAGCGCCTGGGGAACCGATGCCTGTTTGTTCGAGTTCTCAATGATTTCACGGTCGGATTGACCAAATTCCCGAAGAAAGTGACCGGGGGGTGCCGGGGTAACGATTTCGGACGCTCTCATCAAAGAAGAACTATATCCCTTCCATCGAGAGTCATTGGCAGTTTTAAGGGAAGTACCTCTACCGTAAAGCGACTTGACGTCGAAATCATCACCCATGATCAATTGGGCAAATAGAGTTCTTTGCTCGTTGCGGACCTTGCCGAATTCTCGTTTCAAACGGGCGGCGGCAACCAAATCGTCCGCATTCTGGGCCTCTCTTAGTTCAAGCTGAATTTTCTCCATTCTTTCAAGAACCTGTTTGCTTGCTTTGGCCCCTTTGTTGGCGAGACCTACCATTTTTGCCGGATCAAGTCCCTCCATTTTTTTCTGATATTGGGAAAAGCGATCAAGTTTGTCCTCGATAATCTTTGGATCACGAACTCTTTCGTCCACGTAGGGCAGGGCAAGTGCGACTAAGGAATCCCACAATTGCTCGGCGGACATACGGGAAAGGAGAGGACCCTCAAAATAATAAGGTTGGTCGTTGGTGACTTCATAATCAGTCGCTTCGCGTCCGAAGGCTTTAACGTTGAGAAGTACGCGTTGGAATTCCCTCAAGTCGTAATCGACTCGGACCATCAGGTTTGCAAGATGTTCAAGAAGTTCTGGAATGGACGCTTGCGTATTGTCTCGCCAATCGTCTACAGGCTCGACCAAGCCCAGTCCGAAAACCTTCTTCCACATCCGGTTGGCAATGACTTTGGTGAAACGTGGGTTCTTAGTGGATGTCATCCATTTGCCGTAGAGGTCGACCTTGTTTTCTTCGTTCAAACCTTGGGGTTTTTCGCCGAAAATAGGAGCGGGTGAAACCTTGTCCTTGGGTTTCGCGTCGTCGTATTGGTAGTCATGAGGAAGGGTGAGCTTTCGCGGGGTGTGTTGAGCTCCGTACTGCAGGGGTCGCATCATTTCCTGAAGAGCTTTCCGCAGGGCGGCGGCATCTTTGGATTGCGCCTTTTTTTTCCTCTGTTTGGAAGAAAGACCCTTTGTCGCATTTGCGAAATGATTCCGGATCCGTCCTTGTAGCTCCCTTCCCATTCGGGAGGAAACGCCATAAGTAAAGGCAGCCATTTTGTAATACTCCTGCTGCGTCCATTTGTCGAAGGGGTGATTGTGACACTGAGCACAGACCATTTGCGTGCCTAGAAAGAGTTGCGTCGTGTTGGACATATTGTCCAGTTCCATGCCGGCATCTCTGAGGTAATAACCCGATGCACCGTTTTCCCATTGATATCCTTCCGCGGTGACCAGGGAGTA
The DNA here is from genome assembly GCA_002722545.1 of Opitutia bacterium. Lineage (GTDB taxonomy): Bacteria > Verrucomicrobiota > Verrucomicrobiia > Opitutales > Seribacteraceae > Seribacter. The sequence goes on along the minus strand of PBMI01000015.1, from coordinate 32,192 downwards.
TGCGACTTGATCGAACGGTTGGTTCTGAGCCACTTGTTCTTTGATCCAGTGATTATAAAGTTCACCGGCTCCGATTTGAGCGCCGCCACGCATTCTGGACTGTAACCTGAGCAAATCCGCCCACCAATTGAACATTTGGCTTTCATAGGCGGGAGAGAGTAGCAACGAGTCGATCAACATGGCCTTCTGCCCCTTGCTTTCGTTACTCAAATAAGAGGAGGTTTCGTCGTAGGAAGGAATCCTGCCTGCAACCGTCAGGTAAATTCTGCGAGCAAGCTGTCCGGCCTCCAAATGGTCCGGGATCCGAACTTTTTTCTTTTGGTGAGCCTTTTCCAAAATACGGTCAATGGCTTCGGCTTCCTTTTTAACTTCCTTTGAGGAAAGCGAAAACTGACTAAACTGCGACTTCCCGCTGAGCGAAAAAACCAATGGGAAAAAAAGGAATATGGGCAAAAACATTTTCATAACCTAATTCCTAACACTATTGTAAGTGGAAAAAGTTGCACTCAAAAATCACACCATTCACAAATTTTTTATTTGAAGGAGAAAACACACTTTGCCCAAAAAAAAGCTTTTAGACAAAAACTTTTCGAGGAGCGCTAAAAGGAGTGAGTTACCGAGAAAATGAAATTACGACCTGGACCGTTCAGCCCGGAGCCATGAACCCGGTAGTCGACGTCGCCCAAGTTCTCGGCGGTCAAAGTGATCTTGGTTTTTTCTCCGACCGACCTGCCTCCTCGAAGTCCGAAAAGAGCAAAGCCCGGAGTTCCGTTCTCAGGGATGCGGGACGAATCGGTTTCGTCCTTGAGCGAAAGATCGTCGGCTTGGCCAACGACAAGAATGGAGAACTCAGCCCACCAATCCAATCCTTCGGGTGCGTATCGGGTGACCAGCATTGCCTGAGAAGGCATCAGCCTGTCGGGAGCCCGGTCTACCGCGGTATAAATTCGACCATCGATGACAAGGGTAACCGATGTATTGTCGTCGAGCATTTGTTCAACCTCGCCGTCCATCCACGAAAGGCGAATTTCCGAACTCCATGAAGGTGTCCACTCATATCCCACCTCTATTTCGAGACCTTGTATGAATCCGTCTCCATTTGCTTTGAGTACCGCGGAGTTGCCCGTTTCGATCGGTGAGCGGATGATCATGTCGTCCACCCAAGTGCGGTAAGCTGAAATGGACCAATCCCAATCATCGGCGCCTCCTCTCAAACCAATCTCCGCTTGCAGAAACTTTTCGGGATCAAGGGAGGTATCCGGCTTTTCGATGGCGCTGGTTTCGTCCGTCGAGGTCAGATCATACAGGCTCGGCGGCCGAAACCCCTGAGATACTCCGGAGAAAAGGAACTGGTCCTTGGCAATTTCTTTGCTCGCCCGGATGGATCCAATCCATTCATCGTAAACTTTTGTTTCGGGGGTTTGAATCGTGGAAGCATCGTTGTTTTTAAGAAAGTAGCGGTCCAGTTCGGCTCGGATGGAAGAAAAGCGGACTCCGGGTTCCACAACCCAACCGGATTGCGTCTCGTAGCTATCGTTTAAATACAAAGCGTATCGGTTATAGTGAGCATCGGCCGCGAGAGGACCCTGGGCAAGATCGATACCTCGAAGCCTATTGTCGTCGAATTCATAACCTCCGGAGGAAAGATTCTCCCTATGATACTCGATGCCATAGGAAATTCTTCCACCCCATGGATCGTCTGCTTCAAACCGGGATGAAACTCCAAAGTCATTCAGATCCAAATATTGGAAGTCTCCTCCTTTGGTCGCCTTTTTCATACGGTTTCTTTCCTGTCCATGTTGGTGCAGGCTGAAGGTTACGATTCCCATGTCCATCAATCCGCCTCCGTTTTCCCAGGAAAACTTTCCGTAATAAAGGTTACGTTCTTGATCGAGACGCCGCCAAATTTCAGAACCTGGTGACAGGCCCTCCCAAGTTAAACCGTTCACTGTCTTGTGCGTCCGGGGAACGTCGTCCATGAAGGTCCGCTGAAGGCCAAAGGTCATGCTTGTATCCTCGTTTAGTTTTCGGGAAAGCCGAAAGTTCGTCCCACGCGAATCATAACCGGTGTTCACCTGATTGCCTATGTTCTTCCCTCCCTCCAGGTCCCCAAAAGAATGCTCGGCATAGGATACCTCGGCAAACCAATCCGGACTGTAAACGATTCCATTTAGTCCTGCCGACCAAGAGTTTTCCGCAGAGGATAACTTTCCAAAAAAATGACCGCCTTGAACGACACCTTCGTTCGAAAAGATTGGTTTGGCGGACAAAACGTTAACGACTCCCCCAACGGCATCCGCTCCGTATATGATCCCACCGGGACCCCGAAACACCTCAATCGATTCGGTGCCAAGTAATTCCACCGTACTCCAATACTGGTTGGGTCCGGAACGCATCGCGGAATGATTGAGTCGAATTCCATCCACCAGAAGAACGTTGTGGTAACCGGTCAGTCCTCGGATGTAGGGAGAAGATTGCCCCAAGGCGGTTTTTTGGACCAAGACGGAAGGTATTCCGGTCAAGGCTTCGGGCATGGTCCTGACATGGTGCCGCAGGTCCCTTGCTTTCAAGCTGTCTATTGACCAAGGTGAGGACGCTCTTGGTTCGGGAAATCCCCCTCTTGCCGTGACCACCATGGGAGACAATTCTTGGGTCCCAGTTGATTCCTTTTGAGACAAGGCCTCAGATGAAAAAAGAACCAAGACCGCAAGAAGAACTGGAATTGGATTGTGAGATACAAAGACTAGGTTCACGAATTGAGTTGAAGTTGGAACTAAAAGTAATCAGTGATTTGGTTTCAATCTTGGATTTTTGGCTAGCCCAAGAAAAATCAAACAACTCAAGCCAATCAACAAGACCGAGGTCCACCCGACCTGAGACGGTCCCAGAGCCGTGATGATCCAATAGCCCACGAAAGGTGCGGGTACCCCCCTGAGCCCGGTAAAGAAAGTGTGTACGCTCATGTAACTCGATTCTCTTCCGGAGGGAGCGACCTTGGTGACCCACAAAGTCCAGGCCATCGTTCCTCCACCCGTGGCCCATCCGATTAAGCCTGCAGCCAGGCTAAGGGAGAAAAGTTCCTGCGTCTGGAAGTAAAGGAACAAACCAACTAGGAAAAACAGGTTGATGGCAATCCGTAAGAAGGCGAGGTTGAAACGGTCGAAAGCCCATCCCCATACCGGTATGCTGGCGACGCGGGTGAGCAGTGGAACGACCAGAGTAATGGCAAGAACAACTGTGTTGCTGGCATCGATGCCATAGGCCGGGTTGGCCAAGTACTCGACCCGAAGGGGAATGGTAACCAGATTCCCGATGCCCATCAGCATCCACCCGGTCAGCATCCAGCAAAAAAGCCGGTCCTTCAAGGCATGCCTTAGATCCTGTCCCAATCCTCCGGTGTTCTGCTTCAAGGGTGCGGAGGGAATCTTCAGATGATAGAAGGCGGTGCATAGGCAAAACAGAAAGATGACCATTGCGATGGGCCTGAAGTGGTTCAGGTCATCGTCGAGCAAACGGCCAATGAGCAGAGCGGTACCCGCGCCGACGATTGCGGAAAGCATGAGATTGCCGGATATTTTCCTTCCCCGTTCTCCGGATCGATAGTTTCGTGAGTAAACGTGAACCATCAAGGATGGCACTTGTCCTGCCAGGATGCAGGCAGCCAGGACCCAACCTGTATAAACCCAGGCAGAGTTTGCGGAGGACGAAAGAAGGATGCCTGTGCCCGTTCCTACAGTGAGAAGGGCGCAGATCCGGCTGACCGGAACTTTGCATTTTCCTATCAAAAGAAGAAACCCGGGTGCCAGCAGGAAACCAAGACAGGAACCTCCGGCCAGCAAAGACTTGGCAGTGTCGGAGGCTCCGAAATGACGGATCGCTACAAGCAAGACCGAGGAATAGAAGCTCGCCTCGACGATCCCGTTGAATAGGTTACGCCTGAGGTCGTACTTCCTCGTTTCCGAGGCGATCCGCTCTTCTTGATTGGTTCGGGGTCCCTTCATTCCCCGCCTTTGGCGACGGGCTTTGTCCAAGCCTGTTTCTGCGTATCGTCGTTTCTTCTGATGCTGTCCTTCTAGATAATTTGCTTACCAAGCATATTGCCAACCGAGTGTCCAGACAGAGTCAAGCTCGAGTTGTACGCCGTTGACGTTCTGACTGATCGGAGTTTCCCATTCGGCGGCAATGCGATGACCTTGCAAGCTACCATCTTGAAAATAGTAGTTGAGGCCCAAACCGAGAGTCGAGACATCGCGCCCTTGCGCTTTTGGATCAAAGGCAGAGGACATGGTTTTCATCATCATCATTCTGGAGTCCTCGCCGTCTAAATCGCTTTGACTTAGGTAGTCGAACTTGACCGAAGCACTGATGGAGTCGGTAATCTTACGGGCACCCCAAAGGCTTCCCTCCAAGCGGTTCCCTAAATTGTAATCCTGCTTATTATCGTTCATGCGAAGAACCCCACCGAGTTGAGCGCCCCATGAGTAGTCTTCCGTTTGTCCGAGAAACGTAATGGCGGGATTGAAGTCCCAAGTGCCGGAACCAAGTTGCATACCGTAGCCCAAAAGATTGGAACCAGATTTCTCATCAATGGAACCAGTTGGCAGGCTTAAACCAAGATTCAGGTGTGCACGACGACCATGGTCCGTGGATAAAAGTTCATAGAGTCCGCCCAATTTAACGTCACTTACGCCGCTAGATTCCATTTTCATACCACTTTGCATGCTCATTTCGTTATCAAGATAATTGACCATACCCATGAAGGTCCATTTGTCGGAAATGGCATGCATGGTTCCAAGCATATGCATGTCCATGGTCATTTCCTTTGGAAGCATGTTACCCATCATACTCATGGGATAAAGAGCAGCGGCTTGAGCTTTTGCAATATCGGAAGATCCCTTCTTTAGCCCCTTCATATCCATGGTCATATAGCGGTAGGACACCATCCATTCCCCCATCTTGTGCATATGGTCTCCCATAACGGAAATAGGGGCATGTCCGTCTGGGCGGGAAGCGGTCCAGGGACCTTCGTGAGCAAGAGCGGGGCAGGCGAGGGTGAGAATAGCGAGAAATTTGAGAAAGAGGTGGTTCATAATAATAATCGTAAATGTTTAAATAGTATACCGTTGTTGAATGGACGCATCCAAAGGACGGAGAATCCAAGCATTCCACAAAAGGGAAGTTGATTTGCGTCGGAAGGAAAAAAGAAAATTAGACAAAAAGCCGTGGTGGCGGCGTTTCCTTTTTTTCGAAAACGGGTAGGGGCGGTTGTGAGACAACCGTAGTCTGATCGGAGATCAATGGATTGAAAAAGGAAAAGGAAGAAACCTTTCCCTGATCCAAATTTATCTTTTCCGAAGATAGCATGTTTGAGGAAAAAGCCTCTTTCGATTTGGTTCCTTGGTTCGTTACGAATTCACAACCCAGGCATCTATTTTGGCCATCGAATACGCGTTCCGCGGAAAGCAGAACCGAATTCGTTTCTTCGTAAAATTGTTCGAACATATTTGCCCAAGCACCAATTTGAAGAACGCCAAGGGGTAGACCGCTCGCTGAAAAAGCGGCAATCAAGCTTAGAATGAAAATGGACTTACTTATCATGCAGTGCGAATAACTTTTGTTCATTCCGACGGATCATTCAACATGAAAAGGCAGAAAACACTTCAAAAGAAAATCCGTTCGATCGTCCAGTAAGCTCCCATGAGGGCAATGAGAACGGACCCGGGAATGACAACGATTTTACGGTAGTTGGTGGGATTTTTGATACCAATAGTAAGAATCAGGGCCAAACCAATGACGGCAAGTTGCCCGAATTCTACGCCAAGGTTAAACCCGAGCAAACCTGCAAAGAGAGAGCCGGGGTTCAGGTTGAATTCGGATAGAGCACCGGCAAAACCCAGTCCGTGTATAAGGCCGAATACGAAAACCACTGCCAATCGGTATGGTTTGTATTTTGCAACGAAGATATTCTCCAAGGCAACGAACGCTATGCTCGCCGCGATAATCGGTTCAACTACGTTGCCAGGCACGGAAACCATACCCATTGTTGCGAGAGCCAAAGTGATGGTATGAGCAAGAGTGAAAACGGAAACTTGGTAAAGAAGGGGTTTCCACTTTCGGGAGAGAAGAAAAAGACCGATCACGAAAAGAATATGATCTACGCCCAAGGGTACGACGTGAACGAAGCCTTGCCTGAGAAAGTCGATGAAGGTACTTGAAAGGCCATTTGATTGTTCGGGAAGAGAGTCTTGGATGGAAGTGGCATTCCCTTCCGTGCCATCGGAACTCGTTTCAGATTCCGGAAGGACTGAGGGGAGGTCCAAGGCAAAACTTTCCTCCCCAGGCCAAAGAACATTGACTCTTTTAAAAGGCTTTCCGTCAACGATGTTGGTAAAAATTAGGTCGTAATCGGCGGACTCCAACGCCTTGATTTGGTATGTTTTCAAATGAGAGGGTAGCGTCCTTTGATAATTTCCGCGAAGTACGACGATGTCTCCATCAAGAATAATAGTTTCGTGTTCCTTGGCCAGAAACTCGAAACGAAACTCCGGAAAAAACCATTCTTCCGAGCCAAACCTTACCCGCAAAGCCTTTTGAATGAGGTTTCTGGCCTGGTCCGTGAGCGCCTTTTTCTCTTCGCTGTTGAGTTTGGCAAAGGCTTCCTTTTCCAAAAAAGGTACCTCTTCGGGATCCTCGGCAAAACACCTGGGATCAACTTCGATTGTAATTGAAGCCGATCCATTCCTCTCAAACGAGCCAATTACCGGGAGGTCGGGAATTGGGTGGGCCCAACAAAAAAGAGGGCAGAGTAAACAAATGATTGAGGTCGAAAAAATCTTCATGGCAAGGACAACGGAACGAAAAAGAAACAAGAGCCTATTATAAAAAAATGATGCCTATGTTAATTCTTTCTTGTATAATTCCAAGACCCATATTGAATAATAGCCTCACTTACAATAACCCAGTACCCAATTCATCATGAAAAAAGTATTCGCAATTTTCGCTTCCTTGGCACTCGCAGGCTCCGTCTTCGCAGGTTGCCCTTCCAAACCCATCAAGGGTAAGCTCGTCGGCTTTGACAAAGAGTCCAAGACTCTTACCTTCAAGGCAGGAAAAAAAGAAATGAAAGTCAAGGTAGGCAGCAAGACCGAAATGGCTGGTTTTGATTGCCCTACCAAGCTTACCGCTGGTGCTTCCATTGAAATCCACGGCTGCAACTGCGCGACCAAAAAGGGTAAAGTTCAGGAAGCTACCAAGGTAGCCACTTCCGGAAAGAAGAAAGGCAAGAAGAAAGACGCCTAATTTCTCTTCACTTTTTTATAAAAGCCTCTGGGAAACCAGAGGCTTTTTTTTTGGATTGGCCGATTTTTGTCGGTTCTCCCCCAATGGAAAACTCGAACTTACTCCTTGATTGGGTATTGATCTGTTCTTTCGATGATCGAAGGATGGGGATGCTTGAGCCTATGGAGGAGTTGCCAAGTCAACCCCCCTTTAGGTCCGAAGACCCAGCCCAATCCGAAACAAAGGGATGCGACCAAAACCATGGCTCCTGCGATGGAGCAGTCCAGCCATCGGGCCAGAAAGAATCCACCGATGGAATAAACGAATGAGAGGGGAAGGGAAGAAACCAGGATTGCGGGCATTCTGGTGAAAAAGAAACTGGCCGTCACCGACGGAAAAATAAGCATGGATATGACGAGGATCACCCCGACTGCCTCAAAAGCCGAAACGATTGTAAGGGCGAGTAGAAGCATCAAGCCGTAATGGATCAAAGTAACGGGCAAACCCAAGGTTTTTGCCAAGGTATAATCAAAGCTTGTAACCAAAAGTTGCTTGTAAAAAACGATAATCGAAACGATGACGAGAACCGTCACCACTAACATCGAGACCAAAGGCCGCGACCCCAACTGGATACCTGCGATGGAAAGATTTTCAGCCAAGGGTATCAAGCCAATCTCACCGTACAAGAGACATTCGGGATCAATGTGAGCGTTGCCACCGTAAAGGGAAATCAAAAGCACCCCGAAGGCAAAGAAGGTGGTGAAAGTAAGCCCGAGAGCGGCATCTGGCTTCAAGATCGATTTCTTCTGCAACCACTCAATGCATAAACTGCATAGCAAACCGGCCAGGCAAGCTCCGAAAAACATGGGGAACAATGCCCTCGACTGCATGATTATGAAAGCCAAAGCCAAGCCGGGCAAGATGCCATGACTGATGGCGTCTCCCATCAGGGCAAGCTTGCGAACGACGATAAAGGAGCCGATCAAACCGCATGCCAGAGATACCAGTACACCCATGGTTACGATTTGCCCGTTCCATGCCGTTTCCGCCTGAGTTGCCCAAGGAGTCAAGAAAGTATCAACCGCATCAAAATCCGGTATAAAAGGTTCTTCTGCCTGTTTGTTCTTACTCATTTCAAGAGATGAATCCGCGATCGATGTCCCTTTGACTTGGGATGAGCTTGCCGTGTGGATCCTTTCTTGGATTTGATAAAATGCGTTCTATACGGCGAACGGTTTCTTCCCCTAAAACATGCTCGATCTTCTCGGCATCGTCATGCACGTGGTCCGGGGCATATCGAGCCTCGTTGGTCAGGTATAATTCCCATAGCCGGTGATTCCTTACGATCCTGCAGGCAGTTCCCCAACCTTTTGGGGTCAAGGAGATCAGGACGGGTTTGGGTGAAGCGGAGCTATCGCTTTGGTCGGCATGAAGCGTGGCATGTTGTTTCTCGACCAAAGCGCTTACTTCCCGATGAGCTTGGGGCATGCTGGCTCTTCTTCGCTTTGCCAGTTGACCGACCGAAATTGAATCTTGTTGGAAATCGATCGATTCGAGCTCCTGGTAAACCGCTTTCAAGGTGTTTTCCAAAGCAATTCTGTGGTTTCTGTTGTGGGAAGAAAACCACTTGAACAAGAGACCGTTGCGGGGATGGAAAAAAAGAACGGACAGAAAAAAAGAAGCCGAAACCAAAACGATTATGGGACCGGTTGGAAGTTGACTGCCAAGAAACGACACAAAGGCCCCGGTGGCTGCAGCCATGCATCCGAGTAGCCCGGACCATATCAAGATGGGACGCATCCTGTCCGTGATCAGGGTTGCCGTGGCCGCCGGGATGACCAGGAGAGCGGAAACGAGGACTACGCCGACAATCTGCAGTGAAGTTATGACGGCAAAGGCAAGGATCAACCAAAGTAGATATTGGAGGAAATCAACGGGTAGTCCGATGGACCGGGCGTATTCCGGATCAAACCCCGCCACCAACATTTCTTTGTACAGAAAAATGCTAAGGGCCAAAATCAATAAAAAGGAAAAAGCCATGGTCCATAAATCCGTGGATGATAGACCGACGACTTGCCCAAAGAGATATTTGTCGATGCCCGATTGGTTACCAAACTCCATCTTCTGGATTCTCGTAAGCATGCAAATCCCCAAAGCGTAAAACCCCGAAAGTACCAGACCCAGTGCGCTGTCTTGCCTGATACGGCTTGTTTTCTTGAGAAGCGAGATAAGAGCAACCCCCAAAAAACCAGCCAATGTCGCTCCCGCTAGAATGGCCCATGAATCCTTCGAGTGGCTCCACAGAAAGCCGACGGCCACCCCCGGAAGTACGGCATGGGAGAGCGTGTCTCCGAAAAGGGAAAGCCGGCGCGTTACGATAAGACTACCCATTATACCACAACTCAACCCCATGAGAATCGTACCCAGGAGAACCATTCGGACGGATTCGTCCGACAAGGTGAGGAACCGATAGCCTCTTTCGAGCAAGGAGTCACTTGGTGCGCTGATTTGCTCACCATGGAGGGGGAAGGTGAAAAGGGATAAAATGACCCAAGCCATTCCAATCCGTTTGATTTGGATATTCCTTCTCATGGATTTTTTGAAATGGATAGTTCCATTCATTTTCCAATCAGGACGACTCGGTTTCCTTTTCGTATTCCCTGACTCCTGCAGATTGATCGGCGACTTCGGTAAAGATCGTAAGTCTTCCACCGTAGGTTTTTTGAAGAAGATCGCGGGTGAAGGTCTTTTCAACTTCTCCACTGGCAATCAAGCGCATGTTAAGCAGGATCAACTGGTCAAAGTAGGCCTTTGCCGTGGATAAGTCATGATGCACCACAAGCAATGTTTTTCCTTGATTCTTAAGTTCGCGCAAAAGCTCAATGATCGCCTTTTCGGTCACGGCGTCCACTCCTGCCAGGGGTTCGTCCATTAGGTAAAGATCACTTTCCTGGGCAAGAGCCCGAGCGAGAAAAACCCTCTGCTGCTGACCCCCCGAAAGTTTTCCGATCTGGCGATCTGCGAAGGGGAGCATATTCACTTTCTCAAGGCATTCGCCGGCAATAATGCGATCTTTTTTTCCTACCCGCTTCAGCCATCCCACGTGCCCATACCTGCCCATCAGTACGACGTCGAGAACCGAAACCGGGAAATCCCAGTCCACTGATTCTCTTTGCGGGACGTAGCCTACGCGGGCATAGGACTTTTGGGCGGTTTTTCCGAAAATCTTTACCCAGCCTCCATTGGATGGAACCATCCCCATTATGGTCTTGATCAAAGTTGATTTTCCCGCCCCGTTCGGTCCTATTATTCCCGTTAGGGTTCCTTCGGAAACTTCCAAGTCTACTCCGTACAAAACTGGCTTGCGTTGGTAGGCAACGGTCAAGTCGTGGATTTCCAAGGGCTTGGAAACGGACGGGTTCATGGCTAATCGCTTTTGCCGAGCGCTTCCACGATGGTCGTTACGTTATGGACCATCATGCCTCCCCAACTATCCAATTCAAAAATTTGGCCATTGGGTCCAACGACCGATTCGCCGCGGGGACCCAGAGCATCGGAAAATAATTCCCCACCGATAAAGACACTGCTCTCTTTTGCGATTTCATGCATAGCCGCCGGGTTAACGCTGGACTCCACGAAGATGGCGGGGATATGCTGATTTTTGATGAAATCAACCAGGTTCGCCCGGTCGGCCAACCCAGCTTCAATCTTTGTCGACATTCCCTGCAATCCAATCACTTTCAACCCCAGGTCTTTGCCCAAGTAACGAAAGGCATCGTGACTGGTGACCAGTTTTCGACGATCCTTGGGGATTCGGGCCACTTGGGCGAGGGACCATTTATTGATCAGCTCAATTTCCTGAAGCAACTCCTTTGCCTTGTCTCTGATCTGCGATTCCGATTGGGGATCAAGTTCGATCAATTTTTTCATCACGGTTTTGACGCAAAGAGACCATATTCGCGGAGAGAACCATACGTGCGGATCAACGTGACCGTCGTTTTCTTCATTGCCATCCGAAAGGACTAGTGAATTCGGGATTTCGGAGGTTGCCGCAATGGATTGGATTCCCTTCTTGTCTGCCTGTTCGAGGGCTTGTCCCATACGCCCTTCGAGCATCATTCCATGGAAAACAATCAAGTCGGCGTTGGCAAGGGAACTCAAATCGCGGGATGTTGGTTTGTACAAATGGGGATCAACTCCGGGACCCATAAGGGAAAGTATTTCAACGCCGTCACCGGCGAGCGAGTGAACCAAATCGGACAAATGGGTAGTTGTCACGACTACCAACGGCTCCTCTTTTTCTTCGATCGATTTGTCCGAACACCCACCTATTGCCAGTGTGACAATGGAGCAGAAAAGTTTCGAAGAAAAAAAACTTGGCTTGAGAAAGTTCTTAGTAAGGGTTGTAAAAGAATTCATTTTGATTAATCAAAGTGTGGCGCAAGTTTTCCCTTGAGTCAATCCGTCAAAAAGGGGATTCTTTTGCCCTATGCCGAGCTCTACGGTCGAGAACTATCTAAAACAAATCCTTTCCATCTCGCTTGATCGAGACAACAGAGAGGTAGCCATGGGGCTGATTTCGGAAGCTCTGGGAGTAACCCCGGGAACCGCCACCTCAATGGTCAAGAATTTGGAGAAGGAGGGATGGTTGACCTACAAGTCCCGCAAAGGCGTCAAGCTTACTGCTCCGGGGAGAAAATTGGGAATGAACATTCTTCGCCGACATCGTTTGCTGGAAACTTTTTTAGTCGAAACTTTGGGTTTGGACTGGAGTGAGATTCACGATGAGGCGGAAGAGTTGGAGCATGCGATTTCGGAAAAAGTCCTGGAACGCCTCGACGAATTTCTTGGGCGACCGAGGCATGACCCTCATGGTCATCCCATACCGACCAAGGGAGGAATCATTCAAAAACACATATGTCTCTCCTTGCTCGACTGCAAGGAAGGTATGTCCGTTACAATTGACTCGATAGACGATCAGGAAAAGAATTTTCTCAAGTTCGCAAGAAGCCGGCATGTTGTTCCGGGAAATAGAATCAGGATCCTTTCTCGCGAGGAAGTTGCGAATGCCATGGAATTGAGAATAGACGGAAAACCTTCTTTTTCAATTGGATTCGAGGCGGCCCGTAAAATTCTTGTTTCCTTTTAGGCGGGGCAACTTGGATCAATCCGAAAAATGGGATTGCCCCGATGAGAGTTTCTTTCAAGAGTCCTTTCGACAATCCCCCCTACACCAATAACCCCTAATTCAAATTGTTATGCCACGCCCCGTGACTTTGTTTACCGGCCAATGGGCCGACTTATCCTTTCCAAATTTAGCTGAGAAAGCCGCAGAAATGGGCTACGACGGTCTGGAACTTGCCTGCTGGGGAGACCATTTCGACGTGGACAAGGCGGCAGTCTCCAAAAAATACTGTCAGGAAAGATGGGAAATTCTCTCCGATAACGGACTCACCTGCTTCGCCATCTCCAGTCATCTAGTCGGGCAAGCGGTTTGCGATTTGATCGACGAGCGCCACAAATCCATCCTGCCTCCCGATGTCTGGGGGGAAGGAGATCCGGAAAAAGTTAGGAGGAGGGCAGCCAAAAAATTGGCCAAAACCGCAAAGGCATGCCGTAATTTCATAGATGCCAAACCGGGCCGCGGCAAAAAAGATGATTTTCCCGCCGTGGTAAATGGATTTACGGGATCGAGCATTTGGCATTCGATTTATGCTTTTCCACCGACCGACCAAGCTTACTGGGAAAAAGGGTTTCAAGACTTTGCCAAGCGATTCGGTCCGATACTCGAGGCTTTCGACAAACAGAACGTCAACTTTGCTCTAGAGGTCCACCCGACTGAGATTGCCTTTGATATTGCCAGTGCGGAGCGTGCTTTGAGCGCAGTCAAAAACCACAAGCGTTTTGGTTTTAACTATGACCCTTCGCACTTGGGCTACCAAGGCGTTGATTACGTTAAGTTCATCCGTACTTTTTCCGACCGCATCTATCATGCGCACATGAAGGACGCGTGGTGGGGGCATGGAGACGGAACGGTAGGAGTATTTGGTGGACACACGACTTTTGCCGACCCAAGAAGACATTGGGATTTTCGTTCGGTAGGGCGGGGCGACGTCGATTTCGAGGAGATTATCGTTGCCTTGAACGACATCGGATACGCCGGACCCCTGTCCATCGAGTGGGAGGACAGTCGGATGGACCGTTTTCATGGTGCCGAGGAATCTTGTGACTATGTTCGGGAGCTTGATTTCAAGCCAAACGAAATTGCCTTTGATTCGGCCTTCGACAAGGAAAACCAGTAGCCGTCGCTCCGGTCGGCTAACACTCACAAAGAACAGAAATATAAGTAAGATATGAAACGAAAGTTACGCATGGGAATGGTGGGAGGCGGAAGAGGGGCTTTCATTGGAGGCGTTCACCGTCGAGCCGCCGCATTGGATGGAGAAATCGAATTGGTTGCCGGCGCCTTCTCGTCTGACCCCAAGAAGTCCGCCTTGTCCGGCAAGGACTTCTATTTAAAGCCCTCTCGGGTGTACGGGTCTTATCAGGAGATGGCGAAAAAAGAAAGCGAGCTTCCTGAAAACGAACGCATTGATTTCGTTACCATCGTGGTTCAAAACTACCTTCATTTCGAGGTAGCAAAGACCTTTTTGGAAGCTGGCATAAACGTCATCTGCGACAAGCCCGTTACCCTTGACCTGGAGCAAGCCAGAGAGCTTCGCAAGATCATCAAAAAGTCGAAGAAAGTTTTTGCTCTTACCCATAATTACACGGGGTATCCAATGGTCAAACTTGCCCGTCAGATGATTCGAAAGGGAGAGTTGGGCAAGCTGATAAAAGTCGTTTGCGAGTATCCTCAAGGCTATGCCATTACTGCATTGACCGGCGAGGACAAGGCTATCGCAAATTGGCGTGCGGACCCCAAGATCGCAGGAATTTCCAATTGCATGGGAGACATCGGCACACATGCGGAGAACCTAGTCCATTACATTACTGGTCTGGAAATCGATCGTTTGTGCGCCGACCTTTCAGTCAATATCCCCGGTCGCGATTTGGATGACGATGGTAACGTCTTGGTCCGCTTCAAGGGTGGAACCCGTGGGATCATTTATGCATCCCAAGTTTCCAATGGAGACGAGAATGATCTTAATATTCGTGTGTACGGGACCAAGAAATCTTTGGAGTGGCATCAAGAAGAGCCCAACGATTTGATTGTCAAGGATGCCCGTACACCAAGGCAAATCTACCGCCGTGGCAATGATTACGTTACCGGCCCTGCGGCCGACAACACCCGAATCCCCTTCGGCCATCCCGAAGGATTCATCGAGGCTTTCGCAAACGTTTACAATGCCGCAGCCGTTGCCATTAGAGACGAGAGGGCAGGAAAATTTCCCCGCAAGTCCGGATACGACTTTCCGGATATTCGCGACGGCATAATCGGGATGGCTTTCATCGAGACCGTTGTCAAGAGTTCGAAATCCAAGGAAAAGTGGGTCAAGTTCCCCGCCATTCCGAAGTAATACAATAGAGTAAAACATCATGGCCAAAAAAATCGGAATAATAGGCGCGGGAGGTATGCTTCAGTACCATGCCGCAGGTTTCAAAGCGGCTGGCGCCGAGTTGCATGCCATCTGCGATATGAATCAGGAGGCGGCCCATGAGGCGGCGAAGGTTTACGGGGTGCCCAACGTATTTGCGGATTCTCAAAAGATGCTTGAGGAATTGCAGGATTTGGACGCGGTGAGTATCATTACTCCGAATCGAACCCATCGCCCTTTGGCTCTTCAAGCCTTGCAGGCCGGCAAACACGTTTTTTGCGAAAAACCTCCTGCTCTCAATGCCGCTGAGGTCAAACAGATGAAGGAGGCTGCAGAAAATGCCGGCAAAACCCTGATGTTCAATTTCAACAACAGAGCTCGCCCCGAATCCTATGCTCTCAGGAAATACATTGATGCGGGTGAAGTCGGGGAAATCAATTCAGCTCAGGCAAAATGGATACGCCGTACCGGAATACCCGGCTTTGGAGGATGGTTCACCAACAAGGAGCTTTCTGGTGGTGGTCCATTAATTGATCTTTTGCATATGGTCGATTTGGCTTTGTTTTACATGGACTATCCTCAACCTACCTGTGTGTTGGCTCAGACATTTGACGATTTTATCCAAGACAAAAACTTCAAGGGGCCTTGGGGAATACCAGATGTCGCTGATGGCGTTACAGATGTCGAAAGCGCAGCTCATGGCTTCGTCCGCTTCCAAACAGGTCAGGTTTTGAATTTCCAGGTTTCCTGGGCGGAGATGAACAAACGCGAGGAGGTATCCGTTACCTTTCAGGGAAAAAAGGCGGGGGGGATGATCCGTCGACTTTTCGGATCCGACGGGTTGGATGAAACTGCAATTGATGATTGCGAACTTTACGTTCAGGAGCACGGACGTTCGGTTAACCGTTCCATAGTGACGGAATCAAACGAAGACATGGGTAGAATCCGTTCGGCCGAAAATTTTGTTCGTTCGATCAACGGGGAAGAAGATCCTCTTAATACACCGGACCAAGCCTTGGCCTTGATGAAGATTATTGATGCGACCTATGAGTCGGCTAAAACGGGAAGACCGGTCGATATTGCGTGATCAATTCGTATTGTAACCTTTTTATTTTTTCTATATTCATCTTCTTTTAACTCATGGGTAAACAATACAACAAACTGATCAAGCGCCGTCGTCGTTCCGCCTACATGGCACGCCGAAAGGCTGCCTTGAGCCAAGCTAACCCCAAGGCTAAGAAAGCTTCCAAGCCTACTTCGTCGACTCGTCCCGCACGCAAGCCGGCCGGCAAAAAGACACAGGCTGAAAAGAAACCGGATCCAGTTGCCGAGAAGGCAAGTGCGGAAGACGTGCTTGGGCCTGATCCCAAGGAGGAAATCGTTGAAGAAACGAAGACCGAAAATACGGAAGAGCCTAAAGCCAAAACTCCTGAGTCCACAGAAGAAGTTTCTGAAGAGGCTAATGCCGAGGAAACGGAAGCACCACAGGAGGAATCGTCCGAAGACGCAGAGGAAGATGCTGAAGATCCAAAGGCTGAGGAAGTGACCGAGCCTGAAGAATCAAAAGGTGACTCGACCGAGGAGACCGAGGAAAAGTAACTCCTTTTCCCTTGGCCAGTGAAGAAAGTTCGCAAACTTTTGACTGCCGGTCTTCTGCTGGGTCTCACTCCTTCTCTTTTTCCCGAAACTCAAATTACCTCGGTCAACGAGGTCTATTGGACGGCCAAGGACTTTTTGCGTGTTCCCGAGTATTTCACTGGAAAAGAGTATTTCGGGAAACAGGTTGTCGTACGAACGGACGAGGGTAGAGCCGGTCTTTATTTTGTTTTGGAATTCAGCCAACCCCTCCTGACGATCCCGGCAAACTCAAGTGTTCTTATCCGAGTAATACGATCCGACTATCCGGTAGCGAAACTTTACAAGTTCGAAATACCTCGCAACAACAAAAGGAGCGAAGTTTTGCTCGGCATAACCGGAGATGATTGGGATTCCCCGGAGATCAAGCCCTTGGCGTGGCGAATTGAATTGCAGGACAAAAACGGAAAACTCCTTGTAGCAAAGCAAAGCTTTCTTTGGGAGCACGAAAAATAACCACGGGTCTTTCTCATTTGACGGAGTGGAAGCCATTGGTCCTTGATCAACCGATGAGCCGTTTGGGATTGGAGGAAACCCTCCTCGGCGGACAGTCTTTTTCATGGACCGCAATTTCTGAATCTTCCTGGAAAGGAGTCATTGGGAAATCAATCGTCGAGCTTCGTTTGACGGAAAACAAGTTGCAGTGGAGAACCAGAAAAAAATCTCCTTGGAGCGAAAAAAAATTACGTTATTACCTGTGGCTTGACCCGAGTTTTACAGAAGCGGTCGACTCATTGCCATGGCGCAGTGACCCGGTTTTGGCCTCCTGCATGAAGAAACTTCCCGGTCTTCGCATTTTACGTCAACCTATGGATGAGGTGCTTTTCGTGTTTCTTCTTAGTTCCGTGAAAAGCATTCCTCAGATCAAGGAGATGAAGGAACTTGTCTCTGAAAAATACGGGGAGCCTCTCGAGCTTGGCCTATGGAGTTTTCCCGGATGGGAAAAGCTCGCCCAAATTTCTGAAAGCGAACTACGGGCTATGAAAATGGGTTATCGGGCCAAATACGTGCAAGGGGTTGCTGGACAACTTGCCAATAAACCTTCTCTGCTTTCTGATATTGTCAAGCAACCCTACGAAGAGGCTCGAGCGACGCTCCTGAATTTACCGGGAGTCGGGCCAAAGATTGCCGACTGTTGCCTGTTGTTCGGAGCTGCTCGAACTGAGGCTTTTCCAATCGACACATGGATTTCAAAGACTCTGGAAATGCGCTATTCCTTGAGTGGTTGGAGCAATCAGCAGCAAGCTCACTTTGCGATCAAGCATTATGGAAAACATGCCGGGTTGGCCCAGCAATTCCTTTTTTCCGCGGAGAGGTTGGGTCTCCATGCAAAGAGTTGAAACTCTCTTTCCTGCGGTTTCTTAAAAATCGGCACGGGGAACGGCCTCAAGCAATTCCCGCGTATAGTCGGATTGGGGGTTTTCGTAAACCTCATTGGCCTTGCCAAACTCTTCGATTCGTCCCTGCTTCATAACGGCGATGTCGTCCGACATGAACTTCACGACGCTTAGGTCGTGAGAGATAAACAAGTAGGTCAGGTTGCGTTTGCCTTGAAGTTCTCTTAGAAGGTTGAGGACTTGAGCCTGCACCGATACGTCCATTGCCGATACGCACTCGTCACAGACAACGAACTCCGGTTCAACGGCCAAAGCCCGCGCTACGCTGATACGTTGCCTTTGTCCTCCGGAGAATTCATGCGGGTAGCGCAAGAGAAACTCGGCCCCAAGCCCGACTTCCTCGAGAAGTGAAACCACCCGGTCGCGCCGTTGCCCCCGGTTCGCTCCGATCTTGTGGACGAGTAGTGGCTCGATGAGTGTTTGTTCGATGGTTTGCCGTGGATTGAGCGAGGCATAAGGATCTTGGAAAATAATCTGCATGCGTTTTCGGTATTCGAGCATGTCCGCTTGGGTTAGGCCGATCAGCTCCCTCCCGTCATACTGAACGGAACCTCTGCATGTTTGCTGGAGACGGAGGATCGCCCGTCCGAGTGTGGTCTTTCCGCAACCGGACTCACCCACCAGACCGAGGGTCTTTCCCTTGGGAATGGTAAGGTTGACCTTGTCCACGGCAATGACCGTTTCCGGTGGCTTGCCGAGAAAGCCACCTCCCGAGTGAAAATGCACTCCTAAGTCATTTACTTCGAGAAGAGTCTCAAGTGGTTTTTCGACCGGGTCATCGAGGATCTCTTCTTCTTGAAGCTTGGCCAAACGTTCCATGGCATCGGGGCGTTCGCCAAGGGTTGTCGAGCCGTCCGCTTGGTCCTCGGTTTTCAGGAAATCGTCCACGGTTGGCAAGATTCGATACTTGGTATCGAGCGAGGGCCTGCAGGCAAGCAAACCCTTTACGTAGGGGTGAGAAGGATTTTGAAAGATGTCGCACACCGTTCCTTGTTCCACGATTTTCCCCTTATACATGACCACCACGCGGTCCGCAATGTTGGCCACCACTCCCAGGTCATGGGTGACGAAAAGAACGGCTACCCCGAGATCATCCCTCAGCTCTCGAAGAATTTCAAGGATGCGGGCCTGAACGGTTACGTCGAGTGCGGTGGTCGGTTCGTCGGCGAGAAGAAGATCCGGATTGGTTACCAGGGACATGGCGATCATGACCCGTTGGCGCATGCCGCCCGAAAATTCGTGAGGGTAGGAATGAGCCCTTTGTTCAGCGTCGCGGATGCCTACCTTTTTCATCATCTCGATGGCTCGCGATTCAGCTTGTTCAAGAGATGCGTTTTCATGGATGAGGATCGGCTCGGCAACCTGATCGATGATTCGCAGGTATGGGTTCAGGCAACTCATTGGATCCTGAAAGACCATGGATATGCGTTTACCCCGAATGGCCCGGAGTAAGGAAGTGGGTAGACCAATCAACTCCTGACCATCGAAGGTAACGGAGCCACCTTCGACTTTCGCAGGAGGTTGGGGAAGAAGGCCCAGCATGCTGTGGCAGGTAACGGACTTGCCCGACCCGGATTCTCCCACGACTCCCACGATTTCTTTTTTGTCGATGGAGAAACTGACGTCGTCGACAGCCCGGGTCGTACCCGCCCGCGTGTGGAAGTAGGTCTTGAGGTTTTTTACGTCGAGTAAGCTCATTAGTCTTTGGAGGCCTTTACGTCGAGGGCGTCCCGAAGTCCGTCTCCAAGAAAATTGAGTGAAAAGAGGGTGAGGGAAAAGAAAAGCCCGGGGAGCAACAGCAGTTGAATTTCAGTTTCGAGAAAATTGGCTCCTTCCTTGATCAGGACGCCCCATGAACTGTTTGGTGACTCCACACCCAAGCCCAAGAAAGATAGGATGGCCTCATACATGATAAAGCCCGGCACCGTAAGGGTCGAGTAGACGACCGTGGGACCCAAGACGTTGGGGATCACGTGGCGAAAGAGTATGCGGGTCTTTCCATAACCGAGGGCCACGGCGGCCTCTACGAATTCGCGTTCCTTGATACTCATGACTTGGGCCCGAACGATTCTCGAGAGGGTAAGCCAACCCAGCAAGCCGAGGGCAAAGAACAAGGGAACGACGTTGGTCAATCGGGCGGTGAATTCCTTGTCCCATCCGAAGCTCTCCACGATCCATTTTGTCGCTTCCCCCGACCAGTCGCTCAAGGTTGCCTGCAGAACGATAACGAGAACCAAAAAGGGAATGGCCAAAAGGGTGTCCACGATGCGCATCATGAAGGCATCCGTTTTTCCTCCGACAAATCCGGAAACCGCCCCGTAGACGATCCCGATGGCAACGGAAACGGCGGTGGCGATCAAGCCGACTAGAATGGAAACCTGACCTCCGTAAAGGATGCGGGCGAATAGGTCGCGACCGAGGGCATCCGTTCCGAACCAGTGTTCTTCCGATGATGATGCGAATTTGTTAACGAGGTTGATCTTGTTTGGATCCGGACAAAACCATGCGAAAACAAAACAAAGGGAGAACATGATTCCGATTACCCACAGCCCTCCCATGGCAAACCTGTTCTTTGCCATGCGGGCCCGTGCATCTTTCCAGAGAGAGGAACCTTGGGGGATCGATGACATTTTGTCGGTCATGAGTCTATTCGGTTTCTCCGGCCAACCGTACGCGTGGGTCCAAAAATCCGGTGAGCAGGTCGGCGAGGAGATTCATGACGACAATGAGAAAGCCAAAGAAGAGGGATAGCCCCAAGAGAAGAAATTCGTCCCGTGTGGTGGCAGCATTGACGAAGTGTTGTCCCATTCCGGGCACTTGGAAGATCGTCTCCACGATAAAGGAACCGCTGATCAAAGCGGCAAACGCCGGCCCCAAGTAAGCGACTGCGGGAAGAAGGCCTCCCCTGAGGGTATGTTTGAGGATGACCTTGGTCGGGGAGACTCCCTTGGCCCGCGCCGTACGAACGAAATCTTGGGAAAGCACTTCCAATATACCGCCCCGGGTTAGGCGGGCCAGGTAAGCCGCGGAAACGAGGCCAAGAGTAAACGCGGGCAGAAGAACGTCCTGTAAGTTTCCCCAACCGGCAACTTTCAAGCCCGGGATATGAGCGGCCGCATAGATTTGCAAAAGAGGTCCGATGGTGAAGGAGGGAACGCAGATCCCGATCATCGCGATGGCCATGCAGGTCCAATCAACCCAACTGTTTTTCCGAACGGCGGAAAGGACTCCGATGGGCACGCCTATGGCGATGGCAAACGCCAAGGAGCACAGTCCCAAGAGGAGTGAGTTGGGAAAGGACTGTAGAATAATGTCTCCAACGGGTCTCCCCTTGCTCGTGGAAATTCCGAAGGATCCCTCCGTGATGATGTTCTTGGGATAAACGAAGTACTGTTTCCAAAGGGGTTGGTCCAAACCATAGAGCTTGCGAATGTTTGCCTTGGTTTCAGCAGAGACGTTTTTTTCCGAAGTGAAGGGTTCGCCCGGCATGGCCTTGGCCAAGAAAAAAGTGATGGTGTAGAGGGCGAGAAGCACGAGCATGCCTTGGAACAAACGACCTATTAGAAAGCGAAACATAACTTCAGTTTGTCTTGTTTCGCGACCCCGGTTCCAAGCGGAGGAATTTGTAAGGGTGGTTGTCGAGGAGCAGTGGGTTCCAGCCTTTCACGTCGGGATGGAGGAGGTAGTTGCGGGTGTACCAGTACACCGGGAGGATGGGGCGTTCTGCGAGAAAGAGAGCCTCGGCCTTGGCGAGTAGTGCGTAGCGTTCGGTCGGGTCTCCCGTTTGAGCGGCTTCGCCGAGAATTCCCTCAAACTCCTCGTTGTGCCAACCGGTGCGGTTGTTTCCGGCGTCCTTCATCCACATATCGAGAAAAGTAAGGGGGTCCATGTAATCGCCGATCCAACCACCGGCCGCCAGATCATAGTCCTTTTCAAACATCGCGGTAATATAGGAAGTCCATTCCTTTTGCTTGATTTTGATAGTGGCTCCGAGGTGTTCCTTCCACATGGCTTGCAAGGCCTCGGCCGTCATCTTGGACGACTCTTTGTCGGTGGTGAGGAATTCGATGTCCGGAAGGCCCTTTCCTCCCGGGTAACCCGCTTCGGCCAATAATTTTCGGGCAAGATCGGGGTTGAAGGTTACGGCGTCGGAGGCAGGGTAGTCGCCGAAAGGAGGAACCAGTCCGGCGGCAGGTTTCTGTCCGCCTTTGAGAACGTTGTCGATCAAGGATTTTTGGTTGAGAGAAAGAGAGAAAGCCAGGCGTACCCTTGGATCGGTGAAGGGCTTGTTGGCCACATTGGTTCGAATGAAATAAGTGCCGAGGTAAAGCTCGCTGCGAACGTGTTCAGGGTAGTTTTTCCGGGAGTACTCTATGAGTTCCGAGGCAATGGTGTAGGTTACGTGCATCTGTTCGTCGTAATACATCCGGTCCTCCGTGTAGAGGTTGGTAATGGGAAGAAAACGCACCCCGTTTATGCCGACGTTTTCCTTGTCCCAATAAAGCGGGTTGCGGGCAACTTCGATATGGTCGTTGAACTTCCATGATTTGAGGACGAAAGCTCCGTTGCAGACCAAATTGTCCGGTTTCGTCCAGTCGGTGAAGCGGTCGCCGATCTTGCCGTGCTTGAGGACGGCGTGCATGGGCACTGGATACCAAGTATAATGTTTGGTGATCTCAGGCAAAAAGGGGATGGGGGAATTGAGCTTGATCCTCAAGGTATGCTTGTCTGGGGCGGTAGCACCGAAGTCGATGAGTTCCCAAAGGTCTTTTAATTCCTCTTTTGCCAGCTTGCCCCGATTGTCTTTCTCATAGTTGAGGTTTTTCATTAGGAGGTCTTGACGGATTTCCCCTGAAACTTCTTTCGGCCATTTGAAAAGGTGGGGTTCCTTCAAAAGCCTTTCCAATTGGCTTAGGTTCAACTTGTCGAGTCCGATGAAATTAAACGAACCTTCCTTTGCCTGTTCGTTTGGACCGAAGTCAACCTCCTTGAAGGAGGACCACCATTCCTTGGTGAAGTTGGCTTCGTTGCGGGAAAGGAGGTAAGAGCGCTGGGATTTGTGGTAGAATTCGGCATCCTTGATATAATAGAGCATGAAGGAATAATCCGAGGCGAGGTCAGGGGTGAGCAGGCGGCGGAAGGAAAAAAGAAAGTCCTCGGCGGTGAGGGGCTTTCCGTCAGACCATTGGGCATCCTTGCGAAGCTCGAAAACCCATTCGTCGGGCCGTTTGTCGTTTACGGCGTACCATTTGGTCGCAACGCCCGGCAGAGCGGTACCGTCCTTTGAGGGATGGGCTTCCACGAGTCCCTCGAAAAGGGAACGAATCACGTTGCTCTCCAACACACCGCTTACGATATGCGGATCCAGACCTTTGGGTTCCCCGCTGTTTCCCATGATCAGGATCCCATCCTCGGAGGCCTCTTGCACGGTGCTTTGGCCCTCGCATGACCAAAGGAACAAAAAGGCGAACACTGCGGGAATGATCCGCAAGCGTTGGCCCAGGATTTTGCGAACCCGTGGTACACCTGGAATTTCCTGGATGGAAGAAAAGGACATCTACGATTCAAGAAAAGGGAAATGGAAGCGTTCGGCAAGATGAAGATTTGTCTTTGATCAATTGATTCGGGCGTATAGGTATAGATAGCTTACATGCGAGACTATTTTATCCGAAGACTACTTTTGATTCCGCCGACCCTGCTCGGTGTGACTTTGCTTGTCTTTACTATTACGCGCTTCGTACCGGGCGGTCCGATGGAAAGGGCTTTGCAGGAAGCGCAGAAAGCAACCGAGGGGGGCGGTTCCTCGAGTGGTCAAATCGGTGGAGGGATGAACGAGGAGCAGGTGGAGGAACTGGAGGAGGAGTACGGATTCGACAAGCCGATCTTCCAGGCATACCTGCAATGGCTTGGGGCGCTTCCACGGGAACGCCGTTTGAGCAAGGCAGAATTCAGAGAACAGGGCAAAGACAAGGTAGGCGGGGACTTCGTTGGTGATTCCAACAATACCTTGGTCTTGCTCAAGGGAAGCGGCAGGCAAGCACAGGTGACCCGCCAGGGAACGGTTGTGACCTCGGCGACTTACTCGGACGATAATCGACCGATCACCGAGGACGGCTGGGAAATCCGACTGGAAACGATCGCGGACCGAAAAGAAAGATGGTCCCGTCGCTCGGGTGAAGACGCTTCCAAGGCGCCTCAGAACTACGATGACAGGGCGATTGTATACAAGACCCGTTTTGCCGGTCTGCTCCAGGGAGACCTCGGAAGATCGACCGACTTCGGGGATCCTGTCTGGGATCTGATCAAGGGACGAATCCCGGTTGCTCTTTATTTCGGAATTCTGACTGCCCTCATTACCTATGGTGTCTGTCTCCCCCTTGGAATCCTCAAGGCGATCAGGCACCGCACCATGATCGACAACCTCACATCCATTCTGATTTTCGTGGGGTATGCCATTCCCGGGTTCGCTCTTGGGGCCCTCATGCTGGTCTACTTGGGGGCAAGGGGAGGGTGGTTTCCCCTTTTCGGCCTCACCGATCCCAATTTCGACGACATGGGGACTTGGGACCAGTTCGTCGACCTGCTTCATCACACCGCTCTGCCTTTGCTTTGTTACGTCGTGGGTGGTTTCGCTTGGCTGACCATGATGATGAAAAACAACCTCATGGACAACCTGGCCGCGGACTACGTAAGGACGGCGGTATCCAAAGGAGTCTCTTTTCGGAGCGCCGTATTCAAGCACGCGTTCCGAAATTCGTTCATCCCCATCGCCTCCACCCTCGGTCAACTGATCACCATTTTGGTCAGTGGGAGCATTCTAATCGAGTCCGTCTTCGATATTCAGGGCTTCGGACTTCTTCAGTATCAGGCTCTCCTCGGCCGAGACCAAACGGTCATAATGGGAACTTTGACCATAGCCGCATTTCTCCTTGTCTTGGGTAATATTCTTTCCGACTTGATCGTGGCCATGGTGGACCCACGGGTAAAGTTCAATTGACCGATTCATGTTACGCTTGCTTGGCAGACTTTTTTGGATGGGTGCTCTTCTTGGGGCACTGGGAGAGATCATGGCCATCGAGTTTCCTACCGTTCGCTTTCCTTTTACCCTCAGCCGGGGAGTCGGATTTCTTGGGGTGGATCTCGAGGGCGGTGGAATTTTTCCTTGGTTCGGTTGGTTGACGATGGTCTTTTTTCTTCTTTTGGGAATCTTCAGCGAGATTAGTTTTGCGAGGGGTTTTGCCTTTACGCCCATCACCTTGCGTCGCATCGACCGCTTCAAGTCCATCAAGCGTGGTTATTACTCGCTTATCATTATTTTGGGCCTGGCCGCAGTGGCATCCCTCGATCATCTTTTGGTCGGCAACGAGGCCTTGATCGTGAAAAGAGACGGCCAATGGCATTGGCCCGCCTTTTCCCGCCATTTGGAGAAAGGGGAAGTCTTTGGCTTGAAAGGCGACGAGGCCCAAAGTCCTCCTGATTACCGTGATTTGCAAAGAACTTTCGCCGATGCCGGCAAGGGGGACTGGGTTCTGATGCCGCTTCTTCCCTATGCTTCCACCGGAGACACCGTGACTGCAGTTTCGACTGCCCTTGAAGTTTCCACCGACGGCCTCGTGACAGTGGGGGGTCAACCGTTTTCCGGACTGGCATCCCGTGTCCATGACCTAGTCCGTCCCGAGCGAATGCATTTGCGATTCCGTTTTCGCGACGGACTCAAGGACGGTCCGGCGGATGGGTGGGACGACGAACGCAACCGCATTTACGGTGCCATATACAAGAAAGGGGAGTTGGTTTCAGGTTCGGAGTCTTGGAACGGGAAGGGAGACTTGGCTTCTTTTTTGGCCCTTGAATCGAGCGGTCTTAGGCAGGTTCACTTCCCTCCTTCCCCTCCCACCATGGAAGAGGGCCAAACCCATCTTTTGGGTACGAGTTCCAAAGGCTACGACGTACTGGCTTATCTTTTCGGCGGCCTTCAGGTAAATTTCAAAGCAGCTCTCGTTTATATTCCACTGGTCTATGCGCTAGGCATCTCGATTGGTCTTCTGATGGGATTTTTCGGCGGGGCTTTCGATTTGATCGTGCAGAGGCTGATCGAGATTCTATCCAACATCCCTTTCTTGTTCGTGGTCATGATCGCAAGCACCGCAATCCCCGAGGGGCTCAAGGAAACCGCAGGCCTTTGGATCATCATAGGGATTCTTCTTCTTTTTGGGTGGATGGGAATGACTTACCTAATGAGGACTGCGGCGCTTAAGGAAAAGGCCCGGGACTATATCGCTGCGAGCCGGGTCATCGGAGCTTCCACTCCGAGAATTCTTTTCCGCCACCTTCTTCCCAATTCGGTGGCGATTATCGTTACCCTCGTTCCTTTTTCCATTTCCAGTCTCGTGCTAGCCCTTACCTCCCTTGATTATCTTGGCTTTGGTCTACCAGCGAAATATGCAACCTGGGGACAACTTTTGCGCGACGGCCTTGAGAACCTCTCCGCCCCTTGGTTGGTAACCTCCGCATTTCTCGTTTTGGTTGGCCTGCTCATTCTCATCACTTTTGTGGGCGAAGCCGTTCGGGAAGCTTTTGATCCTAAGAAATTCAGTTACTATCGTTGACCTCATGAAGCCCGCCGCACTCAACCTGATCCTGCTTCTTGTACTCTTTTTTGTCCAAAGCTGTGCCCCCCCGGTGGAGGATGAAGCCTCCGAAGCGGATTTTGAAAAATGGT
Organism: Opitutia bacterium; assembly: GCA_002722545.1. Taxonomy (GTDB): domain Bacteria; phylum Verrucomicrobiota; class Verrucomicrobiia; order Opitutales; family Seribacteraceae; genus Seribacter. Next base: position 5,625 of record PBMI01000015.1, on the reverse strand, counting down.
ACCCGGAGTACAATCGTTACGTTCGGAACTGGCTGAACAAGCAAGTCGAGGATATCGGGACAGAAACAAAAAAATTGCAGGAGGAATATTCCAAAGCAATAGACGACAACCTCAAGAAGAAGTTGAAAAGCTCCCTGGTTGATCAGCAAAAATTACTCAAGCGAATGCAGTCCCGTCTTGAAATGGGGGATTACTTTCAGTTCAAGGACAAAGATGAGCTTCCCGAAGGTCTTTCGTGGGAAGATGGTTCGGGGCAACCTGAAATAGGGGATCCGGCGGCACGCAAGGGTGGGGCCTTTCGTTATTTCATTTCGTCTTTCCCTCCGACTATCCGACCCTTTGGTCCCAACGCCAATAATTCCTTCCGAGGGGAGTTGTATGACAACGTGGAAATATCTCTTGTGGAATTGCACCCGGAGACGGGAAGAATAATTCCCGGAGTCGCCAAAGAATGGGCGGTCGGCAAAGATGGCCGGACTGTTTTCTTCCGCCTCGACCCGGAAGCCAAGTACAATGACGGTGTTTCCGTCAAACCGGTTGATTTCATGTGGTGGGTTTATATTCGCGCTTCCGACAACGTCGTCGCGCCTTGGTTCAAGCAATATATTCGTGAGCAATTCGCCCAATTTTCAGTTTACGGGGAGGAATTCATTGCCATATCTCTTCCCGAACCCAAGCCCAAGCTCGCCTATTTTGCCAGCCTTCCGCCTTCGGCCCCGCATTTCTACAAACAATACGGCCCAGACTACAAGGAACGTTACCAGTGGCGAGTCCCACCTACTACCGCCGCTTACACGGTCAAGCCCGAGGATCTCGTCAAGGGGGTCTCGATCACCCTGAGTCGGGCGGAGGATTGGTGGGCAGTGGATAAGAAATTTTACCGTTACCGTTATAACGCGGACCGCATCCGTTACACCGTGGTGAGGGACCGTTCCAAAGCATGGGAACTTTTCCGAGCAGGAGAGATCGATTATTTTCCCATCACCTTGCCCGAGTATTGGTATGAAAAATCCGAAATGCCTCCCGTCTTCGATGGCTTTGTCGAGCGTTACACTTGGTACAATCAGTTCCCGCGGATTCCCTGGTCTCTTTACCTCAATTCCGCCAAGCCTCCTTTGGACGACCTCGACGTCCGCCTCGGCATAGGTCACGCCACGAACTGGCAGAAGGTGATCGACGTGGTTTTCCGGGGCGACGCTTCCCGTCTTCCCGGTTGGACAAAAGGCTATGGACGCTTTGATAACCCCGATATTACGGCCCGCCCTTTTTCCATCGGCAAGGCCCGTGAATATTTCGCCAAGGCAGGCTATGTGAAGGAGGATGAAAACGGTATTTTGATGAAAGAAAACGGGGAGCGACTCGAAGTGGCCCTGACCTTTTCCAATATTCCGGTGAGAGCCAAAATGATGGGCATTCTCAAAGAGGAGGCCCTCAAGGCTGGACTGAAGTTCATTCTCGATGGTCTCGACCATACCGTGGTCTACAAGAAAGAGATGCAGAAGAACCACCAGGCCGTCTTTTCCGCTTGGGGGTTTCAACCTCCTTACCCGCGCTACTACGAATATTTTCACTCGAGCAACGCCTATGACGACAAGGGCAACCTCAAGCACAACACCAACAACGTTTTCTCTTTTGCGGATGAGCGCATGGACCAGCTTGCAGTGGCTTTCCGCAATGCCCGCACGGAGGACGAGTTGGAGGAATACGCCCATGAAATGCAGCGCATCATCCATGACTCCGGTGTCTACGTGCCCGGCTATATGACGGAGTTCTCAAGGGTAGGATGCTGGCGTTGGGTACGGTGGCCTGATTCCGAGTTCACCGAGTTTTGCCCACCGCGGACCTATGTCCCTTTTGAGAGCTATGTCTACTGGATAGACGAGGGGATCAAGAAAGAGACCGAAGAAGCGAGGAGATCCGGGAAGAAATTCTCCGAGGTACAAGCGGTCAAGCAGAGATACCGCATCGGATATAAGACGAAGGAGGAAGCCGGTGAGTAATCTGTTGGAGATTGAGAACCTTGAGTCGGGCTTCGATACCGAGCGGGGACTAGTGATGGCGGTCGACGGCATATCCTTCGAGTTGGAGAAGGGCCGCACTTTGGGAATCGTGGGCGAGTCAGGATGTGGCAAGACGGTAACAGCCATGTCCATCGTCGACCTTTTGCCCAAGCCTGCCGGCAGAGTTCGTGGAGGCAGCATACGTTTCATGGACCGCGAATTACGCGATGCCGAACCCGAGGTAATGTACGACGTGCGGGGTAACGACGTGGGGGTGATATTTCAAGAACCCATGGCTGCCTTGAACCCAGTCCAGCGAGTGGGTAGGCAAATCATCGAGTCTCTTCTCCTTCATCGTGATTTAACCAAAACGGAGGCTCTTCGGAAGGCCGTCGAATTATTGGATGCGGTAGGTATTCCTTCCCCCGACATGCGAATCTCCGACTATCCTCACCAGCTCTCCGGGGGCATGCGTCAACGCGTTATGATCGCGATCGCCCTGTGCTGCAACCCGGACCTGCTTATCGCAGACGAACCCACTACGGCCCTCGACGTAACGGTGCAGGCGCAAATACTCGACCTTATGTCGGAAATGCAAAAAGAACGCGGCATGGCGACTTTGCTCATCACTCATGATCTCGGGGTCATTGCCGAGCAGTGCGACGAGGTAGTCGTCATGTATGCAGGCAGGATCGTGGAACGGGCTCCCGTGAAGGAGTTGTTTGCCGAACCCAGTCACGCCTACACCAAAGGCCTTCTGTCTTCGATTCCGCGGTTGAGCAACGAGCGCAAAAGCGAACTTCGCACCATCCCCGGTCAAGTAGCCTCCATTCAGGATTTCGTCTCCGGTTGCCGGTTCTGCCAGCGAATGGGTCGCGACCTCGAAAGCCTTACCGAGAGCCCCGCCTATGAGGAAATCGGAGGTGGTCGTTTTCTCGAAACCTGTCCCGAATGTACCTAAAAAATGAGTGAACTAGCATCACCCAAAAATGAAATTCTCAAAGTGGAAGGCTTGAAGATGCATTTCCCGGTTCGAGGTGGAGTGCTTTACCGGCAGACCGCTTCCGTCAAAGCCGTCGACGGAGTGGATTTGGTCATAAGCAAGGGCGAAACGCTCGGTCTGGTGGGCGAATCCGGCTGCGGAAAATCGACACTGGGAAAGTGCATCGTGCGCCTTCTCGATCCCACGGACGGAAGAGTGGTCTTCAAAGGGAGGGAGCTTACCGGCCTGTCGCAATCGGCCCTTCGTCCCATCCGGCAGGACTTCCAAATGGTTTTTCAGGATCCGGCCGAATCTCTCGATGCCCGCATGTCGGTGGGAGAGCTCATATCGGAACCTCTGGTCATTCAGGGAATCGGAACTCGGGCGGACAGGACGCGGCGGGTGGAGGAGTTGCTCGATTTGGTCGGACTTCCCAAAACCGCCGCCCAAAAATTTTCCTTTGAGTTTTCAGGTGGCCAGCGTCAGCGCATCGGAATTGCCCGTGCCCTTGCGGTCAACCCCGACTTATTGGTTCTGGACGAACCGGTTTCGGCTCTGGACGTCTCGGTCCAAAGCCAAGTACTCAACCTCCTCATGGATTTGCAAAAGGAATTGGGGTTGAGTTATCTTTTCATTGCCCATGACCTAGCCGTGGTGAAACATGTTTCCGACGTGATCGCCGTCATGTACTTGGGCAAAATCGTGGAGATCGCTCCCGCGGAGGAACTTTACGCGAACCCCATGCATGCTTACACGAAGGCCTTGATTTCGGCGATCCCGGTTCCCGATCCGAGCGTTGATAGAAGGAGAGTCGTCATTCCTGGAGAAGTGCCTTCACCGATTGATCCACCGCCCGGGTGCGCTTTCGGACACCGGGTAAAGGCCGATCATTACGAGGCGACAATCAATACGGTATTGGAACTCAAGGAGGTTGCAACCGACCATCGTGTTTTGGATTGTCCGTGTTGCGTGAACAAGCAACAAGAGTAGGCGGATAAAAATCGGCTTTGGAAAAAAGACTTGCGAGAAGAGCAATCAGCAGCTTTTATTACGCCCCTTACTGCCCTTGATTACAATGAATCAAAAGTTCGACTTTATGAAGTTAGCCTGTTTATTTTGCTTGGCCTGCTTTTCAATTAGTTCTGTTTACGGTCAAAACCCCGCAGACATGCCCCTTCGACAGGTCATTTCGGAGGCCCAGACCATGATAGGCAAAGGAGATTTTGCGGGAGCTTCACCCTTTTTGGACGAATTGGAGGTTCGCTTTGAGGATGAAAAAGACCCGGCTGTGGAAAAGATACTTCAGCAATTTGGTTTTGTTCGCGGAATTGGTTATCTGCAAAGCTTCGGCAAGACTGGAAACCAGGATTTTCTCGGTAAGGCCGCCAGCGCATTTGGTTTTTTCGCGGAAAAATTTCCCAACGACCCCAAAGCCGTCATGGCCATGCAGAGGAGAACGGATTGCCTCCGGGCACTCCATGAGTGGAAAGAAGCGGCCCGAGTCATTGAGACTTTGCTTGATCCCAGCAAACCCTACAAGAAGCAAATTCTCAAAAGAAGCGAACTCTTGAATTTATATTTTGGTCGTGCTCAGTGTTATCACATCGTACAGGATTGGGTCAAGGGGGAGCCCTCTTTCAGGGATTTGTTGAAATTCGCCGACTTGGCCAAAGATGAAGACCGTTCCGCGTATGCGGTTTCCTGTCTGACGGAGATGTTCGTCGTGACCAAACGCATTGACGAAGTCTTCCCTCTCCTTCCTCGCCTTTCCGGGGACACCCCCGCTCGCTATGACTTGAGACTCAACGTCAACCTCATGCAGGGTGCATCTCAACTTAAAGGTGCGGGTAGGCACGTGGAGGCATCCTTGTTCTACGCCTTGACCATGACGACGGAGGAGATTGCCGCTTTTTACACTGACCGCGAGAAAAGATTGCAAACCGAGGTTTCTCAGATCGAACAATTCTTGGCACTTAAAGCCTCGGTTCTGCCGAAAAGACGACTGAGCATCCTCAAGGACAAATCAAATGCTCTTTCCATGAAACTGACCAACGCCAAGGGTCAATTGGCCTTGGTTAAGAAAACTCCCTCCTTCACCACCACCCTTCGTTGGAGGAAGGCAGAGAACTTTCAGGAAACCAAAAGGGACTGGGAATCCTTTTGGGCTTTCTATTGGCTCTATCAGGACTTTCCCAAGCACAAGAGCGTCGAAAATTTCATTTATGCGGCTTTTGCTTCCGCGAACACGGTCAAACACCGCGAAAAATCGATCGAACTCGGTGAAGAGTACTTGAAGAACGAGTCGTGGATGAAGTTCAGGCCCGACGTTACTTTCATAATGGCGAACGCTTACCGACTGGAGGCTGAAAACCAACTCAAGATAGCCGTTGCATTGCAAAATGCGGTATCCACTTCCGAAAGGAATCGTGCGGACACCGCCAAGCAAAAGTCGAACGATTACTACGACAGGTTCTTCGATCTTTGCGACAAATATCTTGCCTTGGCTCATAAATCCGGAGCTAAAGACGAAGACAAGAAATACGCCAAGGATTTCGTAAATATGATGGGGTCTGTGTATTTCAAACTCAAGAGATACGGAGATTTGCTCGAAAAGTTCGCCGGCTATGAAAATGGCGTGATGAA
>PBMI01000014.1 GCA_002722545.1 Opitutia bacterium | reverse complement strand
TTGCCGTCACTCGCTTGTCGATGGCATCAAACGAGCTTTGGACGTTCTTATTTCGGGCAAAGTCGCAATGGTATGTGGATTTGGCGATGTCGGAAAGGGTTCTGCTGATTCTCTAGCCAATGAAAAGGCTCGTGTGATCGTCTCAGAGGTCGATCCAATTTGCGCTCTTCAAGCATGTATGGCCGGTTTTGAGGTAAATACAGTCGAAAATGCTCTCGAAACAGCTGATATTTTTGTTACGACTACTGGAAACAAAGACATCATTACCGCTGAGCACATGAGCAAAATGAAAGACCAAGCCATCGTCTGCAATATTGGTCATTTCGACAATGAAATTCAAGTTGCCAAACTCGAAGCGATGGACGGAGTTGTCAAAGAGGTCATCAAAGAAGATTCCGTGCCGGGCGGGCCTGTGAGCCGTTTTACTTTTCCGGACGGAAGAAGCATTTATCTTCTGGCCGAAGGACGCTTGATCAATCTTGGTTGTGCAACCGGGCACCCCAGTTTCGTGATGTCCAATAGTTTTACCAACCAAACCATCGCCCAGATCGACATTCAGCAAAACCCCGATCGCAAGGTTGGTGTATATCGGTTGAGCAAGGAACTAGACGAGGAAGTTGCTCGTTTGCACTTGGACAAACTTGGAGCGAAACTAACCAAGTTGAGCGATGAGCAGGCTGATTACATAGGCGTTCAAGTGGGTGGTCCGTACAAACCCGAGCACTACCGCTACTAAATTCGCCCTTTACTCTATCTGGGGGATTCGTCGATCCTCGATTGACCCGTTTTTACTTTACTAGTATCGTTCGGCCCTTACAGGCTGATGTTTTACGATGATACGAAAGTTTACCTCAAGGCGGGTGATGGAGGCAATGGTTGCCTAAGTTTTTTGCGCCAAAAATATATGCCCGAAGGCGGGCCCAATGGTGGAAACGGTGGCAAAGGCGGTGATGTTCTCCTTGTAGCCGACGAGAATGTTTCCGATTTGCGTGCCTTTCACTTTAAAAAACATTGGAAGGCGAAAAACGGGGAACCGGGTCGAGGAAGCGATCAGAATGGCAAAAGAGGCGACTTTTGTTTGCTAAAACTCCCTTTGGGAACCGAAGTCAGGATCGAGGGTACTGATACCCCCTTTTGTGAACTTCTTTCTCATGGAGAGGAAATCACCCTCCTTGAAGGCGGGAAGGGCGGACGGGGTAACGCAACCTTCAAGTCATCCGTCAACCAAACTCCCCGCCAAACCACAGAGGGTAAACCCGGAGATGAGGGCAACTACGTCTTCACCCTCAAGACAATTGCCGACGTCGGTTTGGTTGGTTTTCCCAATGCGGGTAAATCAACCCTGTTGAACGTCCTTTCGAACGCAACGCCCAAAGTCGACTCCTACCCCTTTACTACCTTGGTTCCTTCGGTTGGCGTCATTGATTACCCAGATGATTTTCGTACTGTTACCATGGCCGACGTTCCGGGTCTGATCGAAGGAGCTGCTGAAAACAGAGGCCTTGGTCATCGTTTTCTTCGGCACGTAGAGCGTTGCCGACTGCTTTTGTTCCTTATCGACATGGCTTCCACCGATGGTCGGGACCCCTGTGAGGACTTCAAGCATCTACGCAAAGAACTCAGTGATTATGATGAGACGGTCGCGGAAAAACCATTCATGGTGGTTGGTAACAAGAGTGATGAAAAGGTTGCGGTGGAAAACCTCGAACGATTCAAAAAAGAGTTCCCCGATTGCGACCCTTTGTTCATCTCGGCGGTCTTGGAAGACGGTCTTGACGTCGTCCGTCGAGAGATCCTGGAAAAACTATCCTGAAAAAACTTTATCTCTCAAAGATTTTTTTTTGAGCTTGTTTTACACAAACGCTTGTGCAAATTGAAAACATGGGTAATTTTGCTGGAAAGGAAAAGGGGACTGAACCGCAAGTTAGGTGGAAGGAAGATCATTCTTCTACAACCGGTTTAAGAAAGAAACCTAGATTTGACAGGGTATGGGTCCCCGAAGATCATGCCCGAGCTGATCAAATTCTTGAACAAATGGAAGAATCTTGCCAGCGCATCGACCGCTTGCTGAAAGTCTTCGACCGAATAAGGTAAGCCGAATGGTTCGCAAAGCCGTTGCATCACTTGCCAAGATTGCCTCTCTGATGGGAAAGAAAGGAGGCAAATCCGGGACAGGTTCTTCCAAGAGACGGGGGAATGCCAGTTACTACCGGGATATGCAGAGAAAATCAGTTGCCGCCCGGATGGAACGCACGAAGGAAAAGCCAACTAGAAACTCTTGAGCCAGTTTTTGTTTTCGATGATGAATTGCCACTGCCCCCTGTACCTTGCGAGTCGACCGTGACCCGAAAGGGGTGTGTCCTTGGACAAGGAAAAGAGGCGTTCTCTTGTCTGCGGATCGAAACTGTATAACCCAAGTTGGTGGCCTTGGGCGAAGAGAGTCAGGGGTTTGTTTCTTGAGATAATGCCCTCGAAACGAAAAACCTGCCCATAACTCGAGGGCTTGAGAGAATCCGGTTTCCACTCCACAGCCTCCTTTTTTGCTGAAGCATACTCTACTCTTCTAGGAGTGCTTTCGACTTCCTCGAATGTGTTGGCTTCTCTTGGATTTGAAGGTTCCTTACTGAAGCGTGCGACAAGAGGGAAGTGGTCGCTTGCCCCGAAGCCATTGAGATCATTGGACCACTCAAGAGGCACTTCACTTCCAGTGACTGCGTTCAAGCCTGAAAACTTTGCGACCATGAAAGAACCTTCGACATAATTGATGCCTTTTCCATCGAAGAGGGACGGGGGGGTCAAGATGTGCATGAGCGTACCCCAATTGCCTCTCCATGCATCCGAGCCTCTTTGCTCCGTAGGCAATTCGTGCCAAAGGTTGTACAAGTTGCCTGTTTCCCTCGATTTGTTCAGCGTGGTTGACCCCAAAACGTGATTGATCCCGGTTTTCTTCATGTCTTTCTCGTATACCGTTGCTTGGTTGTAATGAGAATTGAGATCTCCTCCCACGAGAAACTCCTCGGTTGGATTGTTCTTGCTCAATTCATCGATACGGGCTCGCAAAGTACGAGCATTTTGCAGGCGGTGTTTCTCCATCTCGGACGATGATGCCCCGGATTTCCAATGGTTGTTGAAAAGGGTAAGGGAGCGACCCTTCACCTTGATCGTGGTCTCGAGGATTGGACGAGCCCTTTCTATTGGAAGCAAGCGGCTTTTCGTAATGGGGAATTTGGATAAAGTTAGGCAGTGTACGGCAGGCCATTTTTCCCGAGGCCAGGTGGGGTCGTAACCAAGCCTGAACTGGTACGGTCCCAAACCCTCCTCATTGAGGGCGGAGATCAGTCTATTGGTTGCGGATGGATGTTTTTCAGGAGTTCGGTCGACCTCGATTTCCTGAAGTAAAACGATATCGGGTCCGGTTGGGCCTCCGATTTTACGCAGAACCTCGCAAATGACCTTGAGCTTGTTCCCCAGCTCTGTCTCTCCGTAATACTCCGGTTTGTAATCCTGATAGAGGGAAATACCGTCGGAATCGAAAAGATTTTGAACATTGTAGGCAACGACTTGGAACGAAGTAGAGTCCTTTGAAAAGGCTGATTTTTTGCACAAAAAAATGCAAAAAAGTGCCGAGCAAATCGTAAAGTTACGAAAGAATTGCATAAAGGCAGGGCGGTCAGGCGGCTGCCCGGTTTTTTTCGGAGCGCAGGAAGACGGGGGACGTTTCGGTCGAATCCTTGTCCGAGAAACGGTAGCCGGCTTCCGAGAAGTCCATCAACCCCTCTGCGTAGTCGATTTGGTTGCGAACGAGGTAGGAACTCATCAAACCTCGGGCCTTCTTCGCGTAAAAACTGACGATTTTGAAGTGACCGTTTTTTTCGTCCTTGAAGACAGGGGACAGGATCTTTGCCTGCAGTTTCTTTTCTTGGACGGACTTGAAATATTCCTGAGAAGCCAAATTCACCAAAAGGTCCGAGCCGGATTCTTCGAGATGCTTGTTCAGTCCCTCGTTCAGCCGATCTCCCCAAAAGGCATAGAGATCCTTGCCCGCTGGGTTGGCATAAGCCGTGCCCATTTCCAGGCGGTGTGGTTGGATGAGATCGAGCGGGCGAAGGAATCCGTACAAACCGGACAGAATGCGCAGGTGCTTTTGGGCGAATTCAAAATCTTTCGCGCTAAAGTCCCAAGCCTTCAGGCCTTCGTACACATCCCCCTTGAAGGCGAGGATTGCTTGCTTGGAGGTTTTTTTGTCATGCCGCACAGCCCATTCTTTAAAACGCTGATGATTTAACTCTGCGAGCTTCGGGCTTATGCTCATGAGTTCTGCTATCTCCTCGGAGGTCAGTTTGCTCAGCCCATTCATCAGGTATTTTGAAAATTTGAGAAAATCGGGTTCGGTGCAGACCTCGGTTATCGGTTTACTTTCGAAATCCAATGTTTTCGCAGGCGAGAGAAGAATGATCATTTCATCTTTCTTAATCTTTTCAGGTGTCTTTGGCAAGAAATCAGAAGGGTAACCCTTAAGATTTGCGATCAATCGAATGGTTTGAATCATTTGAATTTTTGTCGTTCTAGGTTGCCCAATTTCGAAAATCTCTTTTCTTCGGTATTCGAAACCCAGCAAATTATTTTTTTCGTGTATCCGGTCGTCGTATTTTTTCTGCTCTTCTTGAATTGGGTCGTTCTTTCGGGAAAGTTCGATGCGTTCCATTTGGGGCTGGGTGTGATATCCTGTATGATCGTGGCGTTCCTTTCGCAGGACTTGCTTTTCCACGACCGAAAGAAGGGTTTGAAATCCCGTTTGGTCGAGGCTTGGTCTTTCATTCGTTACCTTCCTTGGATCATCTGGGAGGTGGTCAAAGCGAACATGCATGTTCTCAAATTGGCCACCACCGCCAAGGGGTACGAGGAAATGTCCCCTCGCGTGGTTACTTTCGAGACTTACTTGAAAACGGATTTCGCGAAGTTCGTTTTGGCCAATTCGATCACCCTGACCCCGGGAACCATAACCATGCTGATTCGGGGCGACGTTTTTCACGTCCACACGATGAGCCAGTTTTTGGAAGATGACTTGTTGACCGGAGCCATCGAGCGCAAGGTGGCCGAGGTGTTCGAACCGGAGGTGCTGAAAAAGGGATGACCGAATACTTTCCATTGATCATGGGGGCGGCCCTTTTCGCGCTGATGATTCCGGTGGTCTACCGGATTTGGGTCGGACCAACCGGATTCGACCGGATCCTGGGGGTGAACGTGATCGGCACGAAGACCGCAGTCTTGCTTGTCATCATCGGCACCGTTTACGACCGGGTCGATATGTTCGTTGATTTTGCCATCGCGTACGCTTTGCTTAATTTCGTCAGCGCCATCGTGGTGTCGCGTTACTTGAACCGCACGATTTCTCTCAAGGAAATGGAAGCCAAGGAGAAAAAGGCCAAGGCATGAATTCGAATCTCATGCAATTCGCGTTGGCAAGCGCATCCGCCGAAGGGGAGGGGATTTTGCCTCTGCAATGGTTGGGCGTTTTCTTTGGTTGCCTGGGCCTTCTTTTTTTCCTCGGTACCGCCGTCGGGATGCTCCGGTTTCCCGATTTTTACACCCGGATGCATGCTGCGGGAAAAGGGGATACTTTGTCGACCATGCTCATGCTGATTGGTTTCGCCCTTTTCACGATGGATGATTTCTCCCTGTCCAGTTGGCTCTTGTTCGTGAAGATCATGGGGGTGGTTCTTTTTATTTTCATTTCCACGCCCACGAGCTCGCATGCCCTCATGCGGGCGGCCTTCGAGGATGACGAGATGCCCATGACGGAGGAAGACTTGAAGAAATCCAAGAAAAAAAGAAAGAGGAAGTAAGATGGGACTCGAACTTTTCAATACCTTCATTTTGCTTCTCTTGGTGGCCTCCGCCTTGCTTGCCTTGCGGGTCAAGGATTTGATCACTGCATCGGTCGTGTTCGGGGTCTACAGTTTTCTCATGTGCCTGCTGTGGGCCGAAATGGGNGCTGTGGACGTGGCTTTTACCGAGGCCACCGTTGGNGCCGGAATCAGTACNGTCATCATGGTNGCGACGATTTTCAACCTCAAGAGAAAGTCTTCGGATTAATGAAGAGACTTAGCTTGATTTCAGTNCTNCCNTTGGGNTTTTTGCTTTTGTACGCATCCATTGACTTTCCCGAATGGGGAGCNGTCCAATCACCCGCCTCGGCTTCTCCGGTATCTTCGCATTTCATAGCTCAAACCGGAGTGGACACCGAAGTGCCGAACATGGTCACGGCGGTTTTGGCCGATTACCGCGGTTTCGACACGATGTTTGAAACAGTAGTCGTCTTTATCGCGGGATTGGCTCTTCTTGCCATCCTCAAGAGTTCATCTTCGAGCAAGCGGATCAAGCGCGAGCATGAGGTGGAGGCGGAGCCGGATCTGATCGTAACCAACACCGTCCGTCTGATCGTCCCGGTGATTCAAATTTTTGCGTTCTACGTCCTTGCCCACGGTCACGTTAGTCCGGGCGGTGGTTTTCAGGGCGGTGTTTTGATGGGAGCGAGTTTTATTCTGGTCGCTCTTTCCTGGGATTTGGACGAGGCGTTGGCCCGTTTTTCCCTCAACCGGTGCATGACCGTGGCGGCTTTGGGCATCTTCATTTACGCAGGTATCGGATTGCTTTCCATGGCCCTGGGCGGGGAGTTTCTCGATTACGCCGAATTGCATAAAATTCTCCCGGTTAGCCCGGAGATGGCCCGCTACCATGCCATGTTGGGTGTTGAGATAGGGGTCGGTTTTACCGTTGCAGCTATCATGTTCGCTCTTTACGCAAACCTATCTTCGGGAGGTCGTCTTCGAGACGGCCTTTGATTTATTTTGCCCACGAAGTGATGTTTGAAGACGGATCCATTCTGAACGATTTGTTTTTGGAGAGGCTCAACTACTTCATTTACGTGGTTCTTCTTTTGATCGGGCTTCATGCCATGATTTCGAAAAACAATTTTATCAAGAAGTTGATCGGCATGTGCATTTTTCAAACGGCCATCATTCTTTTTTACGTTTCAATCGGGGTCAAGGATGGGGCGACCATCCCCATTTATCTTCCCGAACATGATCCGCATGGAGAGCAAGCTTATGCGGCGGGTGGACCGGAAGCCCTGACCGTCGAACAGGTTGCTTCTTATGCCAATCCTCTCCCGCATGTTCTGATGCTTACTGCCATCGTGGTGGGAGTCGCCACCCTTGGTTTGGCCTTGGCCTTGTGCCAAAAAATTTATGAAGGGTATGGGACGGTGGAGGAAGACGAGCTTATGGCCAAGCTCGAGAAGGAGGATGCCGTCCATCGAAAGCCACCTACCCGTACTGCCGGCAAAAGCACCTCAAAACCCAAGGCTTCGTCTCGGGCGAAAAGCACTGCTTCGGGTCCCGCCGGCAAGACCACCGCCTCCAAGTCCACGAAAAGTTCCGGCGCCCGAAAGACCAAGGCTCCCTCCAAGAAAGCTCCCTCCAAGAAAGCTCCGGTGAAGAAGACGCCGGTCAAGAAGACGGCTCGTAAGTCCACCCCTAAAAAAGGAGATTCGAAATGATGGAAAATTCGATCGCATGGATTTTGCTCTTTCCTCTTTTCGGAGCGGCCTTGTGTTCCTTGCTCGGCATGGCCAACCGGAAGTTTTGCTGGCCGATAGGGGTGGTCAGTATGATTGGTTCTTTTGTAGCCGGGGTGATGACCTTGATTCAGGCGATTGACTCACCTGCCCACGTGGTCAGCTATGTTTTCGGTGGTTGGATCATTGACTCCTATCCCAGAGGTGTGGGAATCGAGTTCAGGGCGGACTTGATGGCCGCCTTGATTACCCTTGTTGTCGTTGGGATCGGTTTGTGCGTTGCGGTTTATGCAAAACTCCCGGTTGAACGAGAGACCCCCGGCAAAGAGCATTTTTTCTATCCCCTGTTCCTTCTTCAAATAACTGGTTTGGCCGGAATTTGCATGACCGGGGATGCCTTTAATTTGTATGTGTTGATCGAGGTTGCCGCTTTGACGGGCTACGGATTGATCGCGATTGGCGGCAAAAGGGCCGCTGCGGCTACCTTCAATTACGTCATCCTCGGTACGATCGGAGCATCGCTTTACCTGTTGGGCGTGGGGTACCTATACATCAAAACCGGTTCCCTCAACATGGTTGGGATCAACGAGGTCATTGTTTCCAGTGAAACCTTGGAACATTCCTTGAATGATTCCGCCACCATGCAAGTCGCCTTCGTTCTGATTTGCCTGGGTATCTTGATCAAGATGGCCTTCTTCCCCCTTCATGCATGGTTGCCCAATGCCTACTGTCATGCCCCCACTGCGACCTCTTGTTTGCTCGCGCCCTTGGTGACCAAGGTGATGATCTACGTTATGATCCGGATGGTCCTTACGGTCTTCGGGGTAGATTTTTCCTTCGAGTCTACCCTTTGGCCTTCGGTCCTTCCCTGGTTGGTTGTGATTGCCATTGTTTCGGCGGCCGTGATGGCCTTGGGTCAGCGGGAAATCAAGCGCATGCTTGCATACCTGATCGTGGCGGAAGTCGGCTACATGGTGGGCGGTGTATGGATTTACAACTATTACGGAATGATCGGCTCGATTTTCCACATCATCAGTGATGCTTGCATGACTTTGTGTCTTTTTCTCGGGGCCGGGTTGATCTTGGAAAAATGCAAAACCACTCATTTCGATGGTTTGCGCGGTCTCTTTTCGAAAATGCCTCTCACCATGACCGGTTTCTTCGTGGGAGGGTTTTCCATTATCGGTCTTCCCCCTACCTGCGGATTTTTCAGCAAGTGGTACCTGATCACGGGGGCCATGGCTTCGCAACGATGGGAATATTTGGTTGCCCTGCTGTTCTCCACGATGGTCATGGTCGTGTTGTTCTTTCGGTTGATCGAGCGAATTCATTTGGCCGTTAGCGAGAGTGGAGAGAACCTTGGAAAGGGGCATGGCGACCTTGGTTTGACTAATGAACAAACCCGATTTTCGGAAGGTCCTCTCACGATGCTCGTCCCTCTTTTGACAGCGGCTGCCGTCGTACTCGTAATCGGCATTTACAACCAAGAAGTCGTCAACCTGATCGAAATCTTTCTCGACCCCTTCAAACTGCCCAAGGAAGCGGTAATTAAATGACCGCCCCCGTGATCATCGAGGACATTCGTCCCTTTCTGGCTTTCATCATTCCGTTGGTGGGGGTGATCGGCATAGTCTGGGCGGGAGAGGGGCGCAAGAACCTACGCGAAACCTTCACCTTCATTGCCGCCATTGCCCAAGCATCCGTCGTTTTGTCGATGGTCCCCGAGGTTTTGGGCGGTGTGAATTTTGAATACAATATTTGGCAGGTCTTCACCAACGTGCCTTTACTTTTGCGGGTGGATGGTCCGGGGCTTCTTTTCGCATGCGTCGCTTCCATTCTGTGGATCGCCACCACCCTTTACGCCGTCGGATACATGCGTGGTCTGCACGAGCATGCTCAAACTCGATTCTATTCTTTCTTTGCGATCTCTCTTTCGGCGACCATGGGGGTCGCGTTTTCAGCCAACCTGCTGACCATCTATTTCTTTTACGAGATGCTTTCGGTCTCCACTTTTCCTCTGGTCACTCACATGCAGGACAAAGACGCCCGTACGGGTGGTAGGACTTACCTGGGTTATTTGCTCTTTACGTCGCTCTGCCTCCTTCTCCCTGCTCTGAGTTGGTGTTACGTATGGCTGGATGACGGACAAGTCACGATGGATTTTCTCGGCGACGTCGGACAGGTGGGAGAATTCACGCAGACGACTCAAATGATTCTTCTGCTCCTTTTTACCTTTGGCTTCGCCAAGGCGGGGCTCATGCCTTTGCACTCCTGGCTGCCCGGAGCCATGGTGGCGCCGACTCCCGTGTCGGCGCTTCTTCATGCCGTTGCGGTGGTCAAGGTCGGCGTCTTTTGTTTGTACCGGGTCTATGCCGATGTCTTTGGTTTCGAGGTCCTCCGTTCTCTCGACGGGGAGGATTGGATGATCGGGATTGCGTGCGCCACTATTCTCATCTCCTCCCTCATCGCTCTTTCGCAAGACAACCTGAAGCGCCGATTGGCTTTTTCCACAATCGGCCAACTCGGGTATGTGGCTTTGGGTGTTACCTTGGCCACTAAAGACGGGGCAGGGGGGGCGGTCCTGCATATTGCAATGCATGCCTGTGGAAAGATCACCCTTTTCTTTTGCGCCGGAGCCATCTTCGTGGCCACAGGCAAGAAGTACGTCAGCCAACTGCGCGGTTTGGGAAGGAAGATGCCCATTACCATGGGGGCCTTCATGATCGGCTCGCTCAGCGTGATCGGGTTGCCTCCGCTCGGTGGATTCGTGAGCAAATGGTATCTTGCTTTGGGAGCCTTGGACCGTGACGTGCTTTGGGTTGTGGTCGTACTGTTGATCAGTTCGTTGCTTAACGTCTTTTATCTTCTTCCGGTGGCCGTTACGGCATTCTTTCGAACCGAGGAATCGGAGGAGGATTCCGGAATCAAGGAGGCTCCTTGGCCTTGCGTGGTTCCTCTTGCCTTGACCGCTCTTGGTTGCTTCCTTCTCTTTTTCTTTTCCGAGCCCCTCTTGCGGTTGGCGGGGTTGGCAGAATAACAAAGTCGTGTCAGCATGAGCAAAAAAAGTAACAAGACAGACCAAAGTGAGTATTGGTTGGACCGTCCGAAGAACGTTCGAAAGGTTATATTCGGCTTTTATGGACTTTGCGGAGTGGTTCTGTTGATCGACTTGGTTTACAGTTTTTTTTTCCACAAACATTCGTCCTTTGACCCGGATCTCGTTATTCACGACTTGGAAATCATTCCTACTTTTTATGGTATTTATGGTTTCGCCGCCTGCGTTGGTCTCGTTTACGTCTCAAAATTGATGAGAGGTTGGAAAGACAAGAAGTTCCTCATGAGGGACGAAGATTATTGGGAGAAATGAAATGAACTTTCTTGCAACCGGTATCGATCTCGGGAGTCATCCCGCTGCCATGCTCCTTATTGGCGGTTTGCTCGCCGCCGTATTGAAAGGACGAGCGGCTTCCATCGTCATGGTGGTCGCTCCCTTGCTCGGCTTTTATGTCGTCGTTGGATTGGAAACGGGATCCTTTTCCACGCTTTCGCTCTTTGGTTTCGAAATCAAATCGGTGGTGGTGGACAAACAGGCCAAGCTTTTTGGTTATTTATTCCATGTGGCAGCTCTGGTCGCCGGCATTTACTCGTTTCATATTCGGGATCGTTGGCAAGTTTCGATGGCGCTGCTATACGCCGCTTCGGCAGTGGGGGTTGCCTTTGCAGGAGATATGCTTTCGCTTTTTCTTTGGTGGGAAGCTTTGGCCCTCACTTCGGTCTTTCAGATCTGGGGGAGACGAACCAAGGAGGCCGAAGAGTCGGGCTTCCGGTACCTTTTCTTTCATGTCTCTTCGGGCCTTCTTCTTCTGGCCGGAATCATCATTCGTTACCATGGAGAGGGTGAAACGGCCTTTTCGCTCGACCCCTTGACGCAGGACTTGGAAGCCGGAGACCTCGGAGCCCTTCTGATTTTGCTCGCAGTCGGAATCAAGGCCGCTTTTCCCGGTTTGCACGTTTGGTTAAAGGATGGCTACGCGGAAGCAACCCCGACGGGTCCGGTTTGGCTTTGCGCCTTCACCACCAAGTGCGCGGTTTGCATGCTTGCCCGCTTGTTTCCCGGTGCCGAGGTTTTGATCATAATTGGCGGGGTTATGGCAATGTTCCCGATCTTTTACGCCGTAATCGAGAATGACCTCAGGCGTGTTCTTTGTTACAGTAAAATCAATCAAATTGGATTTATGGTCGTGGGCATCGGCATCGGAACCGACCTGGCCATAGACGGAGCCATTGCTCACGCCTTTACCCACGTCATCTACAAGGGTTTGCTTTTCATGAGTATGGGCGCCGTTCTTTTCAGGACTGGCGAAATCAGAGGTTCGCACTTGGGAGGACTCTACAAATCAATGCCTTGGACTACTTGTTTTTGCATTGTGGGTGCGGCTTCAATTTCCGCCTTCCCCTTGTTCAGCGGTTTTGTAAGCAAATCCATAATCATAACGGAAGCCGCCAAAAATGGTCATACCTTCATCTGGTTGTGTCTGCTTTTTGCTTCGGCGGGAGTCTTTCATCACGCTGGTATCAAAATTCCATTTTTCGCTTTCTTTGCCCATGACTCGGGTCTTCGTCCCAAGGAGGCCCCGGTCAACATGCTCATTGCGATGGGAATCTCCTCTTTCCTTTGCATCTTCCTAGGGTGTAATTACCAGTGGTTGTATTCCATGCTTCCCAATGGAGCGGCAGGTTATTCTCCCTATGATGCAACGCACGTGATCACCCAATTCGAGATCCTTCTTTTTTCCGCCCTTGCTTTCACTCTGCTCAATCTTTGGGGCAAATACCCAAAGGAGCTTCCTTCGGTCAATCTCGACGTCGATTGGCTTTACCGGAAGGCGGGGCGAACCTTTCTTAGTTCGGGCTCTGTTTTCTGGAATGGTTTGAATGAGCGGGTTCATACTCTCTTCATCGGCAAGCTGGTCGGGAAGGTTACCGAATTCACCAAGGCCGGACACGTTTATTTTCTCGATAGTATTTCGGGTCCTTTGCATCAAATGGGCTTGCTTGGAAAAGATTCCAAAACGAAGGCCAAGTCCAATCTGCACAAGCGCACGAGCTTGGGTGTTCACCGGGTTGGCTTGACTGCTCTTCTCGGCATTCTCTTTCTTGTCGGGCTTCTGATCCTTGCCTTTTAGTCCAAGAGAATTTTGATTCGATCAAAATACTTGCTTCTGCAAAAAGTTGGTGGTTTGTTTGATGCGTGTGGTTTAAATGGTGGAAAGCTCTCTTGCTTGCTGGTCTGGCGTCGTTCGGTTTTGCGTCTTGTCAACTTCTGGACCGAAACGCCAATTACGTGCCCGAGGAAAAGGTTTGGCAGAAGATCAACGAGGAGGCTCCCGAAATGGGGTTGGATCCCCACTTCGTCTATGCCATATGCCATGCCGAAAGCAGTTTGGATGCGAATGCAGAAAGCTCCGTTGCCAGGGGCATGATGCAATTGACCGAGGCTGCATGGGTCGATGTTACGGAACTTCATTACCGGCAAGCCTTTGATTGGAAGACCAACCTGGAAGTGGGTATGCTTTACCTCAAACGATTGAAGGGCATGCTTGAAAGTCAGGGCGTATTTTCCTATCCTCGCTTGGCGGCAAGTTACCGGTTTGGCTACGGAGCCCTCCGGAAGGAAAAGTTCATGGTGAGTCGGCTTCGAACTCCTCTTAACCGAATTTATCGAAAATTGTTTGCCGGAGAAACCTCGCCGGTGACTCCTCCTTCCTGATTTGACTTATGGGAGCGAAGAGCCAAGTTAGACGCAGAGAGCGTGGAGATCCTTCCCTGGTTTTGCCCCCTGCCTTCGAGGCCGACTTGAGCGGTTTCTTGTCTTGGGTGCAGTTGGAGAAGGGTCTGGCCGGGAATACCGTGAGTTCTTACGAAGCGGATTTGATCCAGTGCGCGGATTGTCTGTTTTCACAGGGGGTGGCGAATTGGCGGGAAGTCCGCATTGAGCACCTGTCCAAATGGTTGGCCTCGTTGACTGAAGACGCGTACGCGGTTTCCAGTTTGTCCCGCAAGCTCTCGGCCGTTCGGATGTTGGCCAAGTATTTGGTTGGAGAGGGCCTTCTCAAGGAGGATTTCACCGAACTGATGACCAATCCAAAGAAGCGTCGACTGTTGCCTGATTGTCTTGCCATTGATGAAATCGAAGCCTTCCTCGATGCTCCGGATTTAAATACCTCGCTTGGGAAAAGAGATCGGGCTTTGTTCGAGTTGATGTATGGAAGTGGGCTCAGGGTTTCGGAAATTTGCGCTTTGCCCATGAATGCAATTGATCCCGAGGAGGGGTTTGCCAGGATTTTCGGCAAAGGGTCCAAGGAGCGTGTCGTTCCGGTCGGCAGGCATGCTTGTTTGGCCATACGGAATTATCTGCATGGCGGAAGACCTCAATTGGTCAAAGACGGAACGGGAGGGGAATTGTTTCTGAGTATGCGGGGACGGGGGATTTCACGAAAAATGATTTGGGTACTGGTCAAGAGTTATGCAAAGAAGGCGGGGATCGAGAAGAACGTGACTCCTCACGGTTTGCGCCATTCCTTCGCCACCCATTTGCTGATGGGTGGGGCGGACGTTCGAGCGGTTCAGGAGATGCTGGGCCATGCGGACGTCGGGACAACTCAAATCTACACCCAGGTAGAGGCGGAACGCCTTCTTGACGAGCATGCGAACTTCCATCCTTTGGCGCGTTCCGGAGGTTAAACAAACAAACTTTTTTCAAACGTGCGCAAAATAAGGTTGAAAGGATTGAGGATGACCCTTCTTTAAGATGTCCTCGTGAAGGTAACGGTTTTTGTTTCGCCCAAGACAACGGTCTTGGATCCTCAAGGCGCCGCGGTCGAGCAAGCTATGAAAAGTTTGGGCCACGAATCGGTTGAAGGTGTACGGGTGGGCAAGACCGTCACCTTCGAAATGCCGGGAGAAGATTCTCCGGAGACTCGGAGCAAGTTGGATGAATTGTGCGATGGGTTGCTCAGTAACCCGGTAATCGAGGATTATCGGTTCGAGATCGAACAAGGATAAGGGTGAGAATCTTTCGTTACCTGGATCAGGCTGGCACAATGGGTTTCGGTCGTTTTGACGAGCAAGGTCAGACGTTTCGCATTCTCAAAAAGGACGACGGGGATTTCGAGGTAACCGATGATCGAATTACCCCCTTCCAATTGCTCACACCGATCGATTTCAGGTGCATTTACGGAGTGGGCCTGAATTACAAGGCTCATGCAAAGGAGATCGGTCGGGAGATGCCCAAACATCCGATGATTTTCATGAAGGCTCCGACTTCGATTCAAAATCCGGGTGATCCAATCGTGATCCCGAGGTTTTTACGGAGCGACAAAGTTGATTACGAAGGTGAGCTCGGCGTGGTGATCGGGCGTCCCTGCAAAAACGTAAAACCGGAGGAAGCTTTGTCTTATGTTTTGGGTTACACTTGCGCCAACGACGTCAGTGCGAGGGACTGGCAGAAGGAAAAGGGGGAGGGCCAATTTTGCCGGGGCAAGAGTTTCGATACTTTTTGTCCTTCCGGTCCTTGCCTGGCTACGGCAGACGAAATCCCCGATCCTTCGAAGCTGGTCGTTCGAACTTTCGTGAACGATGAAAAAATGCAGGAATCTTCGACCGACGATTTGATTTTCGACGTACCGACCCTTATCTCCTTTTTGAGTGGCAGCACCACCTTGCTTCCCGGAACCCTGATCCTGACGGGCACGCCGTCGGGTGTCGGCGAAGCTAGAGACCCCAAGCGTTTTCTCGTGCCGGGGGACGAAGTGACGGTGGAAATCGACGGAGTTGGTCTTTTGACCAATCCGGTGGTCGAGGAGGTTTTCGGGGAAGAACCCGATGAGAGGGAGTCACCAGAGTAGCCTCCGAAAAATTCATGAAAGTAGCGATTATACAATTTCCCGGTTCCAATTGCGATTGGGATGCAGAGCATGCCGTGAATGACGTCTTGGGTATACCGGCCAAGCGCATTTGGCATAAGTCCCGCCTCCCAACGGAGACCGAAGCGGTCGTGGTGCCGGGTGGTTTTTCATTCGGAGACTATCTTCGATGCGGAGCGATCGCCCGCTTCTCCCCGATTATGTCCGACTTGAAGGAATTCGCCGCAAAGGGCGGCCAAGTTCTTGGAATCTGCAATGGATTTCAGATTCTTTGCGAGGCGGGGTTGTTACCCGGAGCTTTGTTGCGCAATGACTGCATTGAATTCCGCTGTGTCAATCAACCTTTGAGGGTGGAGGATTCGAATGAACGTTTCAGTAGGGAAAACCTGGGTCCGACTCTGAGTTTGCCCATTGCTCACGGGGAAGGAAATTTTCGAGCGGACGATTCCGTTTTGTCCGATTTGGAGGCAAACGGCCAAGTCCTGTTGCGATACGATGGGAACCCCAATGGCTCGGTCAACGACATCGCCGGTATTCGAAACCCAAGCGGGAACGTTTACGGTATGATGCCTCATCCGGAACGGGCAGTTGAGTCGCATCATCCGGTGCAAGATGGATTGTCTGTTCTTAACGCTTTTTTCGAACCCATCCAAAAGACCCAGTCGGTCGAACTTTCACCATCATGACGGCTCAAGTCCCTTCCAGTCTTCCTCCGAATCCCGATCCTTGCCTGAACGTCGAGATTACCCCCGAGTTGGTAGCCCAGCATGGCTTGCTTCCGGAGGAGTATGAAAACGTACTCAAGATCCTCGGCCGTGAACCAAACCTTACGGAACTTGGGATTTTCTCGGTGATGTGGTCCGAGCATTGCGCCTACAAGAATACAAGGAAACTCCTTCGACTCTTTCCCACGGAAAAGGCGGACAAGGATTCGATTGGTCAGGTTTTAGTCAAGGCTGGGGACGAGAACGCAGGTGTGATCGATATTGGCGAAGGTTGGGGGGTTGCCTTCAAGATCGAGTCTCACAACCATCCCAGTGCAATCGAACCCTTCGAGGGCGCCGCCACCGGAGTGGGTGGGATCGTTCGGGATATCTTCACTATGGGAGCGCGTCCCATCTTGCTTACCAATTCACTTCGCTTCGGCTCTCTCGAGTCCTCCCAGGTAAAACGGCTTTTTCGCGGCGTGGTCAGCGGAATTTCCCATTATGGAAATTGCTTAGGCATTCCCAATATGGGGGGAGACGTTTATTTTGACGACTGTTATGAGGGTAATCCTTTGGTCAATGCCTTGTGCGCTGGTATTCTCAAGCACGAAGAGATTCAAAAAGGAGCGGCCACCGGGGTGGGTAACCCGGTTTATTACGTCGGTCCGGGCACCGGACGCGATGGATTGGGTGGAGCTAGTTTCGCCTCGCGAGAATTAACCGAGGAGAGCGCCGAGGATCGCCCCGCCGTTCAAAAGGGAGATCCTTTCATGGAAAAGCTTTTGCTCGAGGCTTGTCTGGAGATGATGGCCATACCCGGTTTGGTCGTGGGTATTCAGGACATGGGTGCGGCCGGCTTGACTTGCTCGACTTGCGAGACGGCGTCCCGTGGGAATTCCGGGATTGAAATTGACCTTGATCTCGTGCCTCAGCGCGAGACGGGCATGAATTCATATGAAATTATGCTTTCGGAGAGTCAGGAGCGCATGTTGGTCATTGTGAACCGTGGACGGGAGCGAGAGCTCGAGGAGGTATTTGAAAAATGGGATTTGCATGCCGCCAGAATAGGCGAGGTCAAGGAAGGGGATCGCATGGTCGTCCGCCAAAAGGGTGTGGTGGTAGCGGACTTGCCTGCGAAATCTCTGACCGACGAAGCCCCGGTCTACGATCAACCCACGAAAGAGCCAGTTCATATAGCGGAGGCTCGCGAGTGGACGGTTGATTCGGTTGCGGATTTGAAAAGCTATGAGGTGGGGGAGGCTTTGGGGAAACTGTTGGCTCATCCCACCATTGCTTCGAAAAGATGGGTTTGGCAACAGTATGACCACATGGTCTTGTCCGGGTGTACGGTAAAGCCCGGAAGTGATGCGGGCGTGGTGAAGTTGAGCATCGCTGGAATCGACAAGTGGTTGGCCATCGCGAACGATTGCAATAACCGCTTTTGTTACTTGGATCCTTATAAGGGCGCTCAGATCGCTTTTGCGGAGTGCATGCGTAATTTGGCCTGTTCGGGAGCTCGGGCCTTGGCGGTAACCGATAACCTGAACTTCGCCAACCCGAACAAACCAGAGGCTTATCACATGCTCAAGGAGTGCGTAAAGGGCCTGGCCGACGCCTGTTCTTTCTTCGACGTTCCCGTGGTCGGGGGAAACGTCAGCCTTTACAATGAGCATGGAGATGGAGCCATTGACCCGACGCCGGTAGTTTCCATGGTTGGTTTGATTGATGATGCGAACCAAGTTACTCGAAGCTTCATTGCCCAGGCGGGAGAATCCGTTCTCCTTCTCGGTGGTCTGCCTCATGAACTTGGGGGTAGTTATTATTTGCAGACGCAATTCGGGAAGAAGGAAGGGCGTGTTCCCGAGATCGACTTGGCCGCAGAGAAAAAAGTGCAGGACTTCCTTCTTGCTCAGATTTCGAATAACTCGGTTCTGGCCGCTCACGACGTTTCCGAGGGCGGTCTTTTGGTTGCCCTGGCGGAGATGCTTTTTGGCGAGGCCGATCTAGGGTTATCCGTGGCCTTTGATTATCGAGGGAATGCCGGCCGATTGGACTCCTTGTTTTTCGGGGAAAGTCAAGGTCGAGTCCTGATCTCAGTATCCGCACAGAACGAAGCAATCATCCTGCAGGCCGCTCAAGAGGCTGGTTTGGCAGCTCAAGCGCTCGGCAGTACGGATGATTCAGCTCGATTTAAAATCTCGGTTGAAGGGGATGAGGTCATCGATACGACGGTTTCCTCCTTGCGTGAAACATGGAGCCAGGCGATTCCAAATTACATGAAATGAACCAGACTGGACCATGAGTGACGATATTGGGCATTTTTGTGGGATTGCACTCGTTCGATTGCGAAAACCCCTTGCCTATTATGCGGAAAAATACGGAACGCCGTTGTGGGGTTTCAATCAACTTTTTCTGCTTATGGAAAAGCAGCATAATCGCGGACAGGACGGTGCGGGCATAGGTTCCATGAAGCTTAATATGCCTCCCGGAGAAGCCTTTATGTTTCGGGAAAGAAGCACGAGCAGCAAGGCATTGTCCAAAATATTCGGTAGCCAGCACAAACAATTGGGCAAGATGATTAATGCCGGTACGGCTTTTCCCGAGTTTCCCGATACCATCAAGACGCATTTCGATTATGGTGGTGAAATTCTTCTTGGTCACTTGCGATATGGAACTTCAGGGGAATATGGATCCACCACTTGTCATCCTTATTTCAGAAAAAGTAATTGGCCCTGTAAAAACCTGATGGTGGCCGGAAATTTCAACCTTACGAACGTCGATCAACTGAACCAGAAACTGGTCGAACGCGGACAACATCCTGTATTCGACACCGATACGCAGGCTATTCTCGAGGAAACCGGCTTTCACTTGGATGCCGTCAACGACAAGTTTTCCAAGGATGCCGCCGAGCAAGGCGTAACGGGGGACAAGCATAGTTCATGGATCGGCGAACGCATTGATCTGCCTTCGGTCTTTAGAGATGCATCAAAGCACTGGGACGGCGGTTATGCTTTGGCCGGTATCATCGGGAATGGAGATGCCTTCGCCATGCGCGACCCTTTGGGCATTCGTCCAGGGTTTTATTTTGCCGACGACGAGGTAATCGCAGTGGCGTCCGAACGCGCTCCGCTCATGACGGTTTTCGAGAAGAAGATCGACGAGGTAAAGGAAATCAAGCCCGGCACGATTGTAGTGGCCAAGGCCAATGGTGAGCTTGAGGTCGAGCGTTTTGCCGATGATCCTGCCCGCGAAACCGGTTGCTCTTTCGAGAGGATTTATTTTTCCCGTGGAAACGATCCAGATATTTATGCCGAACGAAAAACATTGGGAGCCTTTCTTGTTCCCGGGGTTGTCGAAACGGTCGGCTCGGATTTTTCAAAGAGCGTATTCAGTTACGTTCCCAATACCGCCGAAAGCGCTTATTACGGTTTTATGGAGCAACTCCGTCTGGTTCGGCGGGCGGAAGTCAAACAAAAGTTAATCGATGCCCGAAAGGCTGGTGAGTTAACGGACGAATTGATCGATGATTTGGTCATGGATAATTGGCCCAAGGGTGAAAAGATCGCCAACAAGGACATCAAACTGAGGACTTTCATCAGTCAGGAATCAGGACGGGCTCAATTGGTTTCTCACGTTTACGACATCACTTATGGCGTAGTTCGCGAAAAGGAGGATGCATTGGTTTGCATTGATGATTCGATTGTCCGCGGAACCACTCTGAAGAGGAGTATTCTCAAGATTCTCGGAAGAGCCCAACCCCGAAAGTTGGTCATCGCCTCGACGGCTCCCCAAATCAGATACCCTGATTGCTATGGAATCGATATGTCGGAATTGGGGAAGTTCATAGCTTTTCAGGCCGCCATAGCTTTGATAGAGGAAAAGGGCTACGAAGGCTTGCTTGAGGAAGTGGCGATCAAGTGCAAGGAAGCCTTGTCGGAAAACAAGCCCGGGCTCGTGAATCACGTCAAGAAGGTCTATGAAAATTTCACTCCTGTCGAAATTTCAGCCAAGGTTGCAGATTTAGTCTGTCCGGACAATGGCAATGGAAAAGTCCCCGTTGAAATCGTATACCAAAGTATCGAGAATCTCCATGATGCGCTCCCGGACCATTCGGGAGATTGGTATTTTACCGGGGATTATCCTACTCCCGGAGGCTACCGGGTCGTGCACAAGGCCTTTCTTAACTTCTATGAGAAAAAAGAAGGTAGGAGTTACTGAGCATCGGAGATTTTATTATTTTCGACTCGATTTTTTGAGGTGAGAATCCCTGCCGTGGCAAGAAAAGGATTGATCAGGACTTAAAAAAACTGGAGACCGCCGTTCATTTCCATTCGATTAAAGGAAAGAAAGGGGGAAGTGGGGTTCTTGAGGCGTTTATGACTTTGGGCGCTCTTGGGGGACCAAGCGTCCGTCGGCGAGAGCTGAAATCAATTGGCTCGCTTCTACACTTGAGTAAGAAACCAAAACCCAGTTGAGGAAACGCTGAGAATAATAAGGAAAGAAATGATGTTGGACATGATAATAAATAGTGCTTGGGTATGTATATGCACTAAATAAATAACTAAGTCAAGAAGATATCTAAAGTTTTATTCGTTTGGCCGTATTGACGGAAGAATTAGACCCGCGATTCATAGGATAATAGGTAAGGACTGATTTTCATTCCGAAGGGTAGGGGTGGAGCTCCTAACTAATAAAACCTTGGGTTCTTCGGAATATTCGAGAGCAAAGGAATTAGAATCAATTACCTGATCTATTTGGCACAGAAAAAGTGAAAAAAATTCTTTGACAGCACGGGTGTAAAATCGGTTATAACTAAACCCGGATGGACACTAGTTATCAAACCCTCGTTCTAAACCGACTCTGGCAAGCGGTAAACGTAGTGGGTGTAGAAAGGGCGTTTAGTTTGCTTAGCGTAGATCACGCTCAAGTGATCTATGCCGAAGACGGCAGCTTCAGGATGTTCGACGGTGCGTCTTGGTTTGCTCACTGCAAGGAGTTCGAGCCCGTTTTCGGATCTCGGGTGATCCATACGGTCAACCAAAGGGTGTTCGTTCCCAGTGTTCTTATTTTGCGGACATACGACCGAATGCTTATGCAGGAAATGAAATTCAATCGCCAGAACCTTTTGGAGCGCGACGAATTCAAGTGCCAATATTGCGGGAAGAACTTTCCAACCAAAGAATTGAACATGGATCACGTGATCCCTCGTGACCGCGGTGGTGGGACCTCTTGGGAGAACGTGGTGATTTCATGCATTCGTTGCAATAGCAAGAAGAGCAATCGGCTACCCAAAGAAGCGGGTATGCGTTTGCTTAAGGAACCCAAAAAACCCCCTTGTCGTCCTTTCATGACTTCCTTGTACGGAAAGCCGATGGAAAAAACTTGGACTCATTTTCTGCACGGGAAATAGGCTTTGGAATTTCCATTCTCGCTTTGAGGATGAACTCGGATATGTCTCTAGTTGTGAGCCAAAGATCGGATAATGAAAAAACGGACCATCGGGCCGTGGACGCACTATACAGGATAAGTGCTTTTGCGAGTACTCAACCTGATCCGAAATTGGCTTTGGAGGGTATCCTCGACGAAGTCATGAACGTATTTGATGCCAGTTCCGCTTCCATTTGTTTGTTGGATGCCGATTCCGATCAATTGTCAATCGAGGTGGAGCGGGGTCTTTCCAAGTCAGGCAAAGGATTTGCGCTTCCGAGGGGAGTGGGGATTACAGGATGGGTTGCTTTGCACGGCGAACCATTTCTTTGCCCGGACGTTGAGAAAGAAGAAAGGTATGTTGAACTTGATGATCGAGTCCGTTCCGAAATGGCCGCACCGCTAAGTGAGGGGGGTCGTACGGTCGGAGCATTGAACGTTGATTCTCTGGAGCGGGAAGCTTTTCAGGAGGGTGATCTGAGGTTGTTGACCTTGATGGCCAATGAAGCGGGTCGTGTTTTGGAAAACATGTGGATGGTTCAGCAATTGCGCAGAAAGGCCGATCAATTTCAAACTTTGGTCCAAGTTGGCCAGGACATGGCGGGTAAACGAAAGATCGAGGAGGTTCTCCAGTCGATTACTCGAGAAGCTCTGCTTCTGATGGATTGTCGATTGGCGGCTTTTTTCCTTTATGATCCCGACAATGATTTGCTTAATCTTCACTCCTTGCAAGATGGCAGTGGTCCTCGCTCATACCGAGAGTCCCTGAATCCTGCCGAAAGTCTATTGGGTACCTCTCTGAGAGGGCACAGACAGGTTCAAACCCGTGATCTTTTTCGGACGGAAGAACATCATTTCATTGAACTTATTCGTGATGAAAATCTCCATTCGATGCTCGTTACTCCAGTCGTTTACGAGAGCGAGCCCATCGGTTTGCTGACTCTTTACGTCGACCGCAAGCACAGATTCAACGACGACGAACGCATGATTGCCCGGGCCCTTGCAGATCTTGGAGCCATTGCAGTTCAGAATGCTCGTCTCTATGCCCGTGTCTTCGACTCCGAGGAAAGCATGAGGAAAAGTGAGCGTCTTACCACCTTGGGTACTTTGGCGGCTGAAATTGCCCATGAAATCCGCAATCCGCTGATGGTCATACGTTTACTGTTTGATTCTCTCGAGTTAGAAGACATGGCTGATGAAAACAAGAGCAAGGATTTGTCGATCATTCGGGAAAAGCTCGACGACTTGAATCAAATTGCCGGGCGCATTTTGGATTTTGGGAAAAGCAGGGAGTCGTTCAGGGAAACTTTTTCCTTGAGGGAAATCCTGCAAGAGGTGGCTTTGTTGGTTCGTTTGAAGCTCGAACAATCTCACGTCAGTTTGAACATCGAGGAGGCTTCGGAGGAGATACTTATCGTCGTCGACAAGGGGCAACTTCAGCAAGCTTTGCTCAATTTGATCCTAAATGCTTTGGTGGCAATGCCGAAGGGTGGTCGATTGGAAATTAAAACCGTTCTCTCAGCCAACGCAAAGGCGGAGATACTTGTGAAGGACACGGGGTCGGGTGTTCCTGATGAATTTCGCGATAAAATATTCGATTCCTTTCTGTCGGGAAGCACGGGAGGAAGCGGATTGGGTTTGGCCATCTCGAAACGAATCCTTCGTGGTCACGATGGGGATCTGGAACTGGTGGAATCGACTTCTTCCGGGACAGTCTTTCGGTTGACACTCCCCTTGAGCGTTTAAACTTCGTGGTAATATTTGCCCTCGTTGAGGGCATCGCTGAGTTTTTCACGCAGTTCTAAAAACCGGGAGGGAGAAAAATCTTTTTGCTCGGATGATTGCTCGATGTTGAATACGTCGGTTGCAATTCCTTGCTCTGTCGCAACACGCGCGAAGAGGATGCTGAATCCGCAACTTGCGATCGTTTTGGCTATGACGTGAAGAAGTCCGACACGGTCGGCTGCTCGCACTTCGACGATGATCCGCCCCAAGGAGACATCGCGGTAGACGTCGACTCGGGGAGGGATTTTAGCTCCCAATCGATCTTCGTTGCTGAAGAGCCGGTTACGGTCGGTTTTCTTCCTTTTCTCCAAAATCAGATCCTCGGGAGAATTTCCCACCAGAAGAAAAGATTGAATTGATTCTTCGAATTTCTTTCGTGTCTTGAGGTCGTTTACGACTCCTCCGTGCCCTTCTTCGACGTAAAAGACGTCGATCGCCAAGCCGTCCTTTCTCGTGACCGCCCTGGCTCCGAGAATATTGATGCCGGTGACGGCAAAAGCCCCCGTGACTTTCTCAAAGATTCCTTGCCGGTCCCGGGTTACGATGTCCACGACCGTGAGGGTTCGCCTAAGATCGTTCCTCCAACTTACGATAGGGATTTCGGAATCGCTACTGTTTTCTTGAAAGCGGTGAACCATATCGACGTGTAAAGCAACCTCCTCCTTGCCGGCGTGGGAAAAATAGCGGGTAGGCACTTGCTCGAGATGTTGGAGAATTTCTTCTTTGGAAACTCCCTCGACTTCCATGTCCATATAGGCGTTTTTAAGGCTGCTTGGGTCTTTTCGGGCATGTTTGCCCTCCAACACTGCGAGGGTGTTGGTAAAGAGTTGAGTATGGAGTTCCTCCTTGTGGTCGTTCCATAAGTCGGGAGCGGTCGCGTTTGCATCGCAAAAAGTATGAACATAGAGAAACCTGAGGCGCTGTTCCCCTTCTATGAAGGCGGCGAAAGAATCAATGACTTCGGGGTCCTCCAGGTCGAATTTGTTGGCGTATCGAACCATTTCCAGGTGATTGCGGATGACAAAAAGAACGCGGTCGTGCATTTCCTCTGCAATATCCAGTCTGCTCAAGAGACTTCGGCCTATTTCCACACCCCGTTCGCAATGTCCCTTAGGTCCTTTGTCTTTGCCTAGGTCATGCATGAAGAGAATCAGGTAGAGCAGACCTGGAACTTCGTTTTTACGAAGAGCTTCCAAGTACCTTTGCTGCACGTCCTTTTTACCTTGAAACACCCTATCCAAGATAGATATGCAGTGCAGAACATGTATGTCGGCTGTGAAGCGATGGTAAAGGTCATGCTGGACTTTGCAGGTGAGGCGTCCGAATTCCGGAACGAAACGGCCTAGCACGCCCAATTCATGCATTTCATTTAGGGTTGGACTCACGTTGCCGATTTCCTGAAGAATCGAGCGGAAAGTCACGTTTGCCGAGGTGGAATTTATGAAAGAAGAATCGATCAAGGCCAGTCGGTTGCGAACGAGGGAGCGGAGGTCAGGGGCAAGCTTGGCCGACAAACGCTGGGAATGCCTAAATAGACGAATGATTCTCTCAGGGTCTTGATCAAATATTTTCGGATCGGGTGAACTCAATTCGTTCTCCCTCAAATCGAACCCGTCTACTTTTTGCACCGGGGCAGATCGGTAAGCTCGGAGGACATTGGAGAAACTTAGCTTCGAGGTTGAACCGCTTTTGTCGTGAATAAGCCGTTTCTCGAGAATGCCCGATAATTGATGAATTGTGCGAGCTTCGGAGTAATAATCGCCCATGAAGCTTTCGACTCTTCGAAAGATATCTTCTTCTTCGTATCCGAGCCCAAAGGCGACTTCTGGTTGCTTTTCCAAATGCAAGATGTCGACGGGGCGTTTACTTCGGAAATGCAGCTCGTTGCGAACCCGCAATAAAAAGGAATAGGCATCGTCAAAGGACTTTGCTTCCTGTGTGCTCAAATACTTTCTCGAAACCAAATCCTCCAAGCCTTTGTCCCCGAACTTTACCTTCGTCATCCATAGAATTCCCTGATAATCACGAAGACCTCCAACACCATTTTTTACATCGGGGGCTTGTAGGAAAACGGTATCCCCTTTTTCAGTTCTCCTCTCCTCTTGGTGTCTGTGCAACTCATCAAGGTATTTTGCCGGCTGGTTGCTCCGGCAAAACTTGAGGAATCGGGAAATGAATTTTTTGGCTACTTTGCGATCGCCGCACAAGTAACGGGCATCGAGCATGGAATTCTTGTTCCTGATGTCATTTTGGGCCTCGGTCATGGCCTCCTTGACTTCTCTGGAAGCATGACCGACTTTCAAGCCGGAGTCCCAAAGAGGGTATAGGATCTCACGGGTCATGGTTTCCTTCAGGAATTCCAATGATTTACCCATCAATGCGTGAGGATAAAGAAACATCAAGTCGATATCGCTATGTGGACTTAATTCACCTCGTCCATACCCACCGGTTGCAAGAATGCACATGGCTTTCGTTCTTTCCGTGCTTTCGGACAAGACCTCGAGGGCATAGCTGAAAAGATTTTGAACAAGGACGTCCAAGATGACCGATCGAGCTCTCGTGAGACGGATTCCAGAGTCGCCTTTTTGGTGATAGCGTTGCAGCATCTCCCTCTCCAAACGCATGAACTCCTTGATTTGCTCCAATCGAGCCTTGGTCGATTGGGTCGCACAAAAATCAAGCCTTAGTTCGGCATGTTGTCTGATGCGTCGAAATAGCGGATCGTCTTCCATTTGCACACGAGTAATCGATCGATATCGATAGTTGCTCCAGGGGGCGAGCCAAATCTCATTCCTTTGAGATTGCGGAATAGTTTTATCTTGGATATTGCTAGGCACAATGTTTAGGAATCTTCCCTTTGTTTGCCCTATACGAGCAACCTTATGTCTGTTCGCAACCAGTTTGATCGGAGAACCCTTTCTTGCTCCTGACGATCCTTTTCTCCGGCATGAGATAAGGTTGTTGCAGGATTACGGTAGTCTGTCGGCAACTACAGGGACTTGGCCTCTGTCCCTCGGCGGAATAAGTCAAAGGCTCGATGATGATCAAGTCGAATGGGGTCATGACTTGGTCGAAACTTCGATCGAGCGTGAGAATCGTCAGGGTTTTTCTCCTGTGCGCACTAGAATTGGCTTTGCCGATAATCGAGTGACCGTTCGATCTTTTGGAGGGGAGCCAAGGGCTGCCTTTCATCCTGGCATCGTTACTTCTTGGATGAACGACCGCTTTGCCGCCCGCCTCTCGCTTTCCACCCTTCATGGAGTCGAAAACGATTGGAAGGGAAGGCAGGACGATGGCTTGAATATGGACGGTTCTTATCTTGCCGCCCGCTTGGGCAACTGGTCGGGGCGGGTGGGGAAGATCGATCGATGGTGGGGGCCGGGTTGGGATGGAAGCCTGATCATGTCGACGAATGCTCGTCCCATCCCCGCAGTTTCACTGGATCGCCTTGTATCCGAACCCTTTGAGTCGAAGTGGCTGTCTTGGATTGGTCCTTGGACGTTTCACAGTTTCATCGGTAGGCTTGAAAAGGAAAGGCATGTGCCGAAACCTTTTTTGTGGGGTATGCGCGTTGAATTTGCCCCCTCTCCCGTCGATGGCCTTGAGATCGGCCTTTTCCGGATGATGCAATTGGGAGGAGATGGTCGACCGGAATCCTTCTCGACATGGATCGATGCCTTTCTCGGGCAGGACAATACAGGGGCAAATACGGGAAAGGACCCGGCCAAGGAACCGGGCAACCAGCTGGCAGGGCTCGACTTCAGGTGGCGACCCTTTGATCTGCCCTTTGCCTTCTATGGACAAGTTGCCGGTGAGGATGAAGATGATTTTTTGCCAAACGCTTTGTTCTTTCTATACGGTGTAGAGACATGGACAATTCTCGAAAATTCGACTCTTCGGGTATTCGCCGAATACGCCGATTTGACCTCCACATGGTGGACGGATGATCCGAACTCAAGAAATGTTACTTATGGACATTCCATTTATCAAGATGGCTATCGATATCGTGGTCGTCCAATCGGGCATTGGGCTGACCAGGATTCGCAAGTTTTTAGCTTGGGAGGAATCCTGCTGTCTAATGACGGAATAGATTGGGGTGGGACGCTTCGTACAGGAAAGCTTAACGAGGATGGGATCGGGAGTAGTTCGGTTTCCAACGGTTATTCGACTGATTTGTTTTCGATTGAAGTTTATAATTCCCGAGTTTATCCCGATAACAACTTGGAGCTTAGAACATCCCTTGGTTGGGAAAGCTTGAAAACCGATAATTATTTGCCTAAAAACGAAGGTCTGACCGCTTCCCTTTCCCTTACACGAATTTTCTAAAAAACATTTTATGAAAAATATATTAGGCTTTTTCCTCTTGTTTTCCTGTTTCTTGAATGCATTTTCTCAAAATATTTCACCGAGATTCAAAAGCTTGCTCGACCAACTCCCTCCATCACAAAGAAACATCATTTTAAGTGAGTATCAGAATGCTGTTTCAACTTCTTCTCCCAAAGCTTCTACGGTTAGCTCCAATGACCCTGCTCTTTCAGTTGAAAGTCCTAGGGATTTGAAGCCTTCCTCAAATTCAGATGAGAACTATGCCAAGAACCAGAGTAGAAGTTCCAAACTTCTTATTTTAGGTGAGCTTGAATCATTGATCGAGCAGGATCTTGAACAGAGTAAACTTAAATTAGGTACGATAACACTAAAGCAGTCCGAAGATCCTCTTGCGGTCAATGGAAGAACCTTAATTTTGGATAGGATCTATGATTTGGAAGAAGTCCTTCGAAATATCCGAAAGCGGCAGTTGGAACTCGTTGAAAAAGAAACGAAAACTCTCTACTTAGAGCAAACCCCAGATCTTTTTCCCTTTGGTTACGACGCATTCAATCGTAATCTTTCCTCGTCTGATTATGAGAGACATTATATGAAAGACTATAACTTTGCTATACCGAGTGATTACAAAATTGGCCCTGGCGATCTTTTGGAGGTCCAATTTTACGGTCAAGAAGAAGCACAGTA
>PBMI01000013.1 GCA_002722545.1 Opitutia bacterium | reverse complement strand
TCTCTTTGAAAGTATTGAAGCGCGCCTGAATTTTTCCAGCTACTCCAGCTTACGACTTTCCAATGACGTGTCTGATCCTGACTTGATGCAACATTGACCTCCGGGTGTTGGTCCGGTGCATCCACAATCAAATAACCGTCGACCACAAAAAGGGACAAATGCTCGGCCTTCGTATTGTTGATGGTCAGGACTCCATCCTTTAGCTCCGTTGTATAGTCGTAGTTTTCAAGCGGGTTTACGGCAATTACATTGGTGATCGTTCGCTTTTTTTTGAAAAAGCCTGAGACCGAGTCCATGGCACTTTGTGCCACATTTTCAATTGAACTTTCCACACTGCCGAAGAACCCTACAACATCTCCTCCGATTTCTCCGATATCATTACCAAGGTTTGTAAGTGCTTTCCCGACGGCATCAGCTGCTTCCTGGGCGTCCGTGGCGATGGTATTAGCGGCATCTTCCAAGGCTCCAGCGACATCATTCCAGAGGCCCAGTCCTCCTTCGAAGGTTAGGTTGTTCCCGTTATCAGCCGAAACCCGCAGCCAGACACTGAGGGGGCCTTCGGCATAGATCGACCAACTCCCGTCGGACCAGTCTAAGGTGACCGTACCAGAAGCAACATCGAATGTATTTCCGTCGACCACAAGCGTCACCCCACCAAACCCACTGAAGCTTGTGTTGGTCAGGGTTACTCTGATTTTTCCCTCAATTCCAAGCTGAACGTCAGGGTATTCCTTAGGGTACTTGAAGTCGAGCATACCCGTGAAATTAAAGCTACCATTGGTTTTGAACTCACCTGTGGCGCTGATCGTTGTTGCAAAACAATCTAAATCCCCTGAAAATTCAATTGAGAAGTCATTTCCGACGAGAGCTATCGTAACAGTTCCAGTACCCTCAACCGTTTTAACAACCCCAAACAGATCCACATTAGCCTCGATAGCAAAGGAATAGGTCTTCGCACCAACAGCATATTTATTGCCAAGTACATCGTAGACGTCCTTCGAACTATGTCCGGTGTTGATTTTCAGTTTGGCTCCACCCTTGATCTGGACACCCCCGTTCACACTTTCCAGAACGTGGAAGTCGACATCCACGTTTACGTAGGCAGCAAAGACCCCGTTTTCGATGGTGGCTCCGCCTGCTACGTCGACCTTGGCAAATCCATTGAGGTCGAGTTTCCCATTGAATGCAAGCTCCAGAGACTCCTCACTCACCTTGAGGTGGAAGTCGCCGGAAATAGTGAAAGTGCGGACGACCCTCAGGCTGCCATCCAGCGTAACGAGGAAGTATGAACCGGCGTCATCAAATCCTCCACCCAGTTGTGGAGCTGCTCCACTGATCGAGAAGGTCACCGAGCCATCGCTATTCAAAGTGAAGGGCTTGTCTGCCGACGTGAATCGGTCATGAAGATTATCCAAGCGGCCGTTACCATTGCTATCCTCGTATTTATCTAGGGCTCCGTTTCCGTTGGTATCCTCATTGACAAAATTGACATCGAAGATCTCGGAAGCATTAATGGTATCCACCCCCGCACTGCCGGTCAGGAAGCCAGCGTAACGTTTTGGAATGGTGATGGTCTGGGTTTCACCCGTGGTATTAAAGAGAAATCGCGCACTGGCATCCAGCGATAGAGAACTAGTAAGAGCTCCCCCCAATCCGACCGATATTTGAAGGTCGGCGGCCACCCCATCTGAATTGATGACCAGCGCTCCGAGAGCATTCATGGTGAAATCCGGATCAACCTCGGTATCGGGACCAAAATTAAGACCAGCAATCACAAAAACCTTCAACCCGCGTTCATCGATCTCGAAGAGAAAATACCCCTCCATCTTGAACTTATTCTTTATTTCAAGGTCCCCACTGAGTTGAAACTCCAGTAAAAAATTTTCAAAATCGAGAACGACTGGCGCTTTTGGATCACCGGTATTGACCTCGAAGCCTGTATTCAGGCGATCATTATTGTCGACGTCCAGCGCGTCAATCGCAGCCTGATTGGCTGATTTGAAACTCTCGCTAAGTTGGTCGCGAACCTCGGTCATCTCAAGGTATTCATCACCCACGTCACCGCTGGAATTATCTTCGCCGTCGTAAGTGAGGTCAAGTAGCACGGATGACAGCTGGGAGACACTTGTAATATTCTCGCCAAGAGAAACACTTCCAAGTGAAGTGTTCTGCTCGGCCTGACTGATCTCACCATCCGAGTCAGTGTCCATGAGAGCGAACAGGGCAGTCGCTTCGCTGAAACTCTTCGTTAAATCAACAACCGCGATATTCGCATCATAGCCGCCTGAAACACCAAAACCGAGATTCAATCTGACATCGAAGGCCCCGGTTGCGGTCAGGTCTTTAACACCCACCAGGTCGAATTCGTTCACACTCAGCTTACCTGCGAGATACAGTCCCAGGTCATCAGTCTGGGTCGCTGCCATCACGATGAGACCGAGATCAAGTTTCTTGACATAGAAGCCCACCGAACTTTCGCTTAATTCGCTAGAATCGACTTTGTGATCTTTGTTATCGTCAGTCCAGTAAGGTCCGTCTGCACCAATGAAGGCTGTCACATTTGTAGCACCAAACGTCATCGTTTTGACTTCCTTGGTGCTACGATCACTCAATGTGACGCTTTCGTTTGGTCCCAGTTCAAATGCGACACTGCCGTTCACAATAATCGAATCAAACAAGTTGAGTTCGACGAATCCCTGAGCTCGAACCAGGGAGGAATCCATGGCGAGATAAACCGGCTCGGTTCCTGTTCCAGTTGCAACTTCAAAGCCGAGTGGATCAATCTTTCCATCACCGTCTACGTCCGCATTAGTTGCTAGAGTCAGGTTATCTGCCCCACCGCCGAGACCCGTTGCGGCCTCTTCGACCTGAATCATGCCATCGTCATTGGTGTCAAGAAGGGCCACTAGGTGCTCATGGTCGGTCGCATCAACCGGAATCACGGGAGACGGTGAAACTTCGGAGGTGAGAGCCGCAAAGTCTTCAGGGGTAATCTGGGTGCCATCACCGAACAAAGCGAGCTGCTCGCTGCGGTACTCTTTAGTATTGGCAAAATCGACCACCGGGAAAAGCGGCAATCCGTAGGCACTCGGACTCGACAGGTTGACTTCCACCAACATCTGGTCGGCCTCTACGGTCACGTCATCGATACCCACCAATTTAATCTTCTCGGCGGTGGCGCTGAGCGCAAAATACTTGGAAAAATTCAACCGGTTTTTCGACTTCATGATTGCTAGGCCAAAATCGAAATCCTCGATGACCAGGCCGGTGGCGTCATTCGAGCTCTCCGTGTCTTTCGTAACTGTGCCATTGGCATCCGTCTGCCAGTACGGGCCGCCGAGACCGACAAAGGCATGCACATTCGAAGCGCCAATGGTGAGGGTGGACACTTCTGTAATTTTTTTACCAGTAGCAGGGATGGAAATGCCTTCCAATGTTTTTGGATCGAATCCAAACAGGGCAAGAGTTCTGTCAAAAGCATCGCCAGTTAACTCCGTCGCGAGCCCGCCAGTCACGGCGACTGTTTTCACAGGTCCTTTTTCGAAGGCCAAACTCCCAGTAATATAGACGAACTCGGAGATGTTAACGGTCGCAACGGCAACCTCGGCCCCAATCAGCTCTCCTTTGAAGTCCAGGGAAATGCCAGCGGTGGTGGTGCCGGTCTGAACGAAAAACTCACCATCCTCCGCGTTCAGCGTCTTTTCAAAGCTCTTCTTAAAATCAATGGTGGCATTTCCAATCAACGCACCTGCCCCCTTGACGATTGGCCCGCCGAGATTGAGCTGCACTTCAATATTTTTGGCGGTCAGCTTAAGAATGTCGGCGCCGCCGTCATTGAAGTCAGCTTCATCCGCAGTGATTTTCGCCGCCGTGAACGAGGGCAGTTGGTTCGTCACCACCGGCTTGAACAAGCCCAGACCCAGGTCGAGGTTTTCAATGAACAATCCCAGCCCCTCCTGCTCCATAAACGGCCGGGAGAAATCTAGGCCGCCGTCGGGTGGCAGTCCGACAAAGGCATTGGCATTGCTGATCCCGATTGCCGTAACATCCACTTCGATCCCGCTGATAGTTGAGAAATTGTCTCCGATTCGGATTTCCGCGATACCCTCCAGTTTACTGATGATCGGCGTCAGGTTAGCCTCGATACGGCTGATGAGATCATTCAGTTTTAACTGAACCCGGGCAAACTGAGGATCAAGCACCTTGTGAATTTCCTCTGTCACATTACCCGCAGCGCTATTGATGCCCGCATTAATGGCATCAGAAATCGAGGCTGTGATCTGGTCAAGGGCACCCGTCGTTGCCTCTTCGAGTGCCTCATCGAACACTGTCCCCAGCAACGACTCGAACGGTTTCAACAAAAAGCGCAACAGCCCCTGCAACGTAGCATTTTCCACATTATTGATGATTGGATCAATAACGGCATCAGTGAGGGACTGCACCGACAACCCAGCGGTCGCATCTTCAAGCTTGGTGTTAATGTTTCCCTTCACATTAGAGACCACGTCCGACAGTGATGAATTGAGCTGATCAGCGATGGACTTGACAATCTCATTCACCTGCTCATCGATTGAGGTTTTAACCTTGGTGATGGCGTCGCTGATTGCCGTTTCCACCTTGCTGATCAGGCCATCATCATTTTTCAGCTGATCCTGCAAAGAGCCAAACGCACTGTTGATCGACGACACGGTACCATCCACCAAGGAGCCGATACTTTCGGGGATGCCGGTGTCAATCGTCACCGTTTCCGTGCTGCCAATATCAAAGGCGAAATTTCCATTAAGAAACGCGAATTCGGAAATGTTGATCAGCGCGTCATCGCCCGAGGCGTGGATTCGTCGACTGGTCTCGCTCAGATAGGCGACACCCCCTCCCGTGTTAATTCTATAACCGGCGGCATCGAGCTTTTTATCATCATCTGCGTCCGCTTTATCTGCGTCCTCATTGTTCACCAGGAAGATTTGCGCTTCGCTGACGGCAAGGATCCCGTCGGCATTCACATCGAGGATCCTGACCAGCTTGTCCAGATCGACTTCATCCGTCGCCAAGGCGCCGGCACTGTATAACTCGCCAATAGCCGAGCTGTAGCCTGCTCCAGCACCCTGCCCGGCCAGAGTCCGCAGTTCCCCGACGGTAATGATTTGCGAATTGTCGGTATCAAATAGCGCCAGCCGCTCACTCGCTTTGATGGCGCCGAAGTTGACCACCGGGGTTGTCTCATCAGTTTTTTCACCGGTCGCTAGGTTCAACTCCACTTCGATGTTGGATGCCCCCAGATCGAACACGTCCGTGCCAACGAAATCAAACTCATCTGCCGAAGCCGCCAGCGCGAGATACCTGATGGAGCCCACCGTGGGCTTCAGCAGACTGAGAGCAAAACTGGCATTGGTGATGTCAAGGCCGACTGCCTCGTCGTTAACTTCGCCGGTTAATGGAATGTTCTGGTCATCGCGATTCAGGATACCGTCGTCGTTTCCGTCGATGAAATAGGGTCCATTCGATCCGAAGAACATAGTGATATTGTCGCCCCCGACGTTAATCGCCGAAACATTCTTGAGCGAAGTCTCATCGGTAAGAGTAACATCCAAGGAGTCCCCCTTCTCAAAGGAGAAAGCGCCGCGAACAAACACATACTCATCAATCTGAAGTTCTGCCTCGGCGACACTGGCGCGCAGCACCCTGCCGCTGTAATCAAGTTTTACCTCATTGCTGCCAAGGTCGAGATTAAGGCCGCTAGTGGCCGGGAAACTGGCCTCGAAGTCTACCACCGGAGTACTCTCGGTGACGCCGGCTCCCTTGACCGTGTTATATTCGACATTGATTTCGGAGGCCGACAGCTTGATTTTATCGATGCCGACTAAGCCAACGCGATCAGCCGTCGCATTGAGTGCGATATACTTGGTCGATTTGTCCGCCGTCGGTCGCATCACAATCAGTCCGAAATTAACATTCTCCAGCGCCAGTCCAACGGCCTTCGAATTACGCTCGTCATACTCGTCGATGGCGCCGTCGGCTCCGGAAATTGCCGTGCCCGGATCAGTGGGGTTCTCGGGATTGGAATCCGGAGTGGTGTGGGTGTCCTCGAAATACGGTCCGCTGCCTACAAACAGGTCGACGTTCCCGGCGCCGAAGGCATAGGCATCGACCGCCCGCTGGGTTTTTGCCGCATCACTCAAGGTCACCGTCAAATTCTCCTGGCGCGTGAAGGAGAATCCTCCCGAGAGGTGCACGTATTCCTCAATGATCACGGTTAGATTCTCGATTGTCACCCGCTCGAGCTTCGAAGAATAGTCAAAATCGACAGAACTGCTCGGCGCGGTTGAAACCGTGAGAGCACCATCCGTTGAAACATAAGTTTTGGCAAAATTCACCACCTTACCATTGGCTGCGGCATTGCTCCTGTTGACTTCGATTCGATAGCCGCGACCGCTGAAGTCACTCGACCCGCCGCCGTCGCCAAGTTCGAGTCCCGGCAGTTCGATCTTCTCCGCGGAAGCGCTGACAGCATAGTAACTGGCAGCACCTTTGGCGGGCTTGAAGTAGGCCAGCGCCAGATTAACGTCGCTCAGTAAAACTCCGGCCGCCTCGTCACTCGGTGTATCATCATCATCGATCAGGCCGTTCCCGTTGCTATCCACGAAGTATGGGCCCGCGCCAACGAAGGCATTTACCTTGTCAAATCCAAAGGTGGTCACTGTCATTTCTTCCGAAACCGTCTCATCGTCGAGGAAGACTTGCTGGCCAGCGGATCGAGTAAACGCAAAGCCGCCGCTGACCTGAACAAAGCCATCGATATCGACCACCGCGTTGCCAAGCACCGACGTCGTATTGCCGTTCAATCCGTTCAGCCGGTCGTTCTCGTCAGTATAGATTTTTGACCAGTCGAGGTAGTTCGTATTTGCGGTTCCGTCTTCATCCTTCGAGACCAGATTGAACATGACCTCGAGATCGTTCACATTCATAGTGATGTCCTCCAGTCCCACCACGCTCAGGTCATCCGCACTCGCCGCAATGCCAGTCCATTGACGGGTATCGGTCGCAGCGGCATCCGTCACCCGAGCAAACGCTACCGACAGATTGGCGTTGGCCGCTGAGAAACCGGTCGCATCGGTAATGTCGACGGAGAAGTCACCCGGCGTGCTGGTATCGAATTTCCCGCCCACTCCGACAAACAAATTCACGCCTGTCAGATCGACGCGCAGCAGATCCAGATCGACCGCCGCACCGCCACTCGGCAGCACCGCATTCCCTGTGCTGCTGGTCACGCTAATTTCTCCCGCCGCCAAGACGTATTCATCGAGGTTGAATCTAACATCTCCCGACACCGACCGATTCACGTCGGCAGACAAGCCGCTAAGAGGCTGTTTCATATCGGTGATCAGCGTCGACCAGTCAATGTTGACCGCATCCACCGGCTTTGCCGCTCCATCATTCCCCGACGCGGTGTTAGACAGCACCATGAGGTTGCTCACTTCCAATGCGAGGATTTCGGGCAGTCCCACCAGGGTCGAAGTAGCCGCGCTGGCCGCGATACCGGTCCAGCGGCGGGTGTCGGCCACCCCGGCATCCTTCAGGCTAGCAATCGCCATTGAGAAACTAGTGTCCGTCACCAGAAAACCCGTCGCGCTTTTGTCCATCGCAACCACCCGATAGGCGCCCGCCGTCGTCTTATCGAACGCGCCACCCACACCGACAAACAAATCAACCCGAGTCAAATCGATTCGGACTAGATCCACATCCATTGCGCCCGCCCCCAGCAGATCGACATTTTCCGTGGTCTTGGTCACACTGAAACCTCCGGCCACCAAAACGAACCCGGCCAGTTCCAAGGTTACAACGCCTGATACTAACGTCGTGTCCCCGCTCAAACCATTCAAGCGGTCCGCCGTTTGCGGATAAAGAACCGACCAGTCGACGAAGTCCTCATTTGCTGCTCCTTTGTTTGTGCCAGTTGCCTGGTTGAACATCACCTCGAGATTGTCGGCCGCCAGGGTAACCTCCGGCAGGCCCACAAGACTGAGCCCGTTGGCATCCGCGACAACGCCGATCCATTGACGGGTATCGTTTGCCGCAGCATCCGATAGCCGTGCAATCGCCACCGAAAGATTTGCATCATCCACGGAAAAGCCCGTCGCATTCGAAGTGTCCACACCGAAGGCTCCTGGATTGGTGGTATTAAAAGCCCCGCCGGCCCCAACGAACAAGTCTACCCCGGTCAGGTCAATCCGCAGCAAATCTACATCCACGGCTCCACTTCCCAGCAGATCCACATTGGAATCGCTCCGGGTCACCTCGAAGCTGCCTGCTGCCAGCACGTAACCATCCAGGTCCACCGTGATGTCTCCCACCACCTCGAGATCATTGGCAGTAGTTAAACCATGCAACGGATTATCGGTGTCGGCGATCAACGCATCCCAATTGATCCTCGTTGCATCGTCGCCCACGCCCGTCCCCTTGGCTCTGTTAAATAGCACCTTCAAGTTGCCTGCTTCCAGGGTAAAATCGCTCGGCAAACCGACGGCGCCCAGTTCGCCCGCACTCACACCGATACCAGTCCAGGTGCGGGTGTCCGTCGACGGGTTCTCAGGCATCGGATCGGTCACGCTGGCAATCGCCATGTAGAGGTCCGCATCTTCCACGAAGAAGCCGGTCGCATTCGCAACATTGATCGTAAAATCATCGGGAGTTGTGGTGGTGCCAAATACGCCACCGATGCCGACGAACAGATCCAAATCAGTCAGTGCGAGGCTCAGCAAATCGACATTCACTGAGGCTCCGTTCGCGCCCAAGTTTACGCCTGTCGGCGTCGTCTTGGTCAAGCCGAGTTTTCCAGCGGCCAGCACGTATCCCCCTAGATTCATGATTACATCACCCGTTACCGAAACGCTTGTGGTGTCGCTCAGCTCAGCCAGGGGGTCACTGGCGTCAATCAGCGATAACCAGTCGATACGCACCGCATCAGCCACAGGATTCCCACCATCGTTACCCGTGGCCGTGTTGAAATGTATTACCAGATTGTGCACGTTCAGAGTGATGTCCTTTAGTCCCACCACGCTCAGGCCATCTGCGTCTGCGACAATGCCTCCCCAACGACGCGTGTCAGTCAGGGGATCGGTAGGGGTGGGATCCTTTACACTGGCGACTGCCAGGTGGAGGTCCGCATCTTTTACGAAGAAGCCGGTCGCATTCGAAGTGTC
This sequence comes from Opitutia bacterium, assembly GCA_002722545.1. Classification (GTDB taxonomy): domain Bacteria; phylum Verrucomicrobiota; class Verrucomicrobiia; order Opitutales; family Seribacteraceae; genus Seribacter. Next base: position 13,541 of record PBMI01000013.1, on the reverse strand, counting down.
CACACCGAAGGCCCCTGTCGTGGTGCTATCAAAAGCCCCGCCGGCCCCAACGAACAAGTCCACCCCGATCAGGTCGATTTGTAACAGCTCGACATCGACCGACTTGCCGTTGATCGCTCCAAGATCTGCGTTGCCGACTGCCCTGCTCGAAACGCTGAAGCCGCCCGCCGCGAGCACATAGCCATCTAGGTTCATAGCCATTTCACCACCCACCGATGTGATGTTGCCGCTCAATCCGTTCAGCCGGTCGTTCTCGTCAGTATAGATTTTTGACCAGTCGATGGGCACCGCTGCCAATGGCGTTGTGCCCGAAGCCTTGTTCACCAGGATCTCCAGCTTGGTCACTTCGAGCGTAAACCCAAGATCATCCAAGCCTACTATGCTAATCCCGCTGGCAGCAGCCGTAATCCCCGTCCAGCGGCGGGTGTCGGTTCCACTTGAATCCGTAACTCTAGCCATTGCCACCGTCAGTTCTGCACCTTCCACGTGGAATCCCGTCGCACTGTCTGTAACGACCCGGTAGTTCTTCGGGTTCGTTTCAGTGTCGAACACACCGCCCGTCCCGACAAACAAACTCACGTTGGTCAGATCGATCCGAGTCAGATCCACATCCACCGCATTGCCGTTCGTGACACCGAGATCAACACCAGTGGGCATGGTCTCAGCTAGATCAAAGTGACCCGCCGCCAGCACATCCCCTTCAATGTTCACCGCGATTTCGCCCGATACCTGGAAGGTGAGGCTGGTGTCGAAATTGATAGTCAGATCCACCGGTGTCGGCAGGTTAGCGCCCGGATTCAGCACATCCGCAATGCCATCGGCATCCAGATCGAAGGCGGTGTTCCAGTCGAGCCGATCGAAGGTGGCGGCCGCGTCGTTGTATTCCAGGGCGCCAATGACAAGCTTTTCGATGACTCCGAAATCCAGTTCAGAGTCAGCTGTCGAGGCACCAACGGTCACCTCGCTTAATTTTAAGGCCGTATAGCGGTCAGTGCCCTCGCCCGCTGCCTTCACTCGCACCAATGCCATCGAACCCGACAGGATCAGACTCGCGACCCCGTCGACGTTTACTCCGACATCGGTCAGAGTCAGCGCCATTTGGTCCACAGTTGCCCCAGCCAAAACCGTATTTCCGCCAGCGCCATCGGTGTCGACATCCATGGTCGAACGGGTCAGCGTAAACTCAGCGTGACCACTGATCTTCACCGGTCCGGCCCGGATCAACACTTCGGTCAGTTCGTCGTCACTCGCAGGGGCATCGGGGGTCGGATCGTAGTAACCATCTCCTCTCACGCTACCGGCCACTCGGTAATCCATTTCGCTCGTGAAATCGATGGGGAGCTCGACCGGTGTTGGGAGGTAGCTGCCTGGGTCGAGCAATGCTCCGTCAGCAAATGCGGTGGTCCAGTCAAGTCGGTCGTATCCATCCGCAGCATTGTTGCTGTCATACTTGGTGATATCGACATTGCCAGTGAGTCCAAAGAGGTTGTCTGCCCCCCCGGTGACGGTAACATTCCCCATCTTGATGCCGGTGTAGATGGCGGTTCCGCCTTGGTCGTTGACGTTGGCCAGCCCGAGTGTTCCGGAGACGGTCAGGTTCAGGTTGTCGACGGCGACGCCCGCATCAGTGACCTTGAATGCCCAGGTGTCGAGTGTTCCTCCGGTCACCTTTCCAATGTCTCGGTCGTCTCGACGAAGGGCAAATTCGGCACTGCCTGTGAGTTCAACCCCTCCGACGCTTAGGAAAGCAGTTCCGGAGTTCCCACCTGTTCCTGTCACGCTACCGGCCACTCGGTAGTCCATGTCGCTCGTGAAATCGATGGGGAGCTCGACCGGTGTTGGGAGGTAGCTGCCTGGGTCGAGCAATACTCCGTCAGCAAATACAGTGGTCCAGTCAAGTCGGTCGTATTCATCCGCAGCATTGTTGCTGTGGTAGTAGTCAATCTCGGTGTCGCCAGTGAGTCCAAAGACGCTGTCTGCTGATCCCCCGTCGACCGTGACATTGACCTCGCCCATGGTCATGCCGGTGTAGATGGCGGTTCCGCCTTGGTCGTTGACGTTGGCCAACCCGAGTGTTCCGGAGACGGTCAGGTTCAGGTTGTCGACGGCGACGCCCGCATCAGTGACCTTGAATGCCCAGGTTTCGAGTGTTCCTCCGGTCACCTTTCCAATGTCTCGGTCGTATCGACTAAGGGCAAATTCGGCACTGCCTGTGAGTTCAACCCCTCCGACGTTTAGGAAAGCAGTTCCGGAGGTCCCAGCATTTCCTGTCACGCTACCGGCCACTTGGTAGTCCATTTCGCTGGTGAAATCGATGGGGAGTTCGACCGGTGTTGGGAGGTAGCTGCCTGGGTCGAGCAATGCTCCGTCAGCAAATGCGGTGGTCCAGTCAAGTCGGTCGAAACCGCTCTCCGCATCGTTGTAATCCAGCGCGGCAATATTGAGACTGCCACTCAAGCCAAAGTCATCCGTGGCGGCCGACACGACCTCACCCATCTTCAACGCCGTGTAACGGGCCGTCGAGCCGCCCGCAGGAATGACCCATACCAAGGCTACCGAACCCGAAACTTTCAATTCCGCCACGCCGTTCACACGCAGGATCGCATCGGTCAAGGTCAGCGCCATCTGGTCCAGCGTTGCCCCCAAAAGGTCGGCGCTGCCATCACCATCGGTGTCGACATCGGTGCTCGTGCGCGAACGCGTAATCTCCGCCGCGCCGCTGATCGATACCGGGCCGACCACCAGATCCACAGCCCCGTTACCACCATCAATGCTTCCACTGATCGAACCGGCTGTCTCGAAAACAAAAGTGTCTTCATTGCCTTCCGCGCCGGACAGGTTCTCAACACCACTGAATTGAACTGACCCGATCGTTCCGGCATTCGTTCCCGTAACACGCCAATCAGTATCTCCGGTCGGGCCCCTGATCTTGTCATCCCCGGAACCACCGTCAAAAATCAATATCGGCGCATCCGCACCGGATAGTGAAACAGAAGCCTGAGCGATGAAGAAGATGTCATCCCCCGCCCCACTCTGGACGGTGAGGGTCTCGAGGCCGGCTGCCGACAACGGCGAAGCAAATTGAATTTCGTCATGATCCGATCCAGCAGAATCGTTCGCACCGGTATCGACAACAAAGTGAAGAAAATTACTGAAGGTTATAGATTCGAACGCGACCCCACCGCTCGTTCCTGAAATCCGGTTCTGCCCAGCGGCGGGACTGTCAATGGTGATGACGTCATTGCCGCCGCCAGCGGTCACTGGTGTCTCGAAGGTAAAGGTCCCGTCGGAGTCACCCGTTCCATCAACAATGACAGGTTCGAGACCAGTGAAGGAAATGAGAGAGAGGCCGGACTGGATGACGCCGTCTCCGAACACTTCGCCGGGTGTGTAGCGGCCATTTTGAGCTCCGTTGACAACCAATGTGTCGAAGCCTTCATCGCCACCGTGGTAGATAACATTGATTGGAATATCGCCAGCTGAAAGATCGACGATGAGAGTGTCATCTGTGGAGGGCTTGCCGTTGATGATCAGGTTGGTAAATCCCTGTTGGGCGAGGAAATCGGGATGGAAAGATGAGAGATCAATCTTGCCAGATGCAGACACAGTAAAACCCCCGTCAGCACTAAAAGTTGCTGCGTGACCGTAGTATAAAAGTTTTGATTCCCCGTAGGTAAAAGGCTCGCGACCCTCAGGGGGTGCGTTAGCAGCATTGAGCGTAGCGACTAATTGCGCGACGGTAGGATCACCCAAAGGTGATTCACCCGGCACCGGGTCACTCCATAAACTTATTTCTCCCAGAGAGACAGCTGGATACTCATCGGTTTCAAGACGAGCTTGCCCGAGCACTTCAGAACTAGTCTCGCTGGTCATCGCAAGGTCGGAACTGACATCTTTTTCGAGGGTCATTTCAGCAGCTTGGTCCGTCCCGAAATCCTTTTCCAAGAGACCTTCTTGATCTCCCGATTTAGCAAGGTCATCTTCCAGATCAACGAGGCCGTTTTGAGGGGCAGCGAGGACCTCATTTCCCACACCCACGAGCAGGTCATCTGGGCCAATTTCGGGACCCCAGGTGAAGTCTTCACCGTGACCCAAAATGGAGCCCTCAGTGGTATCTGAATCAAAAAATTCGGGTCCCATCTCAACCTCCACCACTTCTGTAAAATGGACTTCTTCCAGAGCGGATGAGTCAACCGAATCGAGAGGAGAAAGTCCGTAAACTTCAGGCGGAGCATCGATGGGCCCAGCCGAGAAAAGAATCTTAGGTTCGAGCTGCTCAACCGCATACCTATCCATGGAGCTGCCACGATCATGGGCAACTTCAGTTGAAGGCTTGTTGAAACCGAGCGGCATCGCGGCGAAACATTCTCTCGGCGGTAGAATTCCAACAAGAATATTTTTACTCTACCGGTAATTTTTTGATATTATTTAATATCTTTTTAATATTAATATCTTAGGCCTTTTCAAAACCTCTCGAACTATCCTCAGCCTCGCTACAATCAGAACCAATTTATGAGCGATAAGGGGCTTTTCGAGCATACAAGCGCCCCACAAATGCAAGCTAGTCACGGACAAACCCAAGGGAGGAGCGCTGCCGCCGATCATTTTCAGAGACCTGTTTTCTGCGAAAGACTGCCAATTTTTCAGCCCTGATTTGAACATGCCTTAGTAAGCCACGGCAAAGAAATGGATAGGCGATTTCGCCCGTTGAAGGATGAGCGGTTTTAGTCATCAGGCGATAAAGGAACCGTGGTAGAAATTTCTGAAAAAGCACATCATCCAAGGAATAATAGCGACTCACTAATCCAGGATCCCCCTGCCGACCAGACCGGCCGAAGAACTGCCGATCCACCCGACGGGATTCGTGGGGCTCTGTCACAAGGACATGTAATCCTCCCAACTCTCTGACACCCTTCCCGAGTTCAATATCTGTTCCACGACCAGCCATATTGGTGGCTATTGTGACTCNTCCTTTCAGTCCGGCATCCTCAATAATTCCAGCTTCNTGAGCAAGGCGAGTCGCATTCAGAATGACGTGTTGAATGTTNTGAAGACCCAGCTTNCGCCCTAANCGNTCACTCGANGTNACNGTGCGTGTTCCNATGAGCACAGGCTGTGAATNTCGNTGNCAGCGNATCACCTCCTCNGAAACNGCATGTTCGCGATCAGCCTCACTCNAGTAGAATTTAGGNCTCCGATATCGTGAAATATTGGGGAGATTTCTNGGAATCTTAACAGTCGGAACCCCATAGATCGTCCAAACTTCGNCNGCAATTTCNTGCGCTGTTCCGGTGGCACCTGAAAGCTTACGATATTTTTGGAAAAANCCTTGAAAGGAAATCTGGGCNATNGTGGTNGAAGGCGCCGTAATCTCGAGACTTTCTTTNGCCTCNACGATTTGGTGGAGACCCAACTTCCATGAGCGGTCNGGCATTGGCCGCCCNGTGCTCTCGTCAATGATCACAACCTTTCCATCTTCGATGATATAATGAGATCCCAGGGTGAAGAATTCNTGNGCCTCNANGGCAAGCAANACCATCTCACGGCGACGATCAGGGCANCGCCAAAGCGGAGANANGGGNAANTCATCTCTCTCGGCAATTTTTTCTTCACCTGCCNCNGTCAACTTCACTTCCCGTCGTCCTCGATGGATNGTGTAGTCAGTCCNAGNTCGNAGAAATTCAGCAACCTTCCAAGCGCCAAGACAAGCTTGGCGTAGTTCCTCTGANTCAAATTTTTGGCTAATTAGGAGTGGAGTNACTGCTTCATCGATTAGACCATTATCAGCCTCATCAACAAGAGCCCGGAAAAGCCCACGCTGAGTGAGGCGAACTCCGCTTTCAGATGCCCTGACAAACTTGCGCACATGTTGGCGCATACCCGACCGCGTCCACTCGCCGAGTTGAAGTCGGTCTCGAAGAAAATCGGCAGCAACCTCCTTGGCGGTGGTGTAAGTAATATCAACCTGATATCCCGCCTGCCGATCGGCTGGCTTGGTCTTCCCGATCACAGACGCAACCGAAATGCCAAGCCGCGCGTAGAAGCGCTTCATGGTCAACGCATCACGCTTAGCGAGATAATCATTGGCGGTGATGACGTGAACAGGCTCGCCTTTCCAAGACTCAAAGGCCGCCGCAATAGCAATCGAGAGAGTCTTCCCCTCTCCCGTATCAATCTCAGCCAAATACCCCTTAATCAAAGCGAGGGCAGACAGCATTTGAACCCTGTAGGGAATTAAACCCAACTCACGACGAGCCACTTCGCAAATTAATGCAAGGACTTCTGGATCTGGCAAAGCGTCACCGGCAACTTGAAGCCTCGAATCCCTGATAAGCCGGTTGATTTCCTTATCAGTAATTTCTTCAAGTCGTTTACGCTCAATTTTGGCAACTTCAACGTTCTTGAGCCATGGCTTTAAAATTGAACTGCGCTGTTTCCATTTTCCTGCAAGACGTTTGATCAAGAGATCCAACCCCTTTAAATCCGGGGACGCTTTTTTTTGGAAAAACGAATTCTGAAAGTGGCTTGGTGCGTTGATTTTCATGAGAAAATCGAACTAGAGTTGGTATTCGCGTTGGAAAAACTGCCGGATGAAATGACGCCACTGACCGAGCAGCGGTTTATTTGGCAAGGCGAAGCGCGCTACACCTCGCTGCCCATGTTGCAAAATAACGCCATTCACCTCCTCAATCGTACCTCTGACCTGAAAATAAGGCTCTGTGGTTTGCTTCCCATCGCCATTTCGACTTGAGACTCCGATCGATCCACCACCAGTCACGCCCAAAGCTGCGCTTGGAAGATCTTCCTGACCAGCCGGAATGGAATCAAGATTGGTGATCAGTAAATTCACACCCTCCTGACCCTTAATTTTTAATTCCGAATCATTCAGGGAAAGCCTTCCGGCATCGCGTTGGTGAACCACTGCACTCAGGACGTAGCCATCCTCACCTCTCACCATGCCAAGAGATTGCCCACGGGGAACGACCGAGCCCATTACTTCGTAAAGATCATTCGCTATCCAACGCCCTGAAACGGGTGCCCTCACCACTAAATTTTCAAGCTGGGTCTCTAAAGCCAACTCGCGAGCATCGAGAGACTTTGAAAGCCCCTCTAACCCAGCCAGCTGAATTCCCTGTTCATTGCGATCCTTTCTGAACAGCAAATCGCCGCGCTCACGTTCAATACGAATAAGTTCCCTCTCAGCCTCCAGGTCTTTATTGGTCAACCGCAACAAAATTTGGCCGCCTTCCACCATTTCACCGGAAGGAGTCACCAACTCAGTGATACGACCAGGGCTACTCGTGTATACATTCTGAAATTCTGAGGACTTCACGATACCCTCAGCACGGAAATAGTAAGGCATCGGAACAAAGGCCAAAAACGATAAGCACCCCCCTGTAAAGAGAGCCACAATTCCGAGAGCACGTGTTCGGCGATTCATGAGTTTAGGACTGAAAAATACATAACGCAGGCCTTTCACAAAAGGAAGAATCCCCCAAACCACAGCAAATAAGAGCGCCAGAATCACACCAACAATCAGAAACTGCTTCGATACAAAGATTAGAATCCCGATCATTAGAAGAAAGCGATAGATCCAACTCGCAAAGAAATAGAGAGTGAACCCGATTTGCTCCCTTCGCGAGCGTGTCGGAATCGGGCCGGGATCGATCTTAAAAATCTTCTCATTCACCCACCAGCCGACCAACGCTTGAGAACGACCCTGTAAATTCGGAGTCTCAAGTAAATCGCACAGAATATGATAACCATCAAAGCGCAAAAGCGGATTGAGGTTAAAAAGCAGCGCTCCGACTGAAGCGGTGATAGCCACATTATACGCGACCCTAGAAGCCACTCCATCAGCCCCCTCTGCCCATAATTTCACAGCAAGGGCCGCAACAAACAACTCTAGAGCCATCCCCGAGATACCCACAATCACCCGCTGATACTTGCGAGCGAAGGCATAGCAAGATGAGGCATCGACATAGGGTAGCGGGTTGAAAACCAAAAGCATCACCCCCATTTCAGGAACTTCTCGCCCATACCTACGGCAGGCATAGCCATGACCAAATTCGTGAATAATCTTTGTGATGATAAGGCCTATATAAAGATATGGAAGATTAGCCAATCCGAGGACCAACCGAGATGAAGCCGAAAATCGCTCCCAATTTTCGACCAACGCCTGCGCACCCCACGCAAAAGCAACAAACCAAAGTACAGCCCCGATAGGTGTGAAAACCCAAGCGAAGAGCGGAAGAGTTCGCCGCAGAAAAGGGTCTGGATTAATCAGGGGAATCTTTAAAAAAAGAAGACTGGAAAATTGTTGCTTACGTTTTTGGGCCTTCTCACGAATTTTATTTTCCTCGAGAGCAGCAATATCTGCGGTTTTATCACTTCGGAGAAGACCCGATTGATAAAGCTGCGAAAGTAATTGGATGACCTCGCCCTGGCCCGGAGCGTCCACCGGATTGATCTCAAGTGCCTGATCCCACGCATCCTGAACCGTCTCAGAATCTTCAAGGTAACAAATGAAGCGATAAGCAGCCGGCCGGATTCGAAAAAAACGATGTCCAAGCTTGTCACACACGACATACCAAGGTTCACCCCGGAACATCTGACGAATCATTTCAACGCCCGGCAGAAGCCGCACTCTACTGCGGCTCACCCGATGCCAAGACTCATCAAAAACGGTGCGTTTACTCATGGCGGAAGATCTCTCCAGCTAAAACCAAAGCTTCATGCGAACGAATTCCCAGGTCCGATGGAGATAAACCCACGCCACGGATCGATTTTCGATATCTACTTTGCAAACCCCACTCATTCCAGGCCGCCACCACGATTCGGGTGAGTCAGTGAGATTAACCCTCACACGAAAGGCTGTTCCTGTCTCCTTTACCACAGCAACCGGCTCATATGAGTCGAGTGAAACTCTGAATTTGTCCTCAGGACGTGAAGTGAAAGCAAGCTCACCTTCCATTCCTTTTTTGAGAAAATGAATATCTCGCTCATCAACCTGAAGCTCGCCATAAGTATCGCTGATTTCAACGATGCGCATGAGCTTCTCACCAACCTGGGTTGGAGAAGAAAGCCTTTCTTTTAAATCCCCCTCCACGATTACCCCGTCAAAGGGTGCGCAAATTTCGCTGAGATCTAGACGGTAATTAAGAGCCGTCAGTTTCGCATCGGCCTGTTCGATAGATAGCTGCGAAAGCTTCATTTGCGAAAGATCTCCTTCTGCCTCGTAGCGGCGGGAGTCTGCGAGACTACGCTCACGCTGGGCTTTGAGTTCTATCCGCTGCATCAGTAGCTCACGACGATCTAGTCGTAGCAAAACCTGACCCTTTCGAACCACATCGCCCACATTAACGTCAACCGTATCGATAAAACCCGAAAAAGGAGCGGTTACATCTGCCGAAGCTTCGGTCCGCAGGAGAAAAGGAGCTTTGACAGTATGTTTTATTGGAATAACGCAGCAGAGTAGAAAAGTTAAGGCTAGACTTACTCCTAACAATTTCCACCCGGTATGACGATAGCCCAGTAGCGAAGCAAAACGCTGCCGGACCGAGCGCCAAGCTCGAGATCCAATCCAACCAGACTTTTGATAAAGATTCACCAGTTGCGGGCTTACTAAATCAAGGACTACCCGGAGGGCATCAATCCGCTCTTGAGAAATACCATCAGAGTCTTGTGAATACTCAATTGTTACAGAACCATGGACCTCGCCATTTTCACGAAGTGGCATTGACAAGATTTGGCAGTTGGCATGGGCCTCGGAAAAAGCCTTATGTTGCCTATTAATCCCCACCCCTTTAATCGATGGAACGCCCACCTCACAATCTTGTTCGGCTGCCTCATCCATAGCTCGGCCGAGCGCCCCAGCAATTTCGGTATCGTTACGTATACGACCTCCATGATTGGTTGCGATCAACTCCATGAGCCCCTTTTTACGCCAACCAAGAGTCACCCGCATCGCCGCCAGCTCGGTTTCTAACTCGTTACAAAGTCGGTTTGCTGCTTCTCCAAAGTGAGCTGACTCACCGATGATAAGTCCTAAATCAACAACCCGAGAAATCTCGCTAAGTGCGCTCTCCGATGAATCCGCCTTGCGCTGCGCCGAAAATGCAATAACGGCGGACTCTACAAAAGTTTGTAGCTTAACCTGCTCTGGTTCTGAGAGTTCAGTTGGACAAGCGCAAACAAGCGTAAAACTGCTACTGCTACCGACAATACTAATCGGATTGATACTCCAATAGGTTTCCAGTTCTTTAATTGATTTGAACTCAGTTCCGGCGGCCATAATCGCCTTCCGCACATTCACTGGAGCGGCTCTGAGGTTGCTGTTCTTACTCGAACCAAACAGCTTTAGATTCTCGCCATCGACCTGTAAAGCGACGCATTCAGTGAGTTGCCACTGATCCGCAACGGTCTGGACCAAGCATGACCAGAAATCGGAAGGATCTGAACCACTCTCCAAAGTCTCGCTGAGGCTCATTCACGCCCCTCCATTTCCGGGAGTTTAACCTTCACTCTTACACCAGGCTTAATCTTCAATTCGCTATTATCGAAATCAAAACGAACGCGGAAGAGCCCGCTTCGCGAATCGAGTTGCGGGTCGATGAACACAAGAGTGGCTTTTCTTTCTTTAATCTCAGGCAGCTCCGGAAAAAGAACGTCGGATTTCATCCCTTTTTTGAGATTCGGTAGATGCTTTGTAGAAAGAAAGAAAACCAACTTCATTTTAGAGGCATCAATAATCTCAAACACAGGCTCGACTCTTTCTACCGCCTCACCAGGATCCTTAAGCCTATAAACAACCGTCCCCGCCACCGGAGCCTTGATAATCCTCTGCTTAACAGAGACCTGAGCCATTTCCTGCTCAATTTTTAGACGCTTAAGCTCGACCTCTTTCTGTAGGAGTTCAGACTTCTTTTGGATCTTTTTATCATAAAGATCTCGAGCTGTCTTGGCATCTGCCAAAGCTTTTTCTATCAGAATGCCAAGCCGCTTGACCTCAAGCTGCTCTTTTGTCGAAAACAGCGTGGCGAGAGTCCCACCTTTTTCTACAATATCTCCCTCTTGAACCGCCACACTTTCAACGATTTCCTCCACTGGTGAACTAATTGTAATCCGCGCTGCAGGTTGAGTGGTCCCCTCAATCCAAACCTGCGCAAGAGAGGGCGAAATGCAGCCTGCAAGAAAGATCAAAATTACTAAAATTCGATTCACAATTCTTTTCATAAAGTCCGTGATTTTCTAGGTTTCGATTGATTAAGCTCTCATCGCTTCGCCTTGGCACGGGTGACCATCACCTGTATCTCAGCATTCGAAATTCCAATGCGTTCGAAAATTTGTCCTGCAGCAAGCCATACAGCGATCACAGACTTGCTGAGAGCTGCTTCACTGGCGACCAAATTTACCTTAGAATCTCCAAGGATCTGCTGTAGTTCGACAACCCTGTAAAAGTCGCCCTCTCCAGCATTGAATAAATCTTGTTCTTGTTTCAGTCTCTCAGCAGCAAGCTCCACAGCCTTTTTTGCCGTCTGTATCCTTTGCTTTGCAGCCTCCATGCGAGTGCATGCTGTGTGCACCTCCAGCGAGATAGAACGCTTAGTTTTTTGAAGCTCCAATTCAGCTTTGCGCACCTGTGCCTCGGCTGCTTTCAACGCAGCCTCATCGGCATCCGCGGTAAGCGGCATCTTGAAATCCAGGCCCAGTGACCATTCTCTTCCTTGAGCGCTGGCTGCCTCTCCAAAAGCGCCCCCACCATCAGCATCTAGCCCATAAAGCCCAGCGGAACCAGTCAAATTGAGCTGTGCCCTCCCAGAATCCCTTGCGCGGAGAACATTCAATTTTGTAGTATCGACGACGTGATTGTAATAGCTAATATCCAATCTGCGCTTTTGCCCATAACTAATCAATTCACGCTTGCCCATATTCGTCTCGCCTGAAAAGAAAGCGGATGATGGTTTAAATTTAGTTTTCCCCTCCAGATCTGGCTCGCGGTTAGTCAGTGCAAAGAGTGTATTAACTCTCTCAATTTTCTCAGCAGCACTAGTGATGTATTGATCCTGTCGCTGATAAAGGGCGAGTTCTGCAGTTGTGACGTCGGTCGCTAAACCCTCCTTGCTTTTGAAAAGCTCCTTATTGCGCACCAACATCTGCTCGGCTAATTTGATGTTCTGTCCATGGACATTTAACACGCGATCAGCTGTAATAATATCCGTATAGCGGGTAGCAACTTCGGCGACTAAGTTCATCGCTTTTACATGAGTTAAAATTTCTTGGGCCGTTCCACGAAGCCTCGCGATATTTACACCGGCGAGATTAGCATCTTTGCCAAACCCACGAAGAAGCGGCTGGGTAATTGTAATTCCAGTAAAGGTCTCATATTCAGGAGAAAATAATGCATTGGCTGAGGTTCTATTTAGGGTGTTACTGAGACGAGAAAACCGCGAACCAACCTCTAAAACAGTTCCCGTCGAATATTTCTTTTTCACCCCGACCCTAGCTGTGAGATTTTCATCAATGAAAATTCTCGACTCGTTTCCCGGCAACTGAAGCCCACCAACAGCTATAAATTCCCTGGTATTTTGAGGTTTCGAGCGATCCTCGTATCGAGCGAGTGCCTCAATACCCCAGCCAAACTCAGACAACTCTCTTTGAATCTGAGCATTACTGATTTTCACGCTTTCGAGCTCGCTCTTAAAGTCGGTATTTTCTCGCAGAGCACGACGGACCGAAGAGTAAATGCTCATTATCTCAGTCTCTTGCCCTTGGACGATCTTTGGTGCGAACGGGATGATTAGACTAATGGCGGCAAGACAAGATCGTAATTTCATGAGTTGGTTAGAGAATTCAGTAATCTAAATCATAAAGTCCATTAAAACTTCCTAAGATATTTACTTTTAAATATTCTTAAATATTAGCTGGTAAGGCAAGGATTATATCAAAATACAAATCCTTTAGGTCGGCTTCAACTTGATCAAGGAGCCTATCGCACTTTACGAAATATTGAGTTTTCTGAGACACAAAAAAGCGCGCCATCTCAGGCGCGCCTTTTCAAAATAGATTAAGCTCCGGAAAATTATTTCTTCTTGGCTTCCTCGCGCTCCTTAGCATCGGCGACCACTTGATCAGCAACGTTTCTCGGGCAAGGTGCGTAGTGCTCAAATTCCATCGAAAACTGGCCACGGCCTGAAGTCATGGTCCGAAGGTCACCAATGTATCCAAACATCTCGGAAAGAGGAGCCTGTGCCTTGATGCGAATTCCACCGGAAGCTGAATCCTGTGACTGGATCATACCGCGACGACGATTCAGATCACCGATAACATCTCCAACGTGATCCTCAGGGGTGAAAACATCGAGCTTCATAATAGGCTCAAGAATCTGAGCCCCTGCCTTGGGAACGGTTTGACGATAAGCGGCTCTCGAAGCAATTTCAAAAGCTACGGCCGAGGAGTCAACCGCATGAAATCCTCCATCAGTAAGAGTAACCTTGAAATCTAAGCAAGGGTAGCCGGCCAGGACCCCCTTCTCGAGAGAT